>JAGONY010000064.1 GCA_017992785.1 Candidatus Omnitrophota bacterium | reverse complement strand
GATAAGTATAGGCGGCCGGGTGGATTACGTGCTGCATTTCGCCTCGCCTGCCAGCCCGGTAGATTACCATAAATACCCGATACCGACGCTGAAGGTAGGAAGCCTCGGCACGCATAATGCGCTTGGGCTCGCGAAAGCGAAAGGCGCGAAGTTCCTGCTCGCCTCAACGAGCGAGGTCTACGGCGATCCGCTGGTGAATCCTCAGCCCGAGTCTTATTGGGGCAACGTCAATCCGATAGGCCCGAGGGGAGTATACGACGAGGCCAAGAGGTTCGCCGAAGCGATGACTATGGCATACCACCGGGTGCACGGCCTGGACACAAGGATAGTCAGGATATTCAATACATACGGACCGAGGATGAGGAAGAACGATGGGAGGGCTGTCCCGAATTTTATTATGCAAGCCCTTACAGGAAAAGCACTTACAGTATACGGCAAGGGCGGGCAGACGCGCAGTTTTTGCTATATCGATGACCTCGTCAGGGGCATATACGCGCTGATGTCCTCAAGGATCAACGAGCCGGTGAATATCGGCAATCCTAACGAGGTCACGGTATCGGAGATAGCGAAGCTCATAATAAAGATAACCGGGAGCAGGTCGAAGATAACGCATAAAGCGCTTCCCGAGGACGATCCGAAGCTGCGCCGCCCGGACATAAAAAAGGCAAGAAGATACCTTAAATGGGCCCCGCAAGTACCCCTTGAAGAAGGCCTCGGAAACACCATAAAGTACTTCAGGAATACCCGCTAAAACAACTTCCCTTATCATTATTTCCCCTTGACACGACACAGGTTATAACGTAAAATATAATCGTTCATACCTAGAACGTTATGCCTACTAACGACAGTTTCCAAAGACCAACAGAAGACTTGCGAAATCTTCAGTTGCTGGAGGAGATCTCCAGAGATTCCAACGCTTCCCAGAGAAAATTGTCAGAGAAGCTGGGCGTTGCGCTTGGCGTTACGAACGCGTGCCTGAAGAAGATGGCTAAGAAGGGCCATATAAAGATAAAGGGCATCAACCATAAGCGCATCTCATATTACCTTACCCCTGAAGGATTCACCGAGAAGACAAGGCTGACCTACCATTTCCTCGAATACACCGTAAGCTACTACATAAACCTCAAGAAGAACCTCTCCGAAAAGATGAAACGCATATCTGAGCAGGGCGTAAAACGCGCGGTGTTCTACGGCGCGGGCGATGTCATGGAGGTAGCGTTCGTGATATCGCATGAAGCGAATATCGAGCTGCTCGGGATCATAGACGACGACCCGCAGAAGCAGGGGACGAAAAAGTTCAATTACACGATCGGCGGCCCCGGCGCGATAAAGGAACTAAAGCCCGACGCGATAATAGTCACGTCTATACGGTACAAGGACAAAATGGTGAAGAACATAAACGCGGACCCGGACCTGTCGAAGGTCCCGGTCTTTTATTTTTAGGTGGAGATATGATAGCCCCGGCGCTCCATTGGTATGCGGTAAGGACGAGATCGAACTGCGAGTTCAAGGTAAGCTACCTGCTCGGGAAACATTCCGTCAATACTTTCTATCCGACGGTGCAGAAATGGAGCAGGAGGAAGGACAGGAAGATAAAGGTCGCGAGGCCGCTCTTCCCGGGCTACCTTTTCGTCGAATGCCCTGCGAACCCGAGGGACTGGCTCGGGATAAAACAGACGGAAGGCGTCGTGAATATACTCGGCTCGAAAACGTCGCCGCTGGCTATACCGGAAGAGCAGATAGAGGGCGTAAGAAAGATAGTCGAGTCGGGCGTCGATCCCATGCCGCACCCGTACCTCAAGGAGGGCGAGAGGGTCGTGGTCGTTGACGGGCCGATGAGGGGCGCCGTAGGGATATTCAACAAGTTCAACGACAAGAAGGGCACGCTCGTGATAACGGTAGACCTGCTCGGCAGGTCGTTGGCCGCTGAAGTGGACACAAACGTAGTCGAAAGGCTGTAAAACAGGCGAAATTACCGGAAAAATGCTGATAAGTTACATTGAATGTAACCGAAGGGGGCGGAGCCTGCCCCGCGAAGCGGGGCGTCCTATTGCGATTGCTTGCTGAGGACTGCGAAGCGCAGCAGAGCATCCTATTGCGATTGCTTGCTGAGGACTGCCCCATAAGGAGGTTATCATGATACGCCTCGCCTATCCCGACCTGTCGTTCAAGGAAGTGTCGGGCGAACTGGAGAAGGTCATCGAATCGGGGTGGCTGACAAAGGGGCCGAAGACCGAGGAACTGGAAGGCGCCGCGAGAAAATATCTGAAGGTGAAGGAAGCCGTCGCCGTCAGCTCCGGCACGGCCGCTCTGCACCTTTCGCTGCTTGCGCTCGGGATCGGCCGGGGTGATGAGGTGATAGTCCCGGATTTCACGTTCCCCGCCGCGGCGAATGTCGTGGAGATCGTGGGCGCCAAGGCCGTCCTTGCCGACATCGACAGGGATACGTTCAACATAGATACGGGCGACATGCTCAGGAAGATAAACAGGAGAACGAAGGCCGTAATACCGGTGCACCAGTTCGGTTATCCGGCCGAGATGGGCGAGATAATGTCCGCGGCCCGCAAGCGCGGGATCCGCGTGGTGGAAGACGCCGCGTGCGCGTTCGGCGCGAAATACAAAGGCAGGATGTGCGGCTCCATAGGCGACATCGGATGCTTCAGTTTCCATCCGCGCAAGGTGATCTCGACAGGGGAAGGCGGGCTCATAACCACCAACGACGCGAAGCTCGCGAGGTCGCTCAGGAAGTTCAGGGAACACGGCATGGAACTTTCGGGAAGCGAAAGGATCTTCTCGGAAGCGGGGTTCAATTACAGGATATCCGAAATATCGTCCGTGCTTGGCATCGCGCAGGTCAGGAAGGTCGAGAAGATAATCAGCAGGAGATTGGCGCTCGCAAAGAGATTCCGGAAGGCGATAGCATCCGCGGGTTGCGCGCGCGTGGTGCCCGAAAGAGTGCCGGGCGGATACAGGCATATATACCAGTCCTTTATCATAGCGGCAGACGGCACGAAAGATGTGCATGGTATTATAGCGCGCTTGAGAAAGAAGGGCATTGAAGCGACGATCAGCAACATAGTGATACACCGTCAGCCCTATTACAGGAAAAAGTACTCGTTAAAGGACCGGGATTACCCCGGGTCGGTATGGGCGTATGAACACTGCATCGCGCTGCCGTTCCATACGAAGATGGGCGGCGGTGATATCGGGTATATCTCAAAAATATTAAGGGAGGCGATATGATAACCCTCGCGCAGGCGGGCTTGGGAAGGTGGGGACAGAACCACTACCGCGTATTTTCGGGCCTCAAGGATTGCCGCATGAAGATATGCTGCGACAAGAGCAAGGAAGCCCTCGATAAGGTCGCGGGCAAGGAGGCCGCGAAGACGTCGAACTTCGGGGATATAACCAAAGACCCTGAAGTGGACGCGGTGATCATAACGACGCCATCGGAGACGCACGCCGAACTGGCGATCAAAGCGCTCTCCGCCGGAAAGCACGTCTTCGTAGAGAAGCCGCTCGCCCTTAAGGTGGATGACGCGCAACAGATGCTGAAGGCCGCGGAGAAGAACAAGAAGGTCCTTATGGT
>JAGONY010000063.1 GCA_017992785.1 Candidatus Omnitrophota bacterium | reverse complement strand
GTCGGCCGCGCCGAAGATACTGCCCGCGATGATAATAGCGCTGCTCTTCGCCGAGGCGATAGCGGTGATAGCGATGCTGATAATGTTCCAACTGTTCGGTAAATAGCCGGAGGACTTGATGGAGATACTGATCCCGATGATAATACTGCAGGTCGTGACGTTCGCCGCGCTCGTCTTTGTCCTGCGCAAGCTCATGTATTCCGCTTCGGCGGAAGAGGCGAAGCGGCTCAAGCAGATGGAGGAGGAGTACCTGAGGCGCACGCAGGACCTCTCCGCCAAGATGGAATCGGTGGACAAGGAATACAGGGCAAAGGTCACGATAGCCGAAGAGGAGGCGCGCCGCCTGAGGGAAGAGGCGAAGGTAGAGGCCGAGAAGATAAAGGAAGAGTCGCTGTCCAAGGCGCACGACGAGAGCGAACGCATAGTCAACCAGGCGGTAAATACCCGCAGCAAGATAAAGCAGGAGATAGAGGCGCAGGCGCAGTCGAAGGTGCTCGACGCTTCGCGCAAGCTCGTAGCGAAGGTGCTATCCTCGAAACAGCTGAAGCGCATGCATGAGGACCTGGTCGAGGAACTTATAGGCGAACTCGAGAAGGCCGACGGCAGGAAACTCGCGGAGGCCGCGGAAAAGGGCGAGGTGTCGGTCCCGTACGAGATGGGCAGGGAATGGGTCGAGAAGATAGCCGCCGCGGTCTCGAAGAAAGCCGGCAAGAAGGTCTCCCTGACCGAGAAGGCAGATAAGGGCGTTGTTGCCGGGGCGGTCATAAAGCTCGGGAGCATAATAATAGACGGCAGCATCATCGGAAGGTTAAAGGATGCCTATACGGACTGAAACGATAAAGATACGCGAGGTCGGGCAGATACGCGAGATAAAGAAAGACATCGCGAAAGTGACCGGCCTCGAGAACTGCATGAACGGCCAGCTCGTCGACATTACTGAGAACGCGAAGGGCATGGTCATGGGCTTCGTCAACGATGAGATACCGGTGCTGCTGCTCGGCAAGACCGACGAGGTAAAAGTCGGCGACAGCGTATTCAGCAGGATGGAGCCTTTCAACATACCTGTCGGCGAGAATTTTATAGGCAGGGCGGTAAACGCGCTCGCGGAGCCGATGGACGGCCGGGGCCCGATAGAGCCGAGCGGGCATTATTCCGTGTTCAGGGACGCCCCGTCCGTGCTCGAGAGGGTGCCGATAACCGAGACGTTCGAGACGGGAGTGCTCATAATCGACTCGACGATACCGATAGGCAGGGGCCAGAGGGAGCTCATAATCGGCGACAGGATGACCGGCAAGACCGCGATATGTACCGACGCGATAATAAACCAGAAGGGCAAGGATATCATCTGCATATACTGCTGTGTCGGCCGCGCCTATTCGACGCTCGAGAGGATAGCCGAGACACTGAAAAGCTCCGGGGCGATGGATTACACGATGATCGTCTCCGCGACGGCATCGTGCTCCGCCGGCGAACAGTACCTCGCGCCGTATACCGCCTGCGCGCTCGGAGAATATTTCATGGACAAAGGAAAACATGTCTTCGTCGTCTTTGACGACCTCACGAAGCACGCCTGGATATACAGGCAGATATCGCTGCTGCTCGAGAGGCCTCCGGGACGCGAGGCGTACCCCGGCGACGTCTTCTACCTGCATTCCCAGCTGATGGAGCGCGCCGGAAAGCTGAGCCCCGAATGCGGCGGAGGTTCGATGACGTTCTTCCCGATCGTCGAGACACTGCAGGGCGACGTGACCGGTTATATATCCTCGAACCTCGTCTCGATGACGGACGGCCAGGTATACCTGAATACCCAGCTCTTCAACGAAGGGTTCAAGCCCGCCGTCGACGTCGGGCTTTCGGTATCCAGGATCGGCAACAAGGCGCAGAACCCCGCGATGAGGGAACTCTCCGCGATGTTGCGGCTCGAGTACATACAGTATAACGAACTGCTTAAGATCACGCGTTTCAAGACGGGCGTCTCGGACGAAGTGAACGTGCGCCTGAAGCACGGCGAGGCGCTGACGCACCTGTTCGCGCAGAACAAGAACGACCCATACCCCGCCGTAAAGGAGCTCATCCTGCTCTACGCGCTTAGGCGCAACGTCCTCGACGTATTGTCAAAGGCGGATATAACGGATTTCAAGGACAGGATACTGGGCTTCGCGCAGAAGGAGTTCCCGTCGCTGGTCGGCGAGATATCGGAGAAGAAGGAGCTTACTCCGGAGATAAAAAAGTCACTCAACGATTGCATAGTCGCGTTCTTTAAAGGGAAGGGCGTGAAATAGATGCTCTCGACACAAAGGCTTAAGAAAGAGCTCAGGATGAACATGGAGCTCACCGAGCTGCTCGACGCGCTGAAATGGATCGCGCTCGCGCAGTTCAGGATGCTCCAGAAAAAGAAGGAACGTTTCGTGAGCTTTGAGAGCGCGTTCGAAGGGTTCTTCCAGATGATAGATTTCAGCGGTGTCAGCCACCCGTTCGTCGCGGGCACCGGGAAGCTCGGGATAATAATGGTCACCTCGGACGAGGGCTTCATGGGCGGCCTGAACGTGCGAGTAATAACCACCGCGCTTTCGTATCCCGGCGCGGATAAGGCGCAGCTGATAATAATCGGCGACAAAGGGGCCGCTTACCTGAACGACCTCGGGAGGGATTTCGTAAAGTTCCCCGGAGTGACGACGGAAGGGCGGTATGAGTCGGCGATAAAGGTCAGGGATTATATAATGAAGGAGAGCTTGAGCGGGAATTTCAGCCGGCTGATACTGGTCTACCCGAGGCCCGTCTCATTTACGGTTCATGAGATAGAGGTCCTTAAGGCGCTCCCGTGCAACGAGCTCTTCGAGAAGCGGCAGAAGCTCATCGAGGAGGCGGGGTACATAATCGTCGAGTCGGCGCTTCCGCGCATGATCGAATACCTCGTCGAGACCTGGATAACGCAGAAACTTTTCGAGGTCTTCGAGGACAGCAAGCTTTCGGAGTTCTCGGCAAGGGCGGTCCATCTTGAGGAGAGCCACCAGGTGCTGGAGCAGCGCGACAAGTCGCTGAAATTCCAGTTCTTCAAGAGCCAGCACAACCTGATAGACAAGGGTATCCGAGAGACGTTCTCGTCGCAGATACTGCGGAAGGAGGCGGTTTGAGCAAGGCAGGACGGGTCATATCGGTGCAGGGCCCGGTCGTGGACGTCAGGTTCGACGACGGCGCCAAGATACCGAACCTCTATGACGCGGTCGAGACGAAGACGCACGACGGTCGCAGGGTCGTGCTTGAGGTCGCCGAGCACCTCAAGGGAAATGTCGTGCGTTGCATTGCGCTTGCCTCTACGCTCAACATCAAGCACAACGCCGATGCGGCCTCTCTCAATGAAGTTATAAAGATACCCGTCGGGCGCGGGGTCTTTGGCCGGGTAATAAATGCTCTCGGCGAGCCGATAGACAGGAAAGGCCCGATAACCTCCGAGGAGACGGCCCCGATAAGGAAAGGCGCGGTGGGGCTTGACCTCGATCCGGAGCGCTACGCCGGGCGCAAGGTAGAAATTTTAGAGACCGGGATAAAAATAATTGACCTGCTCTTCCCGTTCTCGAAGGGCGGAAAGATCGGCGTGCTCGGCGGTGCGGCGCTCGGCAAAAGTATCCTGATGCTCGAGCTCATCCATAATATCGTGCAGAGGCACAAGGGCGTCTGCGTCTTCACCGGAGCCGGCGAGCGCATCAGGGAAGGCAATGAGCTCTATTTCGAGTTCGTGAAACAGAAGATCATAGACA
>JAGONY010000062.1 GCA_017992785.1 Candidatus Omnitrophota bacterium | reverse complement strand
CGGCAGACCTTATCAAAAGCCTCAGTTGCATAGCCCTTACGATATCCGTTTCCGTGACCGTGACGCCGAGGTTGCTCAGCATGCTTATGCCCGTCTGCAGTGTCGTATAGTGCAGGACCCTGCCGTCGGTTATGCGTATGCCGGTTTTTTCCTCGACCTCGTCCCTGATGCCGGATTCGATGCCCTCAGGTATCTTCAAGGGCCAGAACCCGTTTATCTCGGCGAGGAAGGCGGCCTTTTCCGCGTCGCGGTGGTTTTTGAAGGCGAGGGAGTTGATCGCTATCTTCTCCGTTATGCCGGGCACGAAGAACGGCAGGTTCGGGTAATTTACGGGAAGTTCGTTCCAGAAATCCTTGAGGACCGACGCGAGCCTTTGCATCTCCTCCGCGCCGAGCTCGCGGCCGAAATCGAGTTTGAAATCCTCCCTGAGCCGGGCGAGCGTCATATAAGCGTTAAACCTCTTTATGACCGGGGCCTCATTCTCGACCGTGCCCTCGATGACCCTAAGTACGCGGCCGCCGTCTTTTTCGGTCCTCGGGTCGCGGCTGAGCTTGCGTTTGAGTATCTGGAGCCGGAACGCGTTCTCGTACTCAAAGCCGGAGGGCAGGGGAAGGTCTTCGGTGAACCAGGCGTTTATCGCGGCGAAGACCGGAGAGTAATATTTGAAGTAGTCGCCGATCCCGTTCCATCCCTGGGCAGCCTTGTTCTTTTCGTATTCAAGCATCAGGTAACCGCTTATGTTCCACCAGGGTATCCTGCCGTATCCCGATGACATTCCCGCGCCGTAGAACTCCATGAATTCGGAAGCGAGGGCCTTCGGGCCGGCCTCTATGGAGTTCGCCTCAGTCTCGATAACGAGCTTAGCGAGGAACTCGTAGGCGATGTCGAGCTTCATCTTTTCGGGGGTCTGGCCCGAGAGTATGCGGACCTGGCTCTCGGCATATCCCATATCGCGGTAAGTGGCTTCTACGACGCCCGATACGAACCCGGCCGGAAGCTCGAGTTTTTGTTTGTGCCAGGCTTCCGACATCCTGAATTCGTCGTCGAAATAATCGAACAGCTCGGCAACGCCGCTGAAACCGGCTTTGTAGTATATCAGCGTAAGGTAGCCGCTCTTTTCCCACCACGGCTTCTCGCTCATTCCCGAGGAGACGCCCGTTTCATATATCTGCATGAACTTCGAGGCGAACTCGGCCGGGTCAACATCTATGCGGTTTGCCTTCGCCTCGAGCATGAGGGAGGAGAGCCAAATGTAGCCGGTCATCTCCTTGCCGGCGTCCGATTGTTTTTCGATGCGTTTTTCTATCCTCGAGATAATGCCCGCATTCTCGCGGGGGGAGAGGCGAGGGTCCTCAAAGATGCCCTTTTGCCTGAGCTCGTTGTTGAACATCACCTCGTTGACCGTCTTTTCATCGATGATCACGCCCCGTTCCTTCAGCTCGGCGGCCTCCTCAAGCTGGGGGCCGAGGTAATCCATGTAATCGTCCATGCTCCAGCCGTATCTTTCGGCCATGACGTAATAGGACACGGCGAGGTATTCGCCGATGCCTTTTGCCCTGATGCCGTCCTTGAGGCCTGGATATTTGTCTCCGACCCTTTCCCATATCCCGACAAGGTAGCCCCTGAGCTTATCGGCGGTCTCTTTTATCACGTAGTTCGAGGGCTTGCCTTCGTTGCCGAGCGTCTGCCATGTGTCGAGCGCCATGCGGTAATCCGACATAATGCATATGAGCTTGATGTCGTTCCTTTCATAATCGACCTTCTTGACGCCTTTCTTCCTGTAATCATAGAGGAACCTGTCCCTGTTGACCTTATACATCTCGCTCGGGACGGAGGTCTTATTCCAGGCGTAATTCACATAATCGAAACCGAGGTATTCCATTACCTCTTCCGTTGACATGTTGTTCTTCATGCCGGTGACGATAAGGTATTCGAGCTTTCCCTGTTTGCCCGCGACAACGGTCTCGACGATGCCGAGTATCGTGCCGTATGGGATCTGGGTGGAAGGGATGATCTTCAGCACCGGGACGTAGAAGGTGACGGTGCCGAGCAGCTGGAAAGCGTTCTTTGCGGGCTCCGGCACGAGCTGGAACGGCTTCAACGGGACGGACGGGTATTTCCTGCGGAACTGCGGCATCTTATCATATTCGGCGAAGAACTTCCTGAGGTTCTCTTCGTTCACTTCGAGCCCCGAATAATACAACGACAGGATGCCCCTCTGGAGGTATTCGTAACGCTTCCAGATGCCCCGTTTCCTGGCGAAATCCGCGTTCCAGTATTTCTTCGTCTCTTCCCATTTGAAGACCTCCGCTATGTCCTTCATGGACATTCTCGTCTCGCGGCTCGTTTCGAACCAGAACTGCCCGGTAAGCGGGTCAAGCACGTTGAACCACGGGTATTCCTTGCCGTAACGCGCTATCATCCCGAGCCCTTCGGCCCTGTCGAGCGCCATTATAGCCATTCCCGCGATGTTGAACTTAAGCGAAAGCGCGATCTTGGCCCCCGCGAGCGCGGTGGAGGCGAGCAGGCGCCGTTTTCCCATCTTGTCCGACGCGTCGAAGAAATTCCTGAAAGCGGTAAGGTCTCCAAGCTCCGGCTCTTCGAGAGGGGATATGGCCTCGCGCACGACAGGGGGCACCGCGTCAACGGCCGAGGGTTTCAATATCGGTATTGCCACCGAAAGCTTCTCCTGGACCGGAAGCACCTCGGCAAGCAGTTTCGTCTTTCCCTCGCGGGACTTCAGCACGGGGGCCAGTTTACTGTCGATGACCTTATCGGGAATATAGAACTCTATCTTCTTGAGGTCATCCCGCATCTTATCGAGCAGGACCTCTTCCCGCGCGGAATAACTGAACTTATCCCTTGATTCCGGCAGGACGAATTTTATCATGTCGTGTTTGTTGTGGCTCGGAAGCCCCTTAAGGGCGGAGAGCATTATGACAAGCAACAGGGTCGAGGAAACTATTATATAGGCCTTTTTCAGCTTTTCGCGGCGCGTGAGGCTGCGCGGATCCAGGTCCCTGACCTTGCCGATGGCCGCGATGGCGTAACGCCCGAACATCAGCGAACCGGCCCAAGGCAGGATGCCGAATATCCCGAATATGGTCATCGGCGCTATTCCCGTAATTATATATATGGCCGCTATCGACGTTATTATCAGGCCCATCTTCTGGGCTTCCTCGATCTTTATGTCCCTGAACTCGTTTTTCGTTATCCTGCCCTCGAGCTCCATAAGGGAGAGCGTGCTTGATGTCTTCCACTCGGGGACTTTGTTGGCTTTCTCGGATTTATATATCGAGTATGAGAGCAGGGGTTTTATGACGGTCAACTGCAGGGACGAGATGGTCGTCTCTATCGTCTGCAGGACGCTGTTAAAGAACTGGTCTATGAGCTCTATCGCGAAGTAGACCGGACGTATGGGCCGCCCTTCGGCGCGGGACCTGCGGAATATGTACCTTACGGGGTCTATGAACCTGTGCACGAATATGATGCCGAAGAACGAGAGCACCAGCGTCAGGATATAAGCGCTTGAATTCGTAGGCACGATAAGGATAAAGGGGAATATCCAGAGCATGCACATCAGTATTATGAAGCAGAAGAGCATCGGGTCGGAGAGCAGCCTTCCGATCGCCCAGCTTAAGTGCCACTGGTGGTAATATGTGAGCAGTTTCCTGTAGGAGATCAGCGTCCTTATGGCCTGGAAATCCCCGATAAGCCACCTGACGTCGCGTATGATGTATGTGACGAAATGCAGCTGGTCGCGCTCGCCGACCGCGACGGAATTGTTATAGAAATTCGCCGTATATTTTATTATTTCGTCCGTCTCCGCGTCCTTCAGGTGATGGAATTTCCTGACGAAGCGGT
>JAGONY010000061.1 GCA_017992785.1 Candidatus Omnitrophota bacterium | reverse complement strand
AAGCCAGCTTTACGGTGCTCATGAGAAATACGGCCACGGGCCCCAGCGGCTCTGCCTATTTCGATGATGCCATGGCTGATACTGTGCCTGTCCCGGAACCGGCAAGCCTGCTTTTACTCGGCTCGGGCCTCGTAGGCCTGCTCGGCCTGAGAAAGAGGAAGTAACCAGCAAGGTAAATAGATAACGGATGGCCCCTCAAGACAAGGGGCCATCCAGTTTAAGAAACCCAGGAGGGTCAAGGAAACCAGATGGATAAGATAAAAGGATTATTTGCGGTAATGATCGTCGCTCTGGCCGTGTCCGGGTCTTCATATGCTGCGACGCTGGTAATAGCGGATTTCGATACGGGAGACAAGCCGAATAACGTCGGCGGTGATTTCGGCGCGTGGGACAAAGATCCGAACGACGCTACGCAGGGATGCAAGATCAATTTCAACCCCGATACCAAGCACGGGGACAAAGGTTTTGCCCTGCAGGTTGATTATGACGTAGATTCGCCTAATCCCGCTTATAACGGTGTCTGGATGAAGCTCAACAGCGCGGACGGTACCCAGTATGACAAGGTCACGTTCTGGATAAAAGGTGACGAGGTCGCCGGCTTCTCCCCGAAGATGAAGCTCGAGATAAAGAACGATAAGGGAGAAGTAGGAAAGTACGTCGTATCAAACATAACGAAGGACTGGCAGGAAGTGTCCATACCGCTCAGCTCTTTCGGCGGGCTGACGGACAAGAGCTCGCTGTCGGAGTTTGTTATCGTATTTGATGATATGACCTGTGCCGCTAAGAAACAGGGCACCGTATACATCGATGATATCGCATTCGTGAAATAGGTCAAGTAGGATCCTGCTTTACCGGCTATCAGCCGGTAAAGCAGGACACCTCCTCTGGGGAGGAGGTAGCCCACGTGGGCATTTCTTCCCCAAAAATAGCAAATTTGTAGTCTTGACAAAAGCAGTATTCGGTGGTAGAATCTTACAAGTTCACAGACATCTTTGTTAATTCAACTTTGGCATATTTTTTTTGATAAAAGATGCCCACGAGGGCAGTTGAAGCAAGCGGATCTTAGGTTTCGGGGAGATAAGTAAAATCCATTACGGAAGGAGGTGAAAAAGTGAAGAAAATTTTCTTCCTCGGGTTAGTAGTTGGGTTAGTACTTTCATTATCATCGGCAGCGCACGCCAACATGCTGGTAAATTCCAGCTTCGAGACACCGATGGGTGATAACGCTGATCCCGACGGTTGGTGGGGTCTTCGTGAATTCCCGACCGCGACGGACGTAGTAATGAAGACGTCGACAGCGGAGAAGTATTCCGGCGCTCAGAGCGGCAGGATCACCATGACGGCCAATACCGGATCGCCCAGGAACTTGTGGGCAGGATGGGGCCAGGAAGTAAGCATCGGCGGCGGGCAGCAGATTACGGCTTCTACGTGGCTCAAGGCCACAGCCCGTAATTACGCGAACCCCAAGCTCCAGCTTGAGTTCAAGGACATGGGCGGTGTACAGCTCAATAAGACGGCTGTAACAGCCCCGACCGGAACGTTCGACTGGACGAACCTCACGACCACGGTGACGACACCGGCAGGCACGGAGACGGTCCTCGTCAACCTTCTCGTTGAGAAGACCTCTGGCGGCGCCAGCGGTGAATTCTACTGGGACGACGCATCGATCGATATCGCTGCCGTTCCGGAACCGGCAAGCCTGCTTTTACTCGGCTCGGGTTTAGTTGGTTTGTTTGGTGTTTCAAGAAGGAAGAAGTAAATAGTTGACAGTTTGCAGGATTGGCTCCGCAAAAGTCTCATCCCCCAAAAATAAGATAGATGCGGGGCCAATCTTGTGAACAGGGGCTATCCGGGACCCCGACGGGCGCAATATTATTGCGCTCATGGGCAAAAAGTCATATAATAAACAAAAATATCCCGGAGGCCACAGGTTATGGAAAAGAATCTCAGGTCAGCGATCGCCGTATTATCCCGCCTTTTTATCATCACCGCGCTTACGGTAAATTTCGCGCAGGCAGACGCCCTGCAGGTGACCGCATCGTCAAGCGAGAGCAATCTTTACGGGCCCGCTAACGCTATGGACGGCAATCACCAGAGCAGATGGAGCAGTGTTTTTGAAGACCCGCAATGGCTTATTGTGGACCTCGGCGAGCAGAAGGATGTCGCAGGCATCTCGATAGGGTGGGAAGCCGCCTTCGGGAAATCCTACGAGGTACAGTTATCGGATGACAAGTCCTCCTGGAAAACGGTCTTCGAGACCTCCGAGAGCGACGGTGGGACCGACGAGGTATATTTCAGGAAGGCCCCCGCAAGGTATATAAGGATATACATGAAGGAACGCGGCACTTTCTGGGGCTATTCGATACTCGAGTTGTCCGTGAAAGGCGCGGATGAAGAGCCGGCCGTCACCGGTTCCTCGACCCAGCAGGGCAGCGACCCGCTGAACGCTTTCGACGGGGACCGCTCGACCGAGTGGCTCAACGATTCGCGCTCGGATGCGTGGATAGCCATTGACCTGAAGAAGCCGAAGGATATAGGCGGCGTGCAGCTGAATTGGGGGCTGAACTACGCAAAGTCATACGATATACTTACGTCGGATAACGGGGACTCCTGGAAGAAGGTATATTCCACCGAAAAAGGCAACGGCAGCAAGGACCTTGTATATCTCGACGTAACAAAAGCCCGGCATATAAAGATATCGTTCAGGGAGAGCAACACGGGCTGCGGTTATTCTATAAAGGATATCTCGATCAAAGGCGCTGACGAGTCCGCGACGCCGCAGAAGCATTACGAGCTGCTGGCGGAGGAGGCGCCTTCGGGCTATTACCCGAAATGGCTTTCAAAACAGCAGGCATTCTGGACTGTCGCCGGCATAGACGGCGATGACAAGGAGAGCCTGTTGTGCGAGGACGGCACGATAGAGCCCTATTGGAAGAGTTTCTCGCTGATGCCTTATCTTTATACCGGCCGCGGCGGCCTAATTACGTCGGGAAACTCCGAAGTGACCCAGTCGATGGAGAAGGGATACCTGCCCCTGCCGTCGGTCACGTGGGAGAAGGACGGGATAGTATTCACGCAGCGGCTTTTCGCCTCGGGTGAACGCGGAAAATCCGCGTCGTACGCGTGGTATACGATAAAGAACACCACGAAAGAGGAAGTTACCGGGAAATTTTTCCTTACGGTGAGGCCCTTCCAGGTGAACCCTCCGTGGCAATACGGGGGGCTCTCGGAGATAAGGAGCCTTTCCTGCGAGGACGCGGATATGCCTGCCGTCAAGGTCAACGGCGCAGCCGCCGTCATATCGATGTCGAGGCCGGATGCCTTCGGCGCGGTCAGGTATAAACAGGACGATATCGTGAACGTGATAGAATCCGGCAAGGTCCCGGATGAGAGGTCCGTCGAGGACCCGGACAAGCTTGCCTCGGGCGCGCTGGAGTTCGCCTTCGGCCTGAAGCCGGGAAAGAAGGCGGATTACTATTTCGCCATACCGCTGCACGAAGAGGTGCAGGGCCTGCCGAAGAAACCGGGCAAGGCCGCGGCACATTTCGAAAAACTCCTGAAGGGACAGAAGAAATACTGGGAAGCGAAGCTTGATGCCTTCCAGATAGATGTTCCGGATCGCGAGATAGTAGATGCGATGAAAGCGAACCTCGGGTATATCCTGATAAACAAGGACCTGCTTAAACTTCAGCCCGGCTCGCGAAATTACAAGAAGGCCTGGATGCGAGACGGCGCGCTGATATCGGCCGCGATGCTGAGGATGGGTTATAACGACGACGTAAAGGAGTTCCTCGACTGGATAGCGAAGAGGCAGTACCCGAACGGGATGGTGCCTTTTATGCTCGAGGAAGGCGGCATGCCGGGCTGGGCCAGGGACTGGAAGGAATACGACAGCCAG
>JAGONY010000060.1 GCA_017992785.1 Candidatus Omnitrophota bacterium | reverse complement strand
TTATTCAGCACAGTTATTATCGTCTTATCGCGTATATCCAGCTCTTCGAGCACCTCGTATACCGCCTGGCTGAGCTCATGCACCATCGGGCTCGACGCGTCAAGCACATGTATGATTATGTCCGCCTCGGCGACTTCCTCAAGCGTGGCCTTGAACGCCTCGATGAGATGGTGCGGCAGACGGTGCAGGAAACCGACCGTATCGACGAAGACGACCTTCTGGTTGTTCGGCAGCACGAACCTGCGCGCGGTCGGGTCAAGCGTCGAGAAGAGCCGGTCCTGCGACAGCACGTCCGAATCAGTAAGAGCGTTGAGCAGGGTCGACTTTCCCGCGTTCGTATATCCTATCAGGGATACTATCGAGATCTCACCCTCGTGGCGCCTTCGGCGGAGCTCTTCCCTGCGTTCGTGGATCTTCGAGAGGCTGTCTTTCAACCTCGAGATCTTTTCCCTTATCTTCCTACGGTCCATCTCGAGCTTCTGCTCGCCGGGGCCCCTGGTACCTATGCCGCCGCCGAGCCGTGAAAGCATTATGCCCTTGCCCTTGAGGCGCGGCAGGAGGTATTCGAGCTGGGCGAGCTCTACCTGCACCTTGCCTTCGGTCGAATGGGCCCTGCGCGCAAAGATATCGAGGATGAGCTGCGTCCTGTCTATTACCTTGACGCCGATGGACTCCTCGAGGTTCTGCTGTTGCGAGGAGGTCAGGTCATCTCCGAATATCACGACATCGGCCCCCTTATCTTTGCAGATAGATCTTATCTCCTCGGCCTTCCCCTTCCCGATATAATGCCCGGCGACCGGCTTGTCCTTGAAACATTCGACAAGGTCGACTACCTGCAGGCCCGCGGACCTGACCAGTTCCCTGAGCTCATAATTTGTATCGTCGAGCTTCCAGGTGTCCTTATATTCCTTGTCGAAAAATTCTACGGTTACTAAGAGAGCTTTTTCCATATCGCCCTTGCCGTCTCCTCGGTATCGAAATCTTTTGCGAGCATTATCCATTCAACACGCGGGTCGCGCTTGAACCACGTCATCTGCCTTTTCGCGAAATGCCTCGTATTCCTCTTCGTCAGCCTCTTGGCCTCTTCAATGTCGTAGTCTCCGGCAAGATATCCGAAGGCCTCCCTGTACCCGAGCGCCTGTGAAGCGGTCAAGCTCAGATTCCCTTCCATGAGGGCCCTCGCCTCATTTACCAGGCCTTCGGAGAACATCTGTTCGACCCTTTCGTCTATCTTGTCATACAGGGCCGCGCGTTCCATCTCGAGCCCGAATATCCTGATATCGTATTTGTCCCCGAGCCCCGAAGTCCTCTTCCTAAGTTCGGATATCGGCGCGGACGCCTTCTCGAAGACCTCCAGCGCGCGGATTATCCTGCGCAGGTCGTTCGGATGTATCCTCGCGGCGGACTCAGGGTCAACCTGCTTAAGCCTTTCGTATAGATGCAAGACGCTAAACTCCTCCGCCTCCTGCTCGAGCCGCTGCCTGAGCTCCCTGTCGGTCACGGGCGCCTCGAATATACCGTCAATAAGCACCTTCACGTAAAGCCCGCTGCCACCGACCAAAAGGGGCGTCTTGCGGCGGGATATTATATCTTCGATCGCCTTTACCGCGAGCGCGCGGTACTGCGCCACCGAGAATTCCTCGGACGGCTCTATTATGTCTATAAGGTGGTGCGGTATGGAGCTGAGTAGGACCTTCGCCGGTTTGGACGTGCCGACGTTCATGCCGCGGTAGACCTGCATGGAATCGCAGGAGACGATCTCGCATTCAACGAGTTTCGCGAGCTCGAACGATATGCCGGTCTTGCCTATCGCCGTCGGGCCAACGATGAATACGAGCTTATTCGCCATATTAAGGCAGGACTTTGGTCGGCAGGCCCTCGGCCCGCAGTTTCTTCGCAAGCTCTTCGGCGGCTTCCCTCGCGTCGAGCTTTCCGACACGGACCCTGTAGGACTCCTCGGCCTGCTGTTCCGACTTTACTATCGAAGCCGGGTATCCCTTCTTGACTAATTCATCGCAAAGCTTCAGCGCGTTCGACTTCTTGTTGAATGACCCGACCTGCACCGTGAAGAAGAGAATCTCCTCGCCCAAGGCCTGCGCGGCCATCTGCGCCTCGAAGCTCATCGGGTATTCGCTTCTGACCTTCTGGTAATAGTTGCGCGCCGCCTGCCACTTCCCTTCCTTCTGGGCGCTCTTGGCCAGCCTGAAATACGCGGTGGCCCCGCCTTCGGACCTCGGGTATTTCGTGATATATTTCTCGTATTCCGCGAGCGCGTTCTTGTAGTCCCCGGCCAGGTAATAGCTGTCCGCGATCCCGAGCTGGGCGAGCGGACTGAACCTGCTTCGGGGGAACGAGCCGATGACCTGGTTATAATTCTTCCTCGCGAGGTCATACCTGCCGATCTTGTTCAGGCTCGTACCTATCATATAATAGAGCTTGTCCTGCTCCCTTGAACTGCCGACCTGTTTTACGCCCTCGCGTACCGTATTCTCGTAATCGCCGCCGACGAAATATTCCTCGACCGTCTCCGCGGATACAGGCGTCGTTGCCGCCGTTGCCGCGAGGAATGCCATGAGCATCAGCGCGCTTCCCGCGAGCGTATGGCCGACCACCGAGCTCACCTTCACTTTTTTTATCATCCCTATCAGCTCTCTTCCTCCTTCAAAGACGGCCTTGATGTTCTGCCTGTTCCTGCCTGTCACTTTATGCTTTTCCTTTCTGCATATGCTCTCGACAAGGACTTCTGTCGGTTTGCCTATGAACTCGCTGTCCTTGCTGTCCGATATCTTATCGCGCAACTTAAGCAATACCTGGTTGCGCTCTTCCTTAACCTTCATCAGGACGTCATCTTCGAGGCCGCTCGCCTTTGCCGGGGGCCGCGGCGAATACTTGAATATGAACGCCGAGTTGAACCCTATATCCTCGACGAGCTTCTTCGTCATCTTGAAATCTTCATCCGACTCGCCCGGGTAGCCCACTATGATATCCGTCGTTATCGCGCAATCGGGCACGTGCTTGCGCAGCATCTCGACCTTCTTCAGGTAATCAGAGGCGGTATAGCCCCTGTTCATCGACTTGAGTATTCTATCAGAACCGGATTGTAAGGGCAAATGCAGATGTTCGCATACCTTCGGCAGGTCCCTCATCGCCCTAAAGAGATCCTCTCCCGCGTCCTTCGGATGGCTCGTAAGGAACCGTATCCGCTCGATGCCTTCTATGCCGTCTATCCTCTCGAGCAATTCTGCAAACGGGGGCCGTCCTGCCGTATTTGCCCCAGGATGGCCCCGATATGAGTTGACGTTCTGGCCGAGCAGTGTCACTTCCTTATAGCCGCCGTCCGCTAGCGCTTTTATCTCATCTATTATATCATCCGCCGGCCGGCTAACTTCGCGCCCCCTTACATACGGCACTATGCAATATGAGCAATAATTGTTGCAGCCCTCCATTATCGTTACGAGCGCCGATATCCCCCTGGTATGATACGCGATATTCGCCACATACGGGCGCGCTTCCTTGTCGTTCGCGATGACGGCTTCCTTCCGGTTCGCGAGGACGCTGTCTACCGCCCCGGGAATATCATAGATGTTCGCCGGGCCCGTTATAAAATCCACTATCGGCAGCCGCTCTATGATCCTCTCGCCCTGCGCCTTCGCCATGCACCCGACAACGCCTATTACGAGACCCGGGCGCTTCTTCTTTAGCGCCTTCAGCTCCCCGATATTGCTTATCGCGCGGTCTTCCGCGTGCTTGCGCACGCTGCAGGTATTGAATATTGCGACATCCGCCTCTTCCGGCGCGGACGCTAGCGACCAGCCCTTCTGTATGAATAACCCCGCTATCTCCTCCGAATCCCGGAAATTCATCTGGCATCCGAACGTGACCAAAAGTATGCGTTTTCCTGCTGATACGGCAGGTAGCTTCTCTTGGTTTTCTCCGTCGGAATTGCCTCTTTGTTCATTGCTTCGATCTTTTTCAGACATTTCATCCCCTCTTCATAACACATTTTCCAAGGTTCGTTGATCTCAACCTTGACT
>JAGONY010000059.1 GCA_017992785.1 Candidatus Omnitrophota bacterium | reverse complement strand
TGTCATAAGGACCGATTCATACACTTCCTTCGGCTTGCCTATAGGGTCGGTGACCCACAGGTTCTTCGGTTTTTCCGCGTCCCCGTCATATGCGTATTCGACGAGCAGGTGCGTCTTCTCCGAGGCCTCGGGCAAAAGCTCCTTTATCGCCTGCGAATGCACCGGTTCCATGCAAAGTATGAGATCATATTCCCTTATAAGCTGCCCCGATACCACCTGGGCCCGGTGGCCCGATACGTCTACGTGCTCTCTCTTCATTACCTCTACGGCGTTGGAGCTGGCCATCATGCCGGGTATCGTCGCGATGCCGGCCGATGCCACCCTGATATCCGCGCACTTATGCTCTTTCAGCCATTTCTTCAGGAGGCCTTCGGCCATTACGCTGCGGCATGAGTTGCCCGTGCATACCATCAGGACGGACTTAACCATCGGCTACCTCGCGTATTTTGGGCCCCGGGATCGCGCCCTCGCGCAATACCACCGGATCCCTGCCCGACATATCCACTACCGTCGATTCTTTCCCTATCTTCGTCCTGCCGCCGTCGATGACGACCTCTATCAGGCCGTCGAGGTCCCGCAGGACCTCTTTCGCGCTCACCGGCGGCTTGTTGCCCGATATGTTGGCGCTCGGCGCGACTACGGGAACACCCGCCGCCGCGATGAGCTTCAACGCTATCCTGTTGTCGGGCATCCTGAACCCGGTCTTCCTGCCGCTCTTGTCCTTCAATACCAGCGTCAGCGGCCCGGGCCAGTACTTCTTCATCAATCTCGCCGCTTTTAACGGTATGCGGCCGGCCATCTTCTTCACGTCTTCAGCGCCCGCGACATGCACGGTCAGCGGTTTTGCGGACGGCCGTTTCTTTATCCTGTATAATCTCTTTACGGCCTTCGAGTCGAGCAGGTTCGCGCCGAGGCCGTATACCGTCTCGGTCGGGAAACCTACGAGCCCGCCGTTCCTGAGGACCGAAGCCGCCTCTTTTATCTTTGCCGCCTCCGGCCGCGAGGCGTCGACGCGCACTACTATCGTCATAAGCTTAATTTTTTATTCTTCGCTATCACGTCGGCCTCAAGCCTCTTCTTGAAGGCGTTGAGCTCGCCGGCGACCTTCTTGTCTTCGAGCGCGAGTACCTGGAGCGCGAATATCGAAGCGTTGCGCGCGCCCGATTTTCCTATCGCCATCGTCGCAACCGGCACGCCGTAAGGCATCTGCACCGTCGAGAAGAGCGAATCCATCCCGTTGAGGCTGCTCGTCTCCATCGGGACGCCGATCACCGGAAGGCGGGTCATCGAGGCGATGACTCCCGCAAGGTGCGCCGCTCCGCCCGCGGCGGCTATTATCACGTGTATGCCTTCTTTCTCTGCGGTCTTCGCGAACGCGTGCACGAGCGCGGGGCTCCTGTGCGCGGACATTATCTTAAGGTCGAACGGGACCTTGAAGTCCTTGAGGACCTTCAATCCTTCTTCCATCGTGGACAGGTCGGAATCCGACCCCAGTATCACGGCTATCTTTGGTTTTGCCATGCGAAACTCCTTTTGTTCACCTCTTCAGCGCCCTGAACCCTATATCCCTTCTGAAATGCATCCCCTCGAACTCTATGAGGTTGACCGCGTTATAGCACCTGTCGATCGCGTCCCTGATATCCGAACCGAGCGCGGTGACGTTAAGTACGCGCCCTCCCGCCGTGACGGTCTTGCCGTCGGCGAACTTAGTGCCGGCATGGAAGACGTATACATCCCTCGCCTTTTCGAGCGCGTCGAGGCCCTCTATCTCGAATCCGGTCTCGTATTCCCCGGGATATCCTCCCGACGACAGTACGACCGATACGCACGGCCTCTCGTCCCAGTCCGGCTTGGCCATGTCTATCTCGTCGTCTATCGACGCTTCGATGAGCTCAATAAGGTCGCTTTTAAGCCGCGGGAGTATCACCTGCGTCTCGGGATCCCCGAACCTGCAATTGAACTCGAGGACTTTAGGGCCCGCGTCCGTCACCATTATCCCGGCGTATAGCACGCCGGTATACCTGGCGTTCTCTTTGCCCATCGCGGCTATCGTCGGCTTGATTATATCATTCATCACGGAATCCGTAAGCCCGGCTGTCGCGACAGGCGCAGGCGAATAGGCTCCCATGCCGCCCGTATTCGGGCCGTTATCCCCGTCGAATATCCTCTTGTGGTCCTGCGCCGATACAAGCGGCACGCAATCTTTACCATCGGTTATCACGAGCATCGAGACCTCTTCGCCCTCGAGGCATTCCTCGATTATTATCCTGTTCCCGGCGTTCCTGAAATCGCGCCGTTCCATAATCGATTCCACGGCGGATATGCCCTGCTCCTTCGACGAGCATACGACCACTCCCTTGCCGGCCGCGAGGCCGTCCGCCTTGACCACAAAATCCCGTTTAAGCCCGTCGATATATTTCTTCGCGCGGGCGCTGTCCTCGAATATCTCGAAATCCGCGGTAGGTATGTTGTATTTCTTCATGAGCTGTTTCATGAAGGCCTTGCTTGCTTCTATCTTCGCGGCTTCCTTAGACGGGCCGAAAACCCTGAGCCCGTTCACGCAGAACCTGTCGACTATCCCGAGCGCGAGCGGCGCCTCCGGCCCGACGACGGTCAGGTCTATCTTGTTCCTCGTCGCGAACCCGATAAGGCCCGTGATATCGTCCGGCTTTATGTCCACGCACTCGGCTATCGAAGAGATCCCTCCGTTGCCCGGCGCGCAATAGACCTTATCGACGAGTGTCGACTGTTTTATCTTCCAGGCCAGCGCGTGTTCCCTGCCGCCCGAACCTATAACTAGAACCCGCATATTATCTTTACCTTATGGCTCCCGCCCCGCTGCGGCGGGACCTTGCCCTTGTTAACCGAGCCGACTATCCATGAATCTATTCCCTGTAAAGCGAAGATCCTCTTCGCTTTACTAAAATCCTGCGGCGGCATGACCAAGACCATGCCGAGGCCCATGTTGAAGGTGCGGAACATCTCGGTCTCATCGACACGGCCCTTCTTCTGTATCTTCCTGAATATCTCCGGGACCGCCCACGAGCCCTTCTCTATGACGAGCGTCTTGCCGTCCGGGACGATGCGCGGCAATTTCTCGAAGAAAGCCCCTCCGGTTATATGCGCGATGCCTTTTACTTTCACTGACTTCCTGAGCTCGAGCACGGGCTTGACGTATATCCTCGTCGGAGCGAGCAGTTCTTTCGCGAGCTTCTTCTGCTCGGCCGCTGAAAACACTTTCCTGATCAGCGAATAACCGTTCGAATGCGGGCCGCTCGAGGCCAGCCCGACCGCGATATCCCCTTCCTCCATCTTGGAGTTGTCGACTATATTCTTCCTCTCGGCCGCCCCGACGCAGAAACCCGCGAGGTCGTATTCACCCGGCTTATAGAACGACGGCATCTCTGCGGTCTCGCCGCCGACAAGCGCGCAGCCGGCCTGCCTGCACCCTTCGGCTATTCCCTTCACTACATCCGCGAGGACCTTCCTGTCTATCTTTCCCGTGGCGATATAATCGAGGAAGATCAGCGGCTCCGCGCCGGTCGTCAGCACGTCGTTAACGTTCATCGCGACCATGTCTATGCCTACGGTGTCATGCTTTCCCGCAAGGAAGGCGATCTTGAGTTTCGTGCCGACGCCGTCGGTGGACGACACAAGCACGGGGTCCCTGTATCCGGAGGCCTTCAGGTCGAAGAGCCCCCCGAACCCGCCGAGCTTGCAGTCCGCCCCTTTTCGCGCCGTACTGCGCGTGTACTTTGTTATCGCGCCGACGAAACGGCTCGCTTCAACGATATCGACACCGGCCTTCTTGTAGGTAAGCCCCATTTTAATATCCTTTATGCTCAGTAGCGAACTTGTTTGCCTCTCCGCCGAACGGCACCGGGTAATCGCCGGTAAAGCACGCCGTGCAGTAGTCCTTCGGGCACGAGACGCAGCTTAACAGCCCCTCGACCGAAAGGTACCCGAGGGTAGTGACGCCGAGGTACTTGCGTATCTATTCCAACGTATGTGTCGCCGCGCTCAGTTCATTCTTCGTCGGGAAATCTATGCCGTAGAAGCACGGGAACCTGATTGTCGGACAAGAAACTCTCAAGTGGACTTCCTTCA
>JAGONY010000018.1 GCA_017992785.1 Candidatus Omnitrophota bacterium | reverse complement strand
CCTCCACCGCCACCACCGCCACCACCGCCTCCGCCTCCGAAACCGGAACTCGATCCCGGCGCTACCGAAGATGAGGAGATGGTACCGGAAAGCGAGCCGCCCATCGCGGCCGCGAAACCCGCCGCGCCGGCCCTGCTGAATGAGGTGCCTGAATACCAGACCGGGGAATATCCGCTGCCCTCGACGCTTGACTTTGACAGTATGTCGTTGAACTTATCGGCCCACGCGTTCTCGACGTCGAGCGCGATCGCGTAAGGCAGGTACTTCTCGAAGAGCTGGGGCGTCTCGTTCGGGGCCCCCATCGCGCGTATCTCGTCCCTCTCGGCCGTCGTGAGGTACATCCTGAAACCCTCGATGGCGTCCATTATCGTCCTGCCGGCGAGCGTCCTCGCCTTGAGCAGATGGTAGAATACGATATTGATTATTACGATCTCGAGAAGAATGATCGGCATCATCAGCGAGGAGACGCCCGTGAATATCACTAGCCCGAAGATCTCGAAGAATATGAACGGAACGGAGAAGAGCGTCAGGAATACCGCCTCTCCTAAATACGCCAGCCTGCCTCCGCGGGTCAGGAATGCCTTCCATTTGCTTCCGGCACTCATCAAAAGCGCGATGACCCCGACGGTCCATCCGGATAGCCATACGCTCATGAACACAAGGACTGCCACGTTCTCTGTCTTCATCTGCGGCGACGTGGTGAACGCCGACACGAACAGTATTATGAACGAGATGATCGCTCCCGGCACGAAATACTGCGTATTCGTGAAGAAATATACTTTTTCATAGGCCGTCTTCAGCGCGTCCTTCAGTTTGTCGAGCGCGGTCTTTATCATGGTATGGTTTTCCTGCTCAAACTTTAAGTAATCCGATCGCTCCATCAGCCATTCCACGGACTTCATCTCGTCCTTGCTGAGGACGGACGTGTCTTTCGACGCGCGTTTTATCGCGAATTTGCCTTTCTTCTCTTCGATGATAGTAACACAGCCCTTGACCGCGGCGCTGACGAGCGCTGCCGTGAACGCCTTGTTATCGAACGCCATCCTCGAGATATACCTGCACGCCGCCGGAGAGACGCCCTTCGGCGGGACGAATAGCGGGACTATGACGCCCTTCTCGGGGTCCCTGCCGACCTTAGCCCAGACGGTAATATAATAGATGACGAGCAGGAGCACAAGAGCTTCCCCTAATATCATCTTGCCGTTGCCGGGCATCCGGAATTTCATGACATCGCTTTCCATCCCGGTTTTCCCGGAAGGAGGCGTTTCCGTATCGGCGGGCCTCGAGCCAATCGGCGGTTGCGCGACAAATCCTTTAGGCCAACCGACTACGATCGTAAGCCCTTCGTACGGCCGCAACGGCTCAGTCGTGATGAAATACGGGCGGCCATGTGTCAGCATCGCGTTGAAATTGCGCGCCTTCGAGCCCTGCGCGCCGGTGAAGCCCTCCATCTTTATTTCGTTCCCGGGTACGCCCTCGGGCAGCGTCACCGTGGCTGTCGCCTGGTCGATCGGGAATACCCAGCCGTTGCCGGTCACGTTCCAGTAGAGTTCGTCGTGGCCCTCGAAATACCCGAGTTGCCTGTCGGTCTTGTAGGTTATTTCGTAAGTGTGTTCGCCGTAGGGAATTAATACGTCGCTCTTTCCTATATATACGCGGACTCCGTTTGTCATATCCTGCGTATGGTATGCTTCGGCCGCGCCGTCACGCTTTACACCGCGGACACTAAAACCGACCGTGTGCCCGCCTTTGTATTTCGTCGGGAAATCGCGGTATATGCCGCGCTTGATCTGCGCGCCCTCGGCGATGACATTTATCGTCTCGGTCACGGTCAGCGAAGAGTCCTTATGGACCTCGATGCGGCTGTCGTAGGATAGGATCCTTTCCGAGGCGACGGCGGATACGGGGATCAGCAGGGCGAGCAGGAAGGATGCGAAGATCCTTTTCATACTTTTACCTCGGGGGCCTTGCGCTCGGTCGCGTATTCGATCTCGAAGAAATCGGCCTTGCCGAACCCGAAGCCCTTTGCGATGAGGTTGCTCGGGAACTGCTGGGTAAGGATGCTGTAGTCCCTCACGGCGCCGTTGTAGTACCTGCGCGACATCTGCAGCTGGTCCTCGATCTCGACGAGGTTGTTGTGGAGGTCGAGGAAGCTCTTGTTCGCCTTGAGGTCGGGATACGCTTCGGCTACCGCAAATATCGACTTGAGCGCCTGCGATATCGCGTTCTCGGAGTCGGCCTTGTCCTTTATGCCTTCGGTGGCGGACGCCTTTGCGCGCAGCGCGGTCACGTTCTCGAGGGTCGACTTCTCGAACTGCTTGTACCCTTTGACCGCCTCGACGAGGTTCGGTATCAGGTCGGCGCGGCGCTTGAGCTGGACGTCTATCCCGCTCCAGGCCTCAGCCATGAGGTTCCTGTATTTGACGAACATGTTATAGGTTATGACAGACCACGCCGCGAGGGCGGCTACAAGGAGCAGGCCGATCAATGCCGTCATGTTATCCCTCCTTAAGCTTTCTTCGAGCTCTTATTGCCGACTACTTTTATGTCGTTGCTCTTCAGGACCTTTATCGCGTCTTCGGGATTCTCAAAACGGAAAGCGACCAGCGCGTTGTCTGACGACCTGTCCACGAACCCGTACATGTATTCGACGTTGATGCCGGCGTCGTTGAGCACTTTGAGCACCCCGGCGAGGCCGCCCGGCTTGTCGACGATGTCGACCGCGACGATATCCGTGACATTTGCGGTGTATCCGGCCATCTTCAACACGTCGAACGCGTCATCGGGCCTGTCGACTATTACGCGCAATATCCCGAAACCTTCGCTTTCGGCTATCGTGATCGCCCTGATATTTATCCCGCCGTCGCCGAGGAGCGAACAGACGCTGAATAGGCGGCCGGGCCTGTTCTCAACGAATATCGATAACTGCGTCAAGGTAAGTTTCATCTGCCCCTCCTAGCCGTCATTTTGTCAGTGGTTTGCCGTCGTAAGGCGGGCTTATCTTCTCCACGTCCACCCCGAACCTGTCGAGTATCGTCGGGGTTATCTCGGTCTGGACGCCCGGCCTTACGCCCCGGGGGTCGTTCGTTGCTATGAATACATACGGGGCGAAACCGTGGCCGCGCGAACCCTCGTCAAAGCCGTGGTCCGCGGTGACGTAGATTATCGTCTTTCCGTAAATGCCCAGTGCTTTTAATTTCGATATGACCTCTCCGGTCAGCTTGTCGCAGAGGATGAGCGCGTTATTGTACTCGACGGAGTTCTCGCCGTAACTATGGCCGTTAGAATCCGGAGATGCGAATTGAAGGAACATGAAGAACTGCCTGTCCCTGTATTTTTTCAGGAGCACTGTTGCCTCGGATGCCACCTTTTTATCGTCGAGTAAACCGTTCCTGAATACGTCGGCGGCCTGGCCCGCGTTATAATACGGCTTATCCGGCGTAGAGGAGTTGATCCTGTGCCCCTTGGCGACGAGCGCGATCGTCACGAAATCAGCGCTGTTGAAATGGTTCTCGAGGCGCTCGAATACCGTATAGTCCTTCGGGATCACGCCGACATTGGAGTTTGTGAGCACCCTGTTCGTCTCGGACTTATAGCCGGTCAATATCCGCGCGAATCCCGGCTCCGTCTCGGTCTGCCCCTGCACGGTTATCTCTTCCATCCCGCCCTCTGACGCGAGCATCTTCAGGTTCGGCAGCTCGCCGCGCCCGAGGCATTCCTTGACATGCTCGTGCTGGGCGCCGTCCCATGCTATAAGAATGATATTAGACGACTTCTCCGCCGGCTGTACCGCGCAGCCCGCCGTCGACATCCACAGGAAAACCGTTACCGCGCACAATAGGAACGTGTCACCCTTTATTATTTTCGTCATTTTTTTGCAAGGCCTCTCTTGTTATAAGTCGTGTGGAGCAGGTGGTGCGACTTTTCGCTGAGCGGTTCGCCGAGGAATTCTTTATATATGGCCTGGACGGACGGGTTCTCATGGGATTTCCTTATCGGCTTTCCCGCGTCTTCCTTATATATCGCCTCAGCCCTCTTCTTCTTGATCTCCATATTGGTCGGGATCGGCTGCCCGCCGCCGCCGAGGCATCCGCCGGGGCAGCACATTATTTCGATGAAGTGGTAGGGCGACTTGCCCGCCTGCACCTCCTCGAGGAGTTTGCGCGCGTTGCCGAGGCCGTTGGCCACGGCGACCCTGACCTTCAGGCCGTCTAAATCGACCTCTGCGGTCTTTATGCCCTCGAGCCCGCGGACGTCCTTGAAATCGAGCCTGTCGAGCGTCTTCTTCGTGACGACCTCATACGCGGTCCTCAGCGCGGCTTCCATTACGCCTCCGGTCGCGCCGAATATTACGGCCGCGCCGGTCGATTCGCCGAGCGGGTGGTCGAAATCCTCGTCGGGAAGGTTCACGAAATCGATGCCGGCTTCTTTAATCATCTGCGCGGCCTCGCGCGTCGTGAGGACGTAATCGACGTCATTGCCCATCTCGGGCCGCTTCGCCTCGAACTTCTTCGCGGTGCACGGCATTATCGACACGACGACCATATCCTTCGGGTCTATCCCGGCTTTCTCGGCGTAATATGTCTTCGCGACCGCGCCGAACATCTGCTGCGGCGACTTGCACGTCGAGAGATGGTCGAGGACCTCCGGGAAGAAATGCTCGCTGAACTTTATCCATCCGGGCGAGCAGGAGGTTATCAGCGGGAGCACGCCGTTGTTCTTTATCCTGTCGATAAGCTCAAAACCCTCTTCCATGATCGTAAGGTCGGCGGTGAACTGCGTATCGAATACGCGGTCAAAACCGAGCTTCCTGAGCGCGGCGGCCATCTTGCCCGTCACGAGCGAACCCGCGGGCATGCCGAACTCCTCGCCTATCGCGGCCCTTACCGCCGGCGCCGTCTGGACGACCACCGTCTTCTTCGGGTCGTGTATCGCCTTCCATACGTCGTCAATCTGGCTCTTCTCGGTCAATGCGCCGGTCGGGCACACGAGGATGCACTGGCCGCAGTTCGCGCACTCGACTTTCCCGAGCCCCTCGTTGAAGAACGTGGAGACGAGTGTCTTGCTGCCGCGGTTCACGAAATCTATCGCGTTGACCGACTGGACCTGCGAGCATACGGCTATGCAGCGGCCGCAGAGGATGCACTTGTTCGGGTCCCTGATGACCGACGGCGAGGTCGAATCCACGTCGAAATCGCGCTTGCGTGTCTTGCCGAACCGGACCTTCCTGACGCCGAGGTCGGAGGCGAGAATGCGCAGCTCGCACGTCTCGTTCTTTTCGCATGTCGGGCAGTCCTTCGGATGGCCCGCGAGCAGGAGCTCGACGTTCATGCGGCGCGCGTCGCGCACGGCGGGAGTGTTCGTGTATATCTCCATGCCTTCGGAGACCTTCGTGATGCACGACCTCAGTAAACTCTTTGCCTTCCTGACCTCGACGCAGCATACGCCGCACGACGCGTTCTCGGATATGCCGTCGAGATAACAGAGCGTCGGTATCTCGATGCCGGCCTTTCGCGCCGCTTTCAGGATCGTCGTCCCTTCCGGGACCGCCAGGTCTTTGCCGTCTATCTTTATATTGATCATCCTGTCAGCCATTATTTGACCTCCTTGACGTCGCATCTCAAGCAGCGGGTGGTCTCGGTCTTGACGTCATCCCAGCAGAGACCGAGGGAGACCTCCTTGAAGTTCCTCTTCCTCGAAGCGACCGAGAGCGACTTCGGGTGCCTCCTGCGCTCTGAGCACGGCTCGAGCGGAACCTCGTTCTTGTATTTGAATTGCCTGAACAGCGTATCGAACCTCTTCTCGCCGGTAAGCGCCGCGTCTATCGCTTCCGCGGCCTTCTTGCCCTGCGCCATCGCCTCGACCGCCGTCGCCGGCCCCATGACGAGGTCGCCCGCGGCGTAGAACTTCGGGCTGACGGTCTGCATCGTCGAGCGGTCGGCCTTCACGGTCCCGTTATCGTTCGTGTCGATGCCGACGTTCTTGATGAATCCCGAATCGACCCTCTCGCCGATCGCGAGGATGACTGTATCGCATGGGATGACCTGCGACTCGTTCGTCGCGACGGGCCTGCGCCTTCCGGAAAGGTCGTAATCTCCCGGCTTCATCTTCGATATCTCGACCCCGGTCGCCCTGCCTTTGTCCCCGGTTATCGACTTGGGGGCGGCGAGGAATACGAACTTGATCCCCTCGTTCTCCGCCGCTTTTATCTCTTCCTTGTTCGCCGGCATATCCGCTTTCTCGCGGCGGTAGATGATCGTGACATCCGAGCCGAAACGGAATGCCGTCCTCGCAGCATCTATCGCGACGTTGCCCGCGCCGATTATCGCGACTCTCTTGCCGAGGGTGACCTTCTTGTTTGTAGCTACCTGCTCGAGGTACTCGGTCCCGTGCAGGACCCCTTTGAAGTCCTTGCCCGGGATATCGAGGTCCATCTCCTTATACGCGCCGGTTGCCACGAGGACCGCGTCGTTGTTCTTCTCGAGCGAGCGCAGCCTCTCGGACGTTACCTTCGTATTAAAGACGAACTTCACTCCGCAGTCCTTTATGAACTTGACCTCCCGTTCGAGCACTTCTTTCGGGAGCCGGTACGACGGTATGCCGTACATCAGCACGCCGCCCGCCTTCGGTTTCGCCTCGTAGACCGTGACCGTGTGGCCGAGGCGCGCGAGGTAGTATG
The DNA here is from genome assembly GCA_017992785.1 of Candidatus Omnitrophota bacterium. GTDB lineage: Bacteria > Omnitrophota > Gorgyraeia > Pluralincolimonadales > Pluralincolimonadaceae > UBA6215. The sequence continues at coordinate 13,402 of JAGONY010000018.1, read as the reverse complement.
CCGCAGTAAGGCCCGCGGGGCCCGCGCCGATTATAGCTACCCTCTTCCCGGTCGACGGGGCGCGTTCCTTCAATATCATCCTCATTACCGCCTTGTCCCTGCCGTTCTTATGCAGGTTATCGGCGACGAAACGGTGTACCTCGCCGGTGGAGACCGGGTCGTCTATGTCCTCCCTGCGGCAGCGCATCTTGCAGTGGAAATGGCATATCCTGCCGGAGCTCGCCGGGAACGGGTTGTCGCGCAATATCATCTCGTACGCGTCCTCCATCCTCTTCTCGTTAACAAGCTCGAGGTATCCGGGTATGTTCATATGCAGCGGGCAGCTGTTCTCGCAGGGCGACAGGAAGAGCGCCTGGCATATGCCCGCGTCGCATCTCTTGTTCTTTATATGGTCCTCGTACTCGTCCCTGAAATACTTCAGCGTCGTGAGGACCGGGTTCGGGGCCGTCTGGCCGAGGCCGCATATCGCAGTGTCCTTTATCGTCTTGCCGAGGTCCTCGAGCGTCTTCATGTCCTCTACCTTGCCCCTGCCCTCGGTTATGTCCTTCAGGATCTTCAGCGCCTGCTGCAGCCCTTCGCGGCACGGCGTGCACTTACCGCATGACTCCGACGTGGTGAACTCTATGAAGTAGCGCGCGACGTCGACCATGCAGTTGTCCTGGTCCATTACGACCATGCCGCCTGAGCCGAGGATCGCGCCCAGTTCGGCGAGCGTCTCGTAATCTACCTTCGAGCCGAATAATTTAGACGAGATGCACCCTCCGGACGGGCCGCCGCTCTGGACTGCCTTTATGACCTTGTCCCTGCCGCTTCCCTCGCCCATCTGGTATATCAGCGATAGCAGCGGAGAGCCGAACGGAAGCTCGACGAGGCCGGTATTCTTAACCTTGCCGACGAGCGAGAATACCTTCGTGCCCGCGCTTGCCGAGGTGCCGGTCTGCGCGAACCACGCGCCGCCGCGCGATATTATCGCGGGGACGTTGCTTAGCGTCTCGACGTTATTTATGTTCGTAGGCCTGTCCCATAACCCCTTCTCCGCGGGGAACGGCGGCCTCGGCCTCGGACGGCCCGGAAGGCCTTCGAGCGAGAATATGAGCGCCGTCTCCTCGCCGCAGACGAACGCGCCCGCGCCCTCGACTATCTTTATGTCGAAATCAAAACCGGTGTTGAGGATGTTCTTTCCGAGCAATCCGTACTCCTCTGCGTCCTTGATGGCCTTCCTTAGGCGTTCGACCGCGAGCGGGTATTCCGCGCGGATATACACGATGCCCTTGTCGGTGCCCATCGTATACGCGGCGATCGCCATGCCCTCTATCAGCATGTGCGGGTCGCTCTCTATCTCGTTGCGGTTCATATACGCGCCCGGGTCGCCTTCATCGGCGTTGCAGACGACGTATTTCCTGTCCGCCTTGATATTGCGCATGATGTCCCACTTGCGCCAGGTCGGGAAGCCCGCGCCGCCGCGGCCGCGCAGTTTCGAGACCTTCAGCTCGTCGATGACCTTCTCGGGGCTCATCTCCGTAACGGCCTTGTAGAGCGCGTGGTATCCGCCTATGGCGATATAGTCCTCGATGTTCTCGGGGTCTATGAGGCCGAAATCCCTCAGCACTATCTTCTTCTGGCCCTTAAAGAACGGCACCTCGTCCCATTTCGGGATCCCGGGGAAACCGCGGCCGTAGGTCGCCTTGCCTGTTATGTGGTCCCATTCCTCTATCTTGCAGAGGACTTTTTCCCTGTATATATCGCCCTTGAGCGCCTTCTCGACGATCTTTGCGGCGTCCTTCGGCGCGACCTTATGCAATATTATAAGCGGCTTCCCGGGCAGGTATACGTTCACGAGCGGCTCGCCCGCGCAAAACCCGAAGCAGCCGACCTTCCCGAGCAGTATGCCGGACTTTTTCCTGCGTATCTCCTTCTCGAGCGCCTTGTATACTTCTTCGGCGCCGTTGCCCATGCCGCAGGTGCCCATGCCGACCGATATGCGCAGCCGGCCCGAGAATATCTCCTTGAAGCGCTTCTCCCTTAAGATGTCCAGGTGTTTTATGTCGGATATCCTCATTTCTTCTTACCTCCGCGGCTCAGTTCTTTGACTATCTTCGCGAGCTTGTTCTCGTTCATATGCACGTATATCTTCCCGTCGACGACTACGACCGGCGCCAGCGCGCACTGGCCGAAACACGCGACCGTCCTGACGGTGAACTTGTTGTCTTTCGTCGTGAAATACGACTCCCCTTCGTCGAATGCCCCCTTTATGCCGAGGAAACCCTCGAGGTGCTCGAGCAGGGCTTTCGAGCCCTTCGTATGGCACGCGGTGCCCCTGCAGACGATTATCGAATGCTCGCCCTGCGGCTTCAGGTTGAAGAACGCGTAAAAGGTGGCGACGCTGTATACTTTCGAGAACGGCAGCTCCAGGCTTTCCGCGATATATTCGATCGTCTGCCTCGGCAGGTATTTGAACTTGTTGAGCTCCTGCACCTCCTCCATGATCCCGAGCAGGTAGCCGGGGGAATCCCTGTGCTTATCGATTATCCTGTCGACCTCCGCCGCGTCGACCTCCCTCTCCGAAACCGCTTTCATGCGCGTTCTCCTTTTAGTTTGTATATAAGGCTTTCGAGCTCCGAAGCCATGTCAACATTAGAGACCGATACGCCCTTCGGCAGGACGAGGTTGACGGGCGCGAAATTTAGTATCGCCTTTACGCCGCACCTTACGAGCTCCTCGCCCACCTTCTGTGCCGAATCCGCGGGAACCGCGAGGACCGCTATCCTTATTCCCTTTTCTTTCAATATCCGTTTCATGCTCGACGCGCCGTCGATCCTGACGCCCTGCCGCGCCTTGCCTACCCTGCCGGGATCGCTGTCGAACGCCGCCACTATCCGCAAATTCAATTCGTGGAACCCCGAATACCCGAGCAGCGCCGAACCGAGCTTGCCAGCGCCGACTATCGCGATCTTCCATTCCGCGTCGGTGCCGAGGATCCTCTCTATCTCCCTCGTGAGCCGCGCGACGTCGTATCCGACACCGCGCTTGCCGAAACCCCCGAAATAAGAAAGGTCCTTGCGGAACTGGACGGGCGTGACGTTGAGGAACTGCGTTATCTCCTCCGACGAGGCGACGTCCACTCTCTTCTTACCAAGCATCCTTAAGCTTCTTAGGTAGAGGCTTAACCGGCTTGCCGTATCCTGGGGGATGGTTCTCTTTTTTTTGGACATTGTTCCGATTTTCACAAACAATCGGATTATACCACTAAACCGTCGTTGTTGTCATTAAAAATATGCCCTGCGGGAGATCCCGGCCCCGCCCTCAGCCGCCTGCGAGGGCCGCCTTGATGCTGTTTATGAGGTCGTGTATCTTGACGGGTTTCGCGATGAAACGCTTGCCTTCAAGAAGGTATCCTTCATCCTTGACCTCGCGCTCGGTCACGACCGCAGTAAGGAATATGATCGGTATCTTCCTCGTATCCTCCTCCTTCTGCAGTTCCGCCGCCACCTCATAACCGCCCATCTTAGGCATCATGACATCGAGTATGACGAGGTCCGGCAAAAGCTCCTTCGCCTTCCTGACCCCTTCCGCCCCGTCGTTGCTTATGGTCACCTTGAACTCCTCCGACGCTTCGAGGGCCTTCTTCACGAAATGGCAGAAATCTTTTTCGTCATCAACAACAAGGATCTTCTTTTTCATCGGTAATCCTCCGTTTAAGCGAGCGGGAAGATCATCCTGACGACCGTCCCGCGGCCGAGCTTGCTGTCCATTGATATATTACCTTTATTGTTGTCAATAATCAACTTGGTTATAAAGAGCCCGAGGCCTGTCCCCCTCTCCAACTTCGTCGTGAAGAACGGCTCGAAGAGCTTTGTCATGTTCTCCTCCGATATGCCGGGCCCGTTGTCGGATATCTCGATCACGCATACCGGCTTCGCGAAATAGAACTCGGAACTATCCTCCTTGTAGGCCTTTATCGTTATCTCGCCTCCGGTACGCGACATCGCCTCCGCGGCGTTCATTACAAGGTTAATGATCGCCTGCTGTATCTGGTTCTTATCGGCCGTAAACGCCATATGTTCGGGGGAGATCTCTGTCTTTATCTTTATCTCGCCGGACGGCGACGAGTACTTGAAGAACGGCAGCGTATCGTTCACAAGGTCCCGCGGGTTGATCTTCTCGAGCTTTATACCCGAAGGGCGCGCGAACTTCAGCAATCTCTTTATTATGCTGTCTGCCCTGAGCGTGGACCTCTTTATGATGTCGAGGTCCTCTTTGACGTCGTTGTCGCTGCTTCCGAGCTTCATCTCGAGGAATTCTATGCCGTTCAGGATTATCCCGAGCGGGTTCTTTATCTCGTGCGCGAACGACGTGGAGAACTTCCCGAGGGCCGAGAACTTTTCCGCCTGTATAAGCCGGTGCTGCGTCTCCTTCAGATCTATATAGGCCTTCTTAAGCGCTTCCTCGTCCTTCCTGCGCTCGGTTATATCCCGCGATATCCCGGCAATGCCGATAACCTCGCCTTTGTCGTTGAACATCGGCGTCTTTACGGTCTCCATCCACAGCATATTGCCGTCTATCGAGAAGAGGGGCTCGCACACTATCTTCTGCTTCCCGGAGAGCATTACCTCCCTGTCGTCGGCGGTATGTTTTTCTGCGAGTTCCTTCGGCCAGACGTCGTAATCCGTCTTGCCGACCAGCCCGGCGGGTTCCCTTCCGCACGCTTTAGCGAAGGGCCCGTTCACGACGATATACCTGTTGTCGAGGTCCTTGAGCCACGCGAGGTCCGCTATATTCTCGAGGATCGCCTCCCCCTGTATCTCGGCCTTCCTGCGCCTTACGTTCGCTGCTTCGAGTTCCGCCGCCTGCTCGAACGATTCCCTTATGACCTTGGCTATCCCGCCGAACTCGTCCTTCTTATTCTCAAGGGGGACAAGCAGCGCGGGGTCTTTCCTCTTAAGCGATTCCGAAACGATCTGCAGCGGGATAGAGACGAGACGGACGACCGACACGAAAAGCACGATCAGAGATAAGGCGGATAGCAGGCCGAATATGAAAAATATGGTCTGGCCCATAAGGTTATAATGCCTTATGCTCTCCGATTTGAAGGAGACGGCGATCTTTGCCAGGGGCTTGCCGTCCCATCCCCAGAGATCCCTGAGGAACCTCGCTTCACCTGCCATCACATTTGCGGAAGTGTCCGGCGCGGGCTTCTCATGCAGGGAGGCGAACCTGACTTCCGTGCCGGTCAAGGAGGCCATTTCGCGCAGGAACTTTTCATCCCAAAGTATGCCGGCGAAGAGGTATCCGCGCGGCTCGGTCTTCCTGTCCCAGTCCGCGGTAGGGTGTATCGTCGCGCCGCGCACCTCTATGAGGCCTTTTTCGGCGCGTATGAAGAAATGGCAGAGTTTTGAGTCCTTGAATAAGGAGGGGATATCTTCTCCCGAGACCGGGAGTTCCGCGGCAGGCCCTTTGGGCCCGCCGGATGAATATATGAGCGAGCAGTCCCTGCTGTAGACCCACATCGCGTTCACGTCGAAGATAGGCAGCGAAGCGTCGATATTCTCCTTCGCCCATCCCCTGTCGCCGGTCCTCGTGAACTCAACCATCTCGTCCCAGAAAGTGTAATCTTCGACGAGCGCCTCGAGGCGGCTGTTCCTGATCGCTACTATCTTGTCGAACGTGATCTCTTCCCGCGCGCGGCTCGAGGTAAAGATGTCAGCGAGCCTTTTGACCTCGAAGCTTCGCTCAAGCGCTATCGAGGCGGCGACGGCAAGTATAATGAAAAGGAATAACAGCGTTAACTTCGACCTTATGTTCATTACGGGAGAGGCCTCCGCTCCAATTACTTATGATACCTAAACGGCCGCTCCCTAGTCAACGGGAATCGGCTTATTCTCCGGCCTTTTCAGCTCGTTGTGGATATCAAGGTATGTGCGGATGCGCGCGCTGTCGGGTGAATATTCGAGCGTCCTCGTATAAAACACCTCCGGGTCCGCCCAGTAACGGTTCTGTTTCGCTGTCGCGGCGGCCAGCCCCAGAAGTATGACGGCCGATAACGCGACCGCGGCGGCCTTCGGAAGCCGGAAGACGGCGGACGCCATGACTGCGTAAAACCCTACTGACGGCAGGTATAGCCAGTGTTCGGCCATATACGCGCCCATGGGGAATATGTTTGATACCGGTATGAGCCCGGCGATGAACCATGCCGAAAAAAAGAATTCCGCGCCCCCCGTCTTTCTCCTCTTCGCGACAAAGTAGATGCATGCCGCGAAAAGCAGCGCGCCGATGATAACCCGAGGGTCGTTGAAATAAAACACCTTCCTGCCGTATTCCATGTGCAGGCCGAACGGGAGGAAAAGTATCCTTATATATTCCGCAAACGCAGCGAAGAAGCCCGCAAGCCGCGCCGTAAGAGGGGCCGCGCGGTAATAAGGGAACATCGAATCCAGCGCGGCGGAGCGCATCAGCAGGTAAACGGCAGTAACGGCCGCCAGCGGGAAAGCGAGTTTGAGCGCGAGATCGCGCGTGACCTTGCGCTTGGAAGATAAATGGTAGAGCAGTATGAGAACCGGCAGCATAAGCCCGCTTTCGCGCGACATCAGCGCGCAAAAATACAGGAGCGGAAAAAGGACGTAATATTTTACTCCGGAAGTATCGAGGTATTTAATATAGCATATGAGGCACAGGACGATGAACAACGCGGAGAGCGGGTCGGCCCGGCCCGATATATAAGAGACCGCTTCGGTATTGGCCGGGTGCACCGCGAATACCGCGGCGGCGGCGAACGACAGCGCGTCCTTGCGGGTTATCACCCTGATGAGATGGAAGACGCCGAGCGCGGCCAGGATGTGCAGGATGATGTTTGTCAGGTGGTAGCCCGCGTAGTTCAGGCCCCAAAAGCTGTGGTCTGCGGCGTAACTGAGTATCTGCAGCGGGCGGTAGAATGCCGAGGAGGCCTCTTGCGAGAACCCGGCCCCGATATTCTCGAGGAAAAGCCGCCCGGCTTGTGAAAAGCCCTGTATATGGGAATTAAGGACTACGAGGGTAAGGTCATCGAGCACGAAGTCCCCGAAGAGGGAACTCCGGTATGCCATAATGCCGAGCGTCACTATCCCGGCGGCGTATAACAGGGGCTTTTTGTCTTTAGACATTGAACCTTATGTTCAGGATATCGCCGTCTTCAACTATATAATCCTTGCCCTTCAGGTAAAGCTTGCCTGCTTCCTTGACCTTCTCTTCGCTTCCCAGCTCGAACAGGTCGGATAACTTTATGAGTTCCGCGCGGATAAAACCCTTCTGCAGGTCGGAATGTATGGCGCCGGCGGCTTCGGGCGCGGGCGACGCCCGCTTTATAGTCCATTGCCGCACCTCGTCCTCGCCCACAGTGAAGAACGATATGAGGTTCAACGCTTTTATACAGAGCCGCGTGAGCGCGTTTACCGCGGGCTCCTCTATCCCGAGAGCCGCGAGGAATTCCTGCTTCTCCTTCTCGGTCTCGAGTGAGGCGATCTCGGACTCGACCTTCGCCGAGACGAGCATTACTTCTATCTTGAGCGGTTCATACGCCTTTTGCAGGCCCGCCAGGAACTCCCTGTTCTTCAGATCGTCCTCGGAGACGTTGACCGCGAGCAGCATCTCTTTCAGCGTCACGAACGGGTAGCTCGCTATCATCTTCTTCTCTTCGGGTTTAAACTCGAGCAGGCGCAGCGGAAGTTCTTTCTCGAGATGCGCCTTTATCTTAAGCAGGACGTCCCTCTCCTTCGATTTCGCCTCGTCCTTCAGTTTCCTCAGTTCGAGTTCTACCCTCTCGAGGCGTTTTTCGACGAATATGAGGTCGTGGAGTATCAGTTCGGAGTTGACGCTGTCGATATCGCGCTTCGGGTCGACGGTCCCGTTTATATGGTAGACGGAATCGTCGGCGAACTGCCTGACTACGTGGCAGAGCGCGTCGGTCTCGGCGATATCCTTGAAGATATCGCCCTTTGTTATCGCGTCCTTTTCTATCTTCGGCAGGAGTTCGATATCTATGCGCGCGCGGACCTGTTTCTTCGGCTTATACATCGCGACAAGCCTGTCGTAGCGCGGGTCCTTTATCTCGGCCATGCTCTTTATATTCTTTCCCGAGGCGAGGTCCTTCTCCGATATCTTGTGCTCCGTAAGCAGCTCGAAGAGCGTCTTCTTGCCTGACTGAGGCAGGCCAATTATACCAATCTTCATAGTGCGGTTATTATACCATAAAAAAAGGGCCCGCGCACTTGTCGCGGGCCCGTGTTTTTTCGGGTCTTAGACCTTCGTTACGTTTTTGGCCTGTTCGCCCTTCTCGCCCTTCTCGATGTCGAACTCTACTTCCTGGCCTTCTTCCAGGGTCTTGTAACCGTCGCCCTGTATAGCGCTGTAATGCACGAACACGTCACTTCCCGACTCAGGTGTTATGAAACCATAACCCTTCTGGTTGCTGAACCACTTTACCTTGCCTCTTGCCACTGTACTACCTCCTTTTTTAAAACTTGGACAACAAAAAAACCGTAAGGTCAGATTATACGGCCTTACGGCTCAATAATTCTAAACCTTTTTTAATATACAGTAAAGGCCCGCGGTTGTCAACTAAATAATAGGGTAATTTTATGCTAAAAACTACGCTTTTTTATGAACTTTACAACGTCCTTTATATTGGCCTCTGCCATACCTATACAGGTATCTGCGCAGCCGTAATAAAGCCGTATGATATCGCCCTCTACGACCGCCGAGCTTGGGAAGAGCACGTTCGGGACATCGCCCACGCGCTCGTACATCTCGGTCGGGTAGAGCATATAGTCGCGGGTCCTGTAGAGCACTTTCCAGGGCTCCTTCAGGTCCAGAAGCGCGCCGCCGGCGGAATATATATACCCGTTGCAGCTCGTCCAGACGCCGTGGTATATGAGCAGCCAGCCGTCCTTCGTCCTGATCGGGTGAGGCCCCGGCCCTACCTTCGTCGACTGCCAGCCGCCCCTTGGCCCGAATACGAACCTGTGGTGCCCCCAATGTACCAGGTCCGGGCTCTCGGCGTAGAATACGTCGCCGAAAGGCGTATGCCCCCTGTCGCTGGGCCTGTGCAGCATCGCATACTTCCCGCGTATCTTCTCGGGAAAGATGACGCAATTGCGGTTCGCCGGAGGCAGCGGGTTCTCGGACTGCTTGAACACCTTGAAATCCTTTGTCGTCGCGAGGCCGATGCACGGCCCCTGCGCGCCCGCGTTGCACCATGTTATGATATAAGTATCTCCGAGCTTCGTTATGCGCGGGTCATAGCTGTGGTCGGTGACGAAGACCTCGGGATCTCCGCTCTTCATCTTTATCGGGGCGGCGTCGATCTCCCACTTGATGCCGTCCCTGCTCTTACCGAGGTGGAGCGTGTAGTTCATGTCGATCTCGTCGACGCGGAATACGCCCCTGTATTCGCCCTTGAAAGGAACTATCGCGCTGTTGTGGATGGAATTTGCGCGAGGCACGGCTTTCGCCGTAATGATAGGATTGCCCCTGTAACGCCTGAAAACCGTCTCGTTAGCCATAACTTCCCCCTATATGGCTCCCTTACCCGAAGTTCCGATAAGTATACAATCTAATATGCCAAATGTCAAGGCATCACGACTTTCGTGACATTCATCTTCGCCCTGACCGCCGCCGAGTCCCTGTCCCTGGGATTCAGCGTCACCTTCTCCGCCCTTAGCAGCTGCGGGGAATTGTTAAGCAGGTAAAGGAAATTCACTATCTGCTCCATCTCGCCCTCGACCTCGAGCTCGACCTCGTACTTCCTGTAGAAATCGACCGCCCTCGGGGCTATAGCTTTCATGTTGAGCGGGGAGACGCCCGACTTCCTCTCGAGCTCCTCTATCTCGCTGAACATCTTCGTCTGCTCTTCCTCGTCGGAGCCCGACTTCCTTACGTATGCCGAATATTTCCCGTACTCGGCCGAGACGGCGCCTTTCTGGCCGGCAAGCCCGGTATCGAGGCGCAGGGCGTTCTCGCCGGCTTTTATCTCCGTGTTGAGCCGGTGCATCCTGACGGCCATCGGGTTGACTATTAACCTGTCGACGAAAACGACGAGGACGACAACGGCGGCTATCGCCATGCCCGCCTTCTCCCTGGGCGACATCCTCGCGAAAAATTCTTTCATCGCCTATCTCTTTTCATAATAGCATACCACCTCGAAATCGGCATATTCCACGTTGTTCTCTCTCTTTATCGTGGCGTAGTTCGTGATCACCTTCTCGAAATACCCCGAGTCCTCGAGCGTCTTCGCGTATTTATAGACGTCCGACAGCGCGTTCGCGCGGCCCTTAAGCGTGGCCCTGTCCCTCTCGTTGATGCTGATCGCCGAAAGCGACACCTCCCTCGGAGTGAGCTTGTATATCTCGCTGAGCAGGTTTATCGTCGTGCCTTTCGCGTCGAGCCTGTTCGCGACAAGGTTTATCTTCTTCCTCATCTCCTCGACTTCCTTCGATTCCGGCTCGACCTTGGCTATCCTATCCTTGAGCTGGTCCAGATAGGCGTTCTTGCTGTATATGGAGGTAAGCAGCGTCAACGAGATGAACATAAATATCGACGTCGCGAGCACGCCCATGACCATGAGCTGCCTCCTCTTGCGTTCCATCTTCCTTTGGATCCGCAGGTCGTGAGGCGTCATGTCGAGGTCGAGTTCCTTGTGCCTGATCGCGATGCCGAAGAGCGCCGATACCGACACGAAATTGAAATTCGGGTCCTGCAGGACGTTTACGCTGTCCTTGATGCGCATGTTCTTCACCGGTATGGCGGTCTCGACGAGGACCCCGAGCTTGGCCTCGAGCGCGGTGTTGAGGCCCTGGATATTCTTGCCCGCGCCGCTCAGGATGACCTTTACTACCTTCGCGCCCCTCTGTTCGCCCTGGTAGAGGTCTATGGAATGCTTGGCTTCCTCGGCGAACTTTTCATGCCATTTTTCAAACTCCTCCATGAGCTGGTTCGCGCCGACGAGGATGCTCCTCGTGAAGACAGGCCCGCCCTCCCTCATCACCATGAAATCGGAATAGTTCGAGTCGACGTCGATCACCACGATCGAGCGCTGCGCGTCGGAGGTGAACTCGTGGGGATACGCGACCGAGAACCAGTTGTAGACGCCCTCGGTGCTGACACCGACCCTCTCGACCGCCATGCCGGCGCTGAATATCGCCTCTACGCGTTCGCTTACTAAACTGCGGCGCGCGATGACAAGCATGACCTTCGTGTAGCCCTCCCTGTCGGAGGAGACGATCTTATGTGAAGAGTATATCTCGTCCTTTGAATACGGCGTCTGCTTCGTGACCTGCAGGCCGACCATATCGTTTATCTCTTTCGGGTCGGTAGACGGGAATTCGAGGACCCTTACGGTGACGAGGTGCCGCGGAAGGTAGGTCACCACGCCCTGCTTATTTAGGTTATGCTCCTTGAATATCCGCACGAGGGCCGCGGCTACCGGCTCGTTTATCTGCGCGAGCTTCACCAAATTGACCTTGGAGATCACCCTGCCCAGCGCGGACGGCGCGTTCTCGGCTATCTTGAGCCAGTCATTGCCTATCTCTATGACCGTTACGGGTTTCTTGAACGATACGCTGCTCAATCCGATCTCCACTGCTTTATTACGTCGTTGCGGTTAAAAGTGAACGTTATTCCGTAGGTTATGCCGCCGGACTTTCCTTCCGACCTGCCCGTGAAATTATCTGAACGGACCGTCATCGAGCCCGAGGCGATCATCGCGGCCGCCCGGGACAGTTCCTGCGACGAGAAACTACCGGACTTGCTCAATACCGCGACAGCGCCCGAGATATTATCGAAGACCATGTCATCGTCGGTGCCTTCCTCGCCGTCCGTGCCCTTGCGGTAAGCGACAATCTTGCGGGCAAGCTCTTCGCTCGCTCCGAGCGCGCGCAGCACCGTCTCCCCGCATGTGTTAAGGTTGACGGCACCGAGCCCGTAGACCGTAAGGTAGCCCTTTGACGCTTCGAAGGCCTGAGGGGTCATCCCGCGCACCTGCAGCAGTTCGCCAAGGACCTGGAAATCGGCGTTCTTGCACGGGTACGAGGGCTCCAGAACTGCATAGTATCCTGTTTCCGCGCCGTTTTCAAGCGGTTTGTCGTCCGAGTCGCGCCAGTCGACTATCGAGGCGGCTATCTCCTTCGCGGCTTGCTCGTCCGCGGCTTCGGTAAGTATAAATATCTGCTTGAGAGTGTCCTGCTTCGCCTTGTTTATATTTATCTTGCGCTCCTCGTCCTCGACGGAGACGGTGAACGGCGAGTCTCCCGCTGCGGCGAGACCTTGCCCATTTGACACATCCCCGTACCACGGATCCTTGAGCGAATCGTAGCCGGTGTCCTTGTCCTGCACGACCTGCGCGATGACGAGTTTCGCGCCGGCCTTAGCCGCGTATAGCGCATTTGCCCTGTCCCTGAACTTCCCCGCGAAATTGAGCTGGGGCCATACGTAGGAATTCACGGCAATGGCCAGGGCGCCGAGGATGAAGAGCGTCCAGAGCACCAATATCAGCACACTTCCCTTATAACGAGACCGGTATGAGGACAATCCTCTTTACCTTTACTGTTTTTCCGCCCGAATCGAAGGCCGCTTCGACCCTCACGGCTATCGGCGGCTCCGCGCCGGACCATTTATCCTTCCACTCGCAGGCCTCTTTCTCATCGTCGTAACGGCAATATTCGAATTTCAGCTCTTTGAGCGGCGAGAGCTCTACACTCGTCTTCCCTTCGCTCTCCGATCTTTTCACGGCCGCGGCGTATGATTGCTCCTCCCTTATGAGGTTGCCCGTCCCCGCGTCGAAGTAGTAGGCCGTCTTGACTACGTGGCCCGACGCGACGGAGGTATCCGGGAAACTGACGCTCGAGGAGCTTCCGGTGAATTCTATTCCGTTTATCATGAACGTGTTGCTAATGTCCCTTTCTATCTTCTCGAACGCGAGCAGCGCGTCATTCTGCGAGCCGGCGAACCCCTTGATGCGTTTATACGCACCGAGCCCGACGGAGAGCGACGAATAGACGGCGAACGCCATCATCGAGGATATGCATATTGCCACGATGAGCTCTACCGCCGTGAACCCTCTATTTTTTTTCATCGACATATGTCGCCAGCGTAAAATGCCTCCGGCTCCCCGTCTTGCGCACATCGACGCTCAATTCGTTGAGTTTTAAGGCGGCTGTTTTTACTTCGCTGTTCCATTCATAGGCCGCGTCATCCCCGTCAAACGTCCCCGACGATACGCCGATAGCGAGCCCGTCGTCCGCTATCGAGGAGAACTCGAGTTCGGACATCTTCTGCTTGAGCAGGCAGAGCGCCTGCGCGCTCTCGCGGCCTATGCCGAGCGCGTCCGCCGAGACGACGTAGGCCCTGCTCACGGCGATTATCCCGGCCGCGAATA
>JAGONY010000058.1 GCA_017992785.1 Candidatus Omnitrophota bacterium | reverse complement strand
GGCTGGCTCAGGGCTTTCGCGACGGTCAATCCCGAGGCGTACGCAGTGCATGCTTTCAAGGAATTGATACTTAAGGGCTCCGGTTTTATCGCGGTGCGAGGCGACCTGTTTTTCCTCGCGTGCTTTACCGCGTTCATGCTGTTATTGGCGACTCTGACTTTCAAGAGGACGATGTGATGGATCCTATAAGTAAATTTCTCGCATTTTTCACGGCCCTGGCCCTGATGGCCGGAGGCGCGGGATTCTCTGAGGAGCTCCGTGAGCTCCCGGTCCTCAGTATCGATGACTGCGTCAGGGCGTCGCTCGCCAATAACCCGAAATTAAAAGAGGCGGTCAGCAATGTGGATTTCAACAGGGCGATGGCAGCCGTGGCAAAGTCCGCATACCTTCCGCAGGCGTCCACGAACCTCGGATATACCCATTACGATACATCAAAGATCACGCTCGGCCCCGGCAGTGAAGCGCTGGCGTCGACGAGCGGGTTCGCGAAACGCTATAATGTCGCCGCGGAATCGACGGGCGTGGAACAGCTCATCTGGGATTTCGGCAAGACCCTTAACAGCATAAAACTCGCGAAGGAGAACCTGACCTCGGCGCAGTGCGCGTTCCTCGAGGCGCAGGAGAACACCGTCCTGCGGGCGAAGACGGCGTACTACGATGTCCTGAAAGCGCAGCTGATGCTTGAGGTCGCGAGAGAGGGCCTCAGGCAGTCGCAGGTCCACCTTGAAAGGGCCGAGGGATTTTTTGAGGTCGGTTACAGGCAGAAATATGACGTCACGAAGGCCGAGGTGGCCGTATCGAACGCGAAACTGGACCTCGTGTCCGCCGAGAAGGATTACAAGCTCGCGAAAGCGGCGCTGAACAATGTCATGGGGAACAAGGATAGCGCGGATTTTGCCGTGGAAGAGATCCGGGGCATCGAATTTGCCGATGTCGACGCGGATATGTCGCTTAAGACCGCGATGGAGAACCGCGTCGAGCTGCTTAAACTGCAGTCCCAGGCGCGGGCCGCGCAGGCGGACCTCGAGGTTAAGAAGAAAGGCAACTGGCCGACGGTCACCGCGGGCGGCGCGCACCAGGTCAGCGATACGGACACCGACGGCGTCGGCAACGTGAAGAGCTGGAATGCCGGCGTCTCCGTGAATTTCCCGTGGTTCGACGGTTTCAGGACGAAGTCGCAGGTCGAGGCCGCGCAGGCGAGCCTCAAGATGGCGCAGTACGCCATAGAGGACCAGGCCCTCGGCATAACCCTGCAGGTCCAGGACGCGATACTTGGCCTGAGGGAAGCGAAAGAGAGATTTGACGTAAGCGAAAAACTGCTGCAGCAATCCAGCGAGAATCTGGAGATAGCCAGCGCGCGATATGAAGAAGGGCTCGGTTCCATAATCGAGGTGACCGACGCCGAAACACAACTCGTGTCCGCCAAACAAAGCCGCGCGTCGGCGATCTCCGGTTACCTCTCATCCCGCGCGAAGTACGATAAGTCCGTCGGCATCATATCGCAGTCGGTAAAATAATACAGCTGCCGCCTTCCGCCGGTTTTTATGCTTGAAATAGCCGTTTTCGGCACTATAATGGTATCCGGGATGATGAAAAAGATAACAGCTGTTCTTGTTGCTACATGCGTGATCCTGCCCGGCCTTTTCGCAGCGGACATTATGGTGATCCCAAAGCTTGTTTACAGGCCGGTCGCCGCGATAAAGGCGGTGCTCCCGGAGGGTTGGTCCGTAAAGGAAGTTGCGGATAACGCGACGCCTATCGGTTGCGCGGAAGGCAGCGGCTATGCGGTGTTCCTCGCGTCGCCCCGGCAGGCGGCGGCGGAGACGAAGCCCGATTTCGAGGCCGCGGTATACATAATGCCGTCAGATTATAACGACGGCGCCGGAGGGCCGGCAGCGGTCACGGAGAACGAGAAGATATACATCTGGGCCTCCCCGGATGTCGCGGAAGCCGGATGGGCCGGCATAAAAAACGATATCCTTAAGGCCATACTTATAAGCGATTAGGCGGAATAGGCATGGTAGCCAAAAGACCCAGATTACTGCTGCATGTATGCTGCGCCCCGTGCTGTACCTATCCTGTTAAACTCCTGCAGGATGAGTTCGATGTCGAGCTGTTCTTTTACAACCCGAACATCCATCCCGCGGATGAATACGCCGCGAGGCTCGATGAAGCGCGCAGGTACGCCGAAAAGGCGGGCATAGAGTTCCACGAATACGGCTATGACAGCGAAGCGTGGTTCCGCGCGACGAGCGGCCTGAAGGACGAGCCGGAGGGCGGCGACCGCTGCGAGATATGCTACAGGATGCGCCTCGGCAAGGCCGCGCAATTCGCCGCGACGAACAATTTCGAGTATTTCGCGACGACGCTTAGCGTGAGCCCGCATAAGGATGCCGCCAAGATAAACGTGTTAGGCGTCATGATAGCGGATATGTTCGGCCTTAAGTTCTATGAGGCCGACTTCAAGCGCGACGGCGGTTTCAAGAAGTCCGTCGACATGTCGAAAGAGGCGGGGCTATACCGCCAGAACTACTGCGGCTGTATCTACAGCAAAAGGGAGAGGTAGGCGTTGAAGAAATGCCCGTATTGCGCCGAGGAGATACAGGACGACGCTATAAAATGCAAACATTGCGGCGAGTTCCTTAACAAGGTGCAGCGCAAATGGTATTTCAAGACGTACGCGTTCGTCATCGCTTTCCTCTGCGTAGGGCCGCTTGCGCTTCCGATGGTGTGGTTCAACCCGAATTACGGCAGGACGAAAAAGGCATATATAACACTGGCCGCCCTGGTTGTCACGCTGGCCATAGCGGCGGCTTTCATGAAATCGCTCGAGGTGATCGGCGATTATTACGGCCAGGTCGAAGACCTGTTCCCAAAAAGGTAAAAGGAGGAATAAAATGGCGGACAATGACCTGAAATCGAAGGTGCAGGAAGCTTTGGACAAGATACGCCCGATGCTGCAGGCGGACGGCGGCGATATCGAGCTCGTGGATGTCGTAGGAAAGACCGTAAAGGTGAAACTTAAGGGCGCCTGCGGCTGCTGCCCGATGTCGCAGATGACGCTGCAGATGGGCGTCCAGCGCGCGGTCAAGGAAGCGGTCCCGGAAATAGAGAGCGTCGAATCCGTCTAAGGGGGATACTCCGATGGAACGAGTGACGATATTCGGCCTCGAGGACTGGGAGAAGGATTACCTCGCGCCTCTGCTGAAGATACCCTGCGAGGTCTTCTTCTGCCGTAACGGGCTCAGCCCGGAGACGGCGTCGAAATTCAAGGACAGCGAGGCGATCTCCGTATTCGTCCACGACAGGGTCACCCCGCGGGTGCTGGAGATGATGCCGGGACTCAAGTTCATAGCGACTCGCTCCACGGGTTTCGACCATATAGACCTGGCTGCGTGCAGGCAGAGAGGGATAACGGTCTCGAACGTCCCGTCATACGGGGAAGCGACCGTAGCGGAGCATACCTTCGCGCTGATACTCTCCCTGTCCAGGAACATCCATAAGGCGTATGTGCGCACGGCCAAGGGCGATTTTAACCTCGAAGGGCTCATGGGTTTTGACCTCAAGGGCAAGACGCTCGGCGTCATAGGCGCGGGGCACATCGGCCTTCATGTCGTGAAGATGGCAAAGGGCTTCGGCATGAACGTGCTCGTCTTCGATACGCGGAAGGACCCGTTCCTTGAGGAGATTATGATGTTCAGGTACGCCGCGTTCGACGAGCTGCTCGGGAACTCCGACATAATCACGTTGCATGTCCCGTACAGCGAGAAGACGCGCCATTTGATAAACATGGGCAATATCGGCAGGATCAAGAAAGGCGCGCTGCTGATCAATACGGCAAGGGGCGGCCTCGTCGAGCCCGACGCGCTTACGCGCGCGCTTGACGAAGGGATCCTGTCCGGCGCCGGCCTGGACGTCCTGGAAGGCGAGGAGCTGATAAACGAGGAGAGGGAACTGCTGTCTAAGGATTTCCCGGCAGACAAGATGAAGTCCCTGATCCGCAACCATATCCTGATGAAGCGCGACGATGTCGTTATAACGCCCCATATCGCGTTCAATTCGCGCGAGGCGGTCCAGCGCATACTCGAGACGACGGCGGAGAACATAATAGGGTATCTCGAAGGGAAGCCCCGCAATGCCTTGCCATAGGCGCGCCTACGGCGCAGGAAATTCCCTTGACAAAGCGATACGCGTTTAGTATACTTGTGCCAAAAGAAAGGGGGAAACACATATGAAGAGCAGATTCCTGATGACAACGATCCTGGTATTGTTTGTTATCGGTCTCCTGGCTGTAGGCGCGCCCGATTCTTACGCGCAGGATGCCTGGAAGAAGCTTGGCCGCGGAGTCGTCAATACCTTTACCGGATGGCTTGAGATCCCGAAGGGCATAGTTGATGAG
>JAGONY010000017.1 GCA_017992785.1 Candidatus Omnitrophota bacterium | reverse complement strand
TGACGAAATAGTTGCCATTCTCGTCCGGCTTGGATATCTGCGCGGTCAGCTTGCGCAGCAGCTCCAGGTAGGTCATTATGTTCGATGCCCAGTCGATCCAGTAGCCCTTCGCGATAGCGCCGCCGACGCTTATCTCATATTGCTGCAGGCATTCCCTCATCGCGAGCTGTATCTTCGAGAGCGCCTTCTTCTCGAGGACTAGCGACTCGCAGATGAGCTTGTTGAAACTCCACTCGGTCGCGTTCAGGTGCGATATGAAATCCTTGTTCTTCTCCTTGGAGCAGAAGAGGTCGACCGCGCTCTGTATCTTATCAAGGTTGTCTTTTGTCGTGAAGAGCTGGAACGTATTCGCGAGCGTCATGCCTTTCGAATACTTCGGTATCAGTTTTTCATCGAAGGTCTTCTCGTAAAACGACGATATGCGGTTATCCTCATCTATCTTCGCCGTACCGAGGCTTCCGAGGGCCCTGCTTATCTGTATCGGGGTCAGCAACATGGAAGTGGAGTGTGAATTGAGCGATCTCAGCAGGCCGTTTATGTCCACATCGGCATAATCGAAACACTGGTCGATAGGGAGTATTATGACGGTATTTTTTAAAAGCGGGATGCTCTTCGCGATGCACGGGAGCAGCATATCCGGCGCGCGGCCCTCAGGGAACCTTATGCTCGCCTTTGACGGCGTGCCGAATTCATAAGAGAGGGGGAATATCCTCGTGGCGAGGCCGGCGTCGTGAATATATACTATAGTATCGAAGGAATCGAGCTTTTTCTTGGAAAGGAGCTTCTTTATGCGCTCGTGGGTCTTCAGGTAGCCGGTAAGGTTGCCGCGGGTCTGGCCCAACTCGGCCATCCCGACAAGCTCGACGTCTATCGTCTTATTGTACCGCTCCCTGAGTTTTTTCTTGAAGAGCTGCTTGAGGTCAAGAGAGAACTCAAGCTTATCGTAAGAGTTCAGTACAAGCAGGACCTTGTCCGCGACCTCATTTTTGACTTTTATGCTTTCCAACGGAGCCGTTTTAGCCATTTACGAAAATATACCCTTTTTTGTTTAAAAAGTCAAGCATTTTGGCTTACCTTGACTTTTCTAACCCTATGTGGTATACTTGCTTCCAAATATCAGGAGAGTGAGCTTGCCGGAAGCGGTCCAACGCATAAATTGGGTTGATGTCTTAACCGTAATCCTTTTGTTAAGAACATGTTATATCGGCGCTAAGACGGGCCTGTCGGAAGAGTTATTCAGGATAATAGGAGTTGTCTTCGCGCTGTATATCTCGATGAGTTTTTACTCTCCGCTCGGAAGCAGGATCAATTCGGGTTTTTCCCTGCCCCAGGAACTTGTCGACGGGGTTTCTTTTTTAATTCTAATTTTACTGTCTATGTTAAGTCTTAAGTTAGTCGCCCTCGGCGTGACGAAGGTCGTCAAGTTCGCGTTCACCGACAAGATAAACCAGTGGGGCGGGTTCATATCGGGATTGCTGAGGGGCGCCATACTCCTCAGCCTGCTCTTTACGCTGTTCGGGATATTGCAGGTGGATTACCTCGTGAAATCGGTCGAAGAGCGTTCCCTGACCGGCCCGTACATAAACAAGATCGCGCCGTACGCATACCAGGTTGTCGCAAGGAACTCCCCCGAAGAAATAAAAATAGAAGAACAAAAATAACAGGAGGATGAATTGAAATTATCGAAGATCTATGATCTCGTGGTAAGGGAAGGTATTGCCGCCGATCCGCGCGGAAAAGATGCGGTTGCGAAGGTCCTCTCGAAAGCCAAAAAGGATTACGAGGCGCTGAAGGAGAAGGACAAACAGTATTTCGACAAGGAGAGGCTGCAGAACCCTTACGCGGACACGAGGATACTTTACGGCAGCGGTTCGACGGAGGTCAAGCGGATAATCGTCGGTGTCGATATGGAAGTGGGCGAGATCGTCCTGGCCGACAGGCTCAGGGAGAAAGGCAGGAAGATAGACCTCGTGCTGGCCCACCACCCGGAAGGCCGCGCATGGGCGAATTTTTACGAGGTCATGAACATGCAGCCGGACATATGGGCGAAGTTCGGCGTGCCGATAAATGTAGCGGAAGGGATAATGAAAGACAGGGTAAAAGAGGTCGAGCGCAGGGTCATGCCGGCCAACCATACCCGCACGGTCGACGCCGCGAGGTTGCTCGACATCCCGATGATGTGCGCGCATACGGTGGCGGACAACCATGTCGTCTCGTATTTGCAGAAACTCATGGACTCGAAGGCCCCGGACACCGTCGCCGAGGTCATAGACATACTGAAAGAGATACCGGAATACCAGCAGGCGATGAAGGTCAACGCCGGGCCGCGCGTGTTTTTCGGGGACCCGAAGAACAGGGCGGGCAAGGTCTTCGTCGACATGACCGGCGGGACGGAAGGCCCGACGAACATGTTCGAGAAGCTCGAAGATGCCGGGGTCGGCACGATAGTCGCCATGCACCTCGGTGAGGACCACCTGAAGAACGCGCAGAAGGGCCACCTGAACATTGTCATCGCGGGGCACATATCGAGCGATAACCTCGGCCTGAACCTGCTCTTCGACAAGCTCGCGAAAGAGGAGAAGCTTGAGTTCATCAGCTGTTCGGGTTTTGAAAGGGTAAGCCGCGGCAAATAATGGCGTTTTCGGAACAGGTATTAGAAGAGATACAGAGCAAGTCCGATATCGTCGAGATCATCGGAAGCTACATACCGCTCAGGCGCGCCGGAAGGAATTACAAGGCGAACTGCCCGTTCCATAAGGAAAAGACCCCGTCGTTCATGATAAGCCCCGCGAAACAGATCTTCCATTGTTTCGGGTGCGGCGCCGGCGGGAACGTCTTCGGGTTCGTGATGAAGATGGAGAACATCGATTTCCCGGAGGCGGTAAGGACCCTGGCGGAGAAAGCCGGCGTTAAGCTTCCGAGCTTCACGCGCAGCCAGTTCGAGACGAGCAGCTACGCGGTGCAGATATACAAGACGAACGAGATGGCCGCGGCGTATTACCGTTCGATGCTGTCGGGCACGGACGCCGGGAAACGCGCGGCGGCATACCTGAAGAACCGCGGCATAAGCGGAGAGGCCGCGCAGAAGGCGGGCCTCGGGTTCGCGCCGGACGAATGGAGCGGGCTCATAAACTACGCGAAGGGCAAGGGCGTGGACGTTGCGGTGCTTGAGCGCTCGGGCCTCGTCGTCCCGAAAGAGGGCGGCGGGCACTACGACAGGTTCAGGAACAAGATAATCTTCCCGATATTTGACATAAAGGACAGGGTAGTCGCTTTCGGCGCGAGGGTGCTGGACAACTCGACGCCGAAATACATAAATTCTCCCGAGACGGAGGTCTATATAAAGAGCAGGCACCTCTATGGCCTCAACTTCTCGGTAAAGGATGTCAAGGAGAAGGACCTCTGCGTGATAGTGGAGGGATATCTCGATTTTCTCGTGCCGTATGATATGGGCGCGCGCAACATCGCGGCTTCACTCGGGACGAGCCTGACGGACTCGCAGGCAAGGCTCATTAAAAGATATACGAAGAACGTGGTAATGCTCTATGACGGGGATTCCGCAGGCGAGGCCGCGTCATTGCGAGGGCTTGATGTTTTCCTGCAGGAGAACATCACCGTGAAGGTCGCGGTCCTGCCGAAGGGTTTCGACCCGGATTCGTTCATAAGGGGCAAAGGCCTCGCGGCGTTCGAAGCGCTCATCTCGTCGGCTTCGGACCTGTTCGATTACAAGCTCGGGATACTGTCGTCAAGGTACGACAGCCGCACTTCATCGGGCAAAGCGAAGATATGCTCCGAGATGCTGCCGACGATAGCGAAGGTAGCCGACGCGGTCCTGAAGTTCGAGTTCATCAGGAGATTGTCCGAGAAGCTCCAGATACGTGAAGAGGCGCTCCTCTCGGAGATAAAGAAGGTCAAGCCCGAAAGCCGCGGCTACGAGATTCCGGAGGAGTTCGTTTCGGAGAGCAGGCCGCAGGCCGCGATGGCCGAGAAGATAATAGTCGGGCTCATGCTGGAGGACCCGGACGTAATAGCAGAGGTGAAGGGAAAGTTGAAGCCCTCGGACTTCGAGGAAGGGCCGTCAAGGAAGGTAGTCGAGGAGATATTCGCGAATTACGGCGACGGGAAGTCGTTCAACCCTTCCCGGCTCATAAACAGGTTATCGGACCCGGAACTTACGGGGCTCATTGCGGAGTCATCGAGCCTCATCGAAGATATAAAGGACAAGCAGAAGAACCTTGAGGACTGCATCAGGTGGATGGCGGCTAAGCACGCGAAGGCGAGGCTTGCGGAACTGCAGAACCTCATTAAAGCGGCACAGGTCATGGGCGACGAAGGCAAGGTGAACCAGCTCGTCGCCGAATACAGCGGCCTGATAAAATACCAGAAAGAATTTGCCAGGAGATGACCGCGTGAAGAAGACCGACATAAGGAAAAGGATAAAGGGGCTTGAGAAGCTGATAGCCCTCGGCAAAGAGAAGGGGCACCTCACTTTCGAGGAGGTGAACAACCTGCTGCCCGAGGAGGTCACGTCCTCCGAGGATATCGACGAAATATTCGCGGTCCTCGACAAGGAGAAGATAGAGATAATCGACTCCGAGGAAGAGAAGGAACTCAAAGAAGAGGCCATGGAGGAGGAGAAGGAGGAACACCATAAGCACGAGGCGGAGGCTGAAGAGCTCCCCCGCATGGCCGTCATGGAAGATCCTGTGCGCATGTACCTTAAGCAGATGGGGCAGATCTCGCTGCTGACGCGCGAGCAGGAGCTCGAACTGGCGAAGAAAATTAAAGAGGCGGAGTTCAGGTTCCGCGAAGCGGTTTTCGAATGCAAGTTCTGCAGGAGGGAGATCCTCCAGCTCGTGAACGATATCCTGGCCAGGCAGGTGAATATAGACGAGGTCGTGGATATCGACCCGACCGAGAAGATCGAGAAGGTCGTAAAGAAGATGCAGCGGCTGACCAAGAGGCTGCGCGGCGCAAAGAAGACGACGAACCTCGTGCCGCTGCTGATGGAATTCAGGTTCTCGACGTCAGTGGTCGAAGACCTTTCGAACATGATGAAATACCTTGTCGCCGATATCGAGAAGATAGACAGGGACGTCGTCAGGCTCAAGGGCAGGGCGCCGAGGGGGCATATCTCCGGGATCAAGGAGAGGAAGCGCAAGATACTGCGCGATTTCGGAGAGCCGCTGCTGAAGATAAAGGACAGGCTGGCATATGTAAGGCGCCGCGAAAGGCAGTTCGAGAGCGCGCAGAAGAAGCTCGTCGAGGCGAACCTCAGGCTCGTCGTCTCGATCGCGAAGAAATACACGAACAGGGGCCTCTCGTTCCTCGACCTCATACAGGAGGGCAATATCGGCCTCATGCGCGCGGTCGACAAGTTCGAGTACGAGCGCGGGTACAAGTTCTCGACATACGCTACGTGGTGGATACGGCAGGCGATAACCCGCGCGATAGCCGACCAGGCGCGCACTATCAGGATCCCCGTCCATATGACCGAGACGATAAACAAGCTCATACGCGTCTCGCGCAACCTCGTGCAGGAGACAGGCCGCGAGCCGCTGCCCGAGGAGATCGCCCACGAGATGAGGATGGCGACCGAGAAGGTGCGCGGGATACTCAAGATAGCGCAGGAACCGATATCGCTGCAGACGCCGGTCGGCGACGAAGGCGATACGCATTTCGGCGATTTCATCGAGGACAAGCGCGCGGTCTCGCCGGCGAACGCGACCGCCTATTCGATGCTCAAGGAACAGCTCGAGGACGTGCTGACGACGCTGACCGAGAGGGAGAAGAAGGTGCTGAAGCTGCGTTTCGGCATCGGAGACGGATGCCCGAGGACGCTCGAGGAGGTCGGCTCGATCTTTAACGTCACGAGGGAGAGGGTCAGGCAGATAGAAGCTAAGGCCTTGCGCAAATTGCGCCATCCGATACGCTCGAAGAAGCTGAAGACCTTCCTCGAGATGGGATTGGGCCTGGGAGAGGAGAGTGCTTCCTAAAGATCTAAAGTTATCGCGCCGCAGGTTCATGAGGTATTCCTTTGCCGGACTGGCTTTCATAGCAGCCGGCAGTTTTATTTTCCGCTCCCGCGCGCTTTTCGCGCAATCGGGCACTGCCAACGGCCGCCCGAAGAAGAAGATAAAAGGCGATCACGATCTCGTGTGCGTAAGGGCGGCTCCGGACCGGGGCGCGCCGCCGTCCGTGGACCCGTATTCGATGACCGTAAAAGCCATAAACGCGATGGGCGGGATGGAGAGGTTCGTTAAGAAAGGCGGAACTGTCGTAGTGAAGCCGAACATCGGCTGGGACCGCACGCCGGAGCAGGCGGCGAACACGAACCCTCTTGTGGTCGCCGCAGTCGTGGAGCTCTGCTTCAAGGCCGGCGCGAAGAAGGTAAACGTCTTCGATAATCCCTGCAACGACCCGCGCCGCTGTTATGATTCGAGCGGCATCCGGGAGGCGGCGAAGAGCAAGGGCGCGAACGTATTCTTCCCGGACCTGAAGGACACTGTAGCCGCGAAGTTCTCCTATGAGAGCCCTATGGAGGGCTGGCCGATACTGCGCGCGGCGCTCGAATGCGACACGTTCATAAACGTCCCGGTGCTGAAACACCACGGGCTCCCGGGGCTCACGCTCTCTATGAAGAACCTTATGGGTATTTGCTCGGGCAACCGCGGGCTCATGCATGACGGCCTCGGCAGGAAGATAGTCGACCTGACCGATTTCATAAATCCCGAACTCACCGTGATCGACGGAATCAAATACCTCGAGAGGCACGGCCCGACCGGCGGCAACACTTCGGATGTCCGCGAGCTCAATACCGTGATCGTTTCCACGGACCCAACGCTCGCGGATGCCTATGCGTCGGCCGCAGCGGGAAAAGACCCGTTGTTCCTCGAAAATGTCCGCATCGCAGCGAAACGCAAGCTCGGTAACGCCGATATCGGCAAGGCCGATATACTCGTAATGGACCCGCGGCTCGTATGAAAGCCAAAAAATGGGTCGCGGTCCGCAGGTCTTCCCAGGTGTTTTTCTTCCTGCTCTTCACGGCTATCCTGTGGTCTACGACTTATCCGCTAAAAGGCGGCCCCGTGCCGACCGAAACGGTGTTCAGGATAGACCCGCTCGTGATATTCTTCACGTCGCTGAGTGAGAGGGCCCTTTTACCGGGCATCATCCTTTCCTCGATAATGATATTGCTTACCTTAATATTCGGCAGGTTCTTCTGCGGATGGGTATGCCCGCTCGGGGCGGCTTTCGACCTGGCCGGCCTCGCCGCGGGCAGGAGGCGTAAGGAGGACGAGAAGGCCAACGCAAGGAACAGGAAGTATAAATACGCCATACTGGCCACCGTCGCATTATCCGCTGTTTTCGGCGTCCAGGCGGCATGGGCGCTCGACCCGCTCGGCATAATGTCGCGTTTCCTTTCGCTCTCGTTCATACCGTACGTATCGTCGGCGCTTCGCGTGCAATTCAACAACACTTTTATAAATACAGAGTTTATGTCCGTATTGTTCCTGGCCGCCGTCGTCACGGTCCTGGTAAAGAAGCGTTTCTGGTGCCGCAGCATATGCCCGCTCGGCGCGATATACGCGCTTACGGCAAAAGCCGCGCTGCTTCATCGCGAGGTCCGCGGGTGCAGCGACTGCGGCGCATGCGCGGCGAAATGCAGGATGGGAGCCATCAGGGACGACTTCAGTTATTCAAAAGGGGAGTGCATCCTTTGCATGGACTGCGTTTATGACTGCCCTGCTGTCGGAACGAGCTTCGGTTTCGGTGGGATCGGCGCCGCGGCGCATGACGGTACCGACGCATCGAGGAGGAACCTGCTTATACTGATAGCGTCCTCGGTATTATTATCGGGTTTCGGCAGGTTCAGGGGCCCCGGGCGCAGCCGCGCGGTGATAAGGCCGCCCGCCGCGTTGCCGGAGGATGAGTTTGTCGATCGTTGTATCAGGTGCGGCAACTGCATGAGGGTATGCATAACGAACGGCCTCCAGCCCGCCGCGGGCGAGACAGGCGTTTCAGGCATATGGACCCCGAAACTTGTTCCCGAGATAGGGTATTGCGAGTATAATTGTACGTTGTGCGGCAACACCTGCCCGACCGGCGCGATACGCAGGGTATCACTCGCGCAGAAGCATTGCGCCAAGCTCGGGCTCGCCGTCGTGGACCGCGAGAGGTGCATATCGTGGGCCGACGGGAAGCAGTGCATGGTATGCGAGGAGCACTGCCCGGTGCCGCAGAAGGCGATCAGAGCGGTCGAGGAGGCCGTCAACGGCAAAGTCATACGTAAGCCGGTCGTCGACGGCAACCTCTGCGTCGGATGCGGCATCTGCCAGAATAAATGCCCGGTAGAACCCGTAAGGGCGATACGGGTCAGGCCATTCTGAAAGGAGGACGACAAATGTTCGGAAGGAGAGCGGCGCCGAAGGTAAAATCATCCGATACGATCTACGCCTACCTGAAGCGGGGGATAAAGGAAGGGGCCTCGGATATACACTGGGAGCCCTATTCTGACGGGAACAGGGAGAGCGTAGTGATACGTTTCAGGGTCGACGGGATACTGAAGGATGCCGGGAAGATCTCTAGCGATTCCTTCTCGAGCACCATAATAAACGCGATAAAGATAATGTCCTCGATGGACCCGACGAAGAAACGCACGAACCAGGACGGGCGCTTCAATTTCATGCAGGACGGTACCGGATACGACGTAAGGGTCGCGATAATGCCGACGATATCCGGCGAGAAGGTCGTCATGAGGATAACGAACAGGGGCACATACTGCAAGAACATCTCCGAGCTCGGCATGAGCGGCGAAGCCCTGAAGAATTTCGAGCAGATGGTACACAGGCCGGAGGGTTTTGTGCTGATAACAGGCCCGTCGGGCGCGGGCAAGACAACGACGCTCTATTCGATACTGCAGAACGTCTACAGGCGCGAGATAAACATCTGCACTATCGAGGACCCGGTCGAGCTGCAGTTCGCCGGCATAAACCAGATACAGGTCAACCACGAATACGGCATGACGTTCGTCACGGGCCTGCGCGCGATAATGAGGCAGGACCCGAACATCATCGCGGTCGGCGAGATAAGGGACCTCGAGACCGTCCGGATAGCGTTCCAGGCGTCGCTCGCGGGCTCGATGGTATTCTCGACGCTGCACGCGCGGGACGCGGTCAATACTGTGACGCGGCTCATGGACATGGGGGTCGAGCCCTTCTTCATAGCGACCGCTCTGACCGGCATAGTATCGCAGCGGCTCATCCGCCTGACATGCCGTGACTGCGCGGGCCAGGGCTGCAAGCAATGCAACTTCACCGGGTTCAGGAGGAGAATAGGCGTCTTCGAGGTCCTGCGCATGAACGATCCCCTCAGGCAGCTTATATTAAAACGGCCGAATTTCGAGGAGCTGAAAGCCGCGGCGATAGGCCAGGGGATGGTCCCGTTCGCCTCTCTGATAGAGCCGATGATAAAGCAGGGCCTGACCACCGCCGAAGAGGTCAACAGGGTCCTCGCGCTGGAATAAGCCGCCTTGGCGCGCGACGCGCCTTATTTTGGGCTTGCTTAATTCACATTAAAATAGTATCATATCTATCACTTTGGGCCCATAGCTCAGTTGGTTAGAGCAGCTGACTCATAATCAGCGGGTCATAGGTTCAAGTCCTATTGGGCCCACCAAATTTCCGGGCGATTGGCTCAGTTGGTTAGAGCGCCACATTCACATTGTGGAGGTCAAAGGTTCGAATCCTTTATCGCCCACCATCTCGTACCCCGGGAGCGCCATATGCAAAAGATAAATGTCGAAGAACAGATAGGCCACCTGAAAAAACTCCAAGCCGTCGACGGGGACATCTTCCGGCTGCGCAGGGAGAGGGCGTCGAAACCCAAGCTTATCGAGGACCTCGAGGTGCGCCGCAACGACGAGCAGGCCGCTGTCAGGGGCATCGAGGAGAAGATAAAGGCGAACCAGGTCAAGCGCAAACAGCGCGAGCTCGACCTCCAGGCGAAAGAGGACGGGGTCAAGAAGCTGCAGGCCCAGCTCTACCAGCTGAAGACGAACAAGGAATACCAGGCGATGCAGCAGGAGATAGAGGGGCACAAGGCGGACAAGTCCCGCGTCGAGGACGACATACTCATGCTCATGGAAGAGGCGGATACCCTGAACCAGGGCCTCGCGAAGGAGAAGGCGCTTTTTGCCGACGCGGAGAAACACCTTAACGAGGACAAGAAGGTCATAGAGGACGAGATCGTCGCGCTCGACAAACGGATAGCGGAGCTCGAGGCGGAACGCGCCACCGCGGCCGGGCAGGTCGACAAGAAGGTCCTCGCGCATTACGACAAAGTTTTATCGGGCAGGGACGGCGTCGCGATCGTCGCGGTAAAAGACAGCGCGTGCCAGGGGTGCTTCATGAACCTGCCGCCGCAGATGATAAACGAGATAAAGATGAACGACAAGGTCATCACCTGCGAGAGCTGCGCGCGCGTATTGTATATCGAGAAGGAAGCAGATGCGTCATAAGCGCCTTGTCATATATACGGACGGGGGCTCCCACGGGAATCCCGGGCCGTCGGGGATAGGCGTCGTAATATGCGGCGACGGCGGCGAGGCCGTGAAGAACATATCAAAGTATATCGGCGAGACGACGAACAACGTCGCGGAATATATGGCGCTGATATACGGCCTTCAGGAGGCCTTGATTTTAAGGGCCGATGAGGTTATAATCAATTCGGATTCGGAATTGCTTGTAAGGCAGCTGAAAAAGGAATATAAGGTAAAAGATAAGGACCTGAAGGTGCTCAACGGGCAGGTCGAGCACCTGTTGTCGGGTTTCAGGAAATACGAGATAAACCATATCGACCGTTCCCTCAACAAGGGGGCGGACAGGCTGGCCGATAAGGCCGTGGGCCAGGAGTCGCTCTTTTAGATCACAGGATTTGGGCAGGCCGGATGGTCGCCCCTGGCTGATTTGCTTCGTTCTCTAGAACAGAAGCAAATCAATACGCCTGGGGAGGAAAGTCCGAGCTCCAAAGGACAGCGTAGCGGGTAACACCCGTCCGCCGCAAGGCGAGGATAATCCCGGGGCTAGTAATAGCCGCAGGATCCCGATGCCGGACTTCTCCGAAGTCCTGGCTCGGGAGAGCCACAGTGACGAACAATCCCATGCGGAAGGCCTGACGGCCTTAACGCAGGGACGAAGTGAAACGCGGCAATCTCTACGCGGAGCAAGGCCAAATAGGCGCATCTCTTGGGGCTGTCCGCTCCAGGCCCGCAAGGGCGGATGCGCGGGTTGGCTGCTTGAGCCCCGGAGTAATCCGGGGTCTAGATGGATGACCATCCCCAGCGTATTGATTTACTTCTGGCCGAGAGGCCGAAGTAAATCTGCAGGGGACGAAACTCGGCTTATAGGCCTGCCCAAAATAATTTTAGGAGAAGGAATTGTCTATAGAGTGCCGCGCCGGCATAAGGGTAAAGATAGACGCGACCATAATGGTCGAGATAGACACGGGCATGAAGGACAAGGTCCGCATAATCCGCGAACCCCAGAAAGCCGTCATAGTCGACATAAGCATCATCGGCCTCGGCGTGATATCGCCGATATTCCTTCCGAAAGGCGCGATCCTCGTCATACAGCTCGACACCTCGATATTCGGTCCGGTTAAACCGGCAAGGGTCATTGGCGAGGTCCGGTACTGCAGGCCTTCGAAGAACAGGGATTACAGGACGGGCGTGAAGTTCCTCGATATAGACAAGGCCCTGCTCGCGAAGATAAAGGAGTATGTCGAACAGCATAAGAACAGCGCGGTATGAACCCACGGGAGACGCGGCGCGGACTATGGACATAAAAGCGATTTTCAAGTCGATGGTAGATACCGGGGCTTCCGACATCTTCTTTAAGGTGGGAAGCCCCGTTAATTTTCGCGTGGACGGCATGCTCGCACCGCAGGGTTCCGAGGCCCTTACCGAAAAAGACATCTCGAAGATCATTGACGAGGTCCTGGGCGCGGAACAGAAAAAGGCCTTCGAGAGGGACCGCGAGATAGATTTCGGCGTGAACTTCGAGGGGCTCGGAAGGTTCCGCGGCAGTATATTCCACCAGAACGGCCTGCCCGGCGCGGTATTCAGGTTCATCAAGGGCAAGATAGAAGCGTTCGATTCGCTGAACCTGCCGTCGAAAGTGCTCAGCAAGCTGGCGCTCGAGAAGAGGGGCCTCATACTTATTACGGGCGCGACCGGAAGCGGAAAGTCCACGACTATCGCGAGCATAATAGAATACATCAACCAGAACCTGCCGTCCCATATAGTAACGATAGAGGACCCGATAGAGTTCGTTTTCGAGGACAAGAAGTCGCTAATCGAACAGCGCGAACTCGGCCTCGATACGCCGTCTTATCTCGACGCGCTCAAACATGTTATGTACCAGAGCCCGGACGTCATATTCATCGGCAACATACGCGACATGGAGACGATGGCTGCCGCAATGACAGCCGCCGAAACGGGCCAGCTTGTTGTCAGCACGATCCATTCGGTGAACGCTATACAGACCGTCGAGAGGATAGTGAATTTTTATCCGCCCCACCAGCACGAGGAGATACGCATGCAGCTCTCGCTGCTGCTAAAAGGCGTTATCTCGCAGAGGCTCATTCCTGTAAAGGAAGGCAAGGGAAGGATGCCAGCCTGTGAAGTCATGCTGAATACACCCACGATCTCCGCCCTCATAAGGGAGGGCAAGACGAACGAGCTCCTGCAGTACATAGAAGAAGGAGCCGCATTCGGCATGCAGACGTTCGACCAGTGCCTCGCCAAGATTTGCCTCGATGGCCGCATCTCCGTTGAAGAGGCCAAGCGATTCTGCGATTCCGTCGCGATACTCGACCTCGCCCTGAAAGGCATCAAGCGAACAGAGCGCGGCACCCCGTTTACCCCCAACCGCTAATCTAGGTAATCTAGGGGCCATCCCACTCGGAGCCACCCTGCGACCATAATATGGCAGGGTGGCACCTTACGGGATGGCCCCGTTTTTTTCCCGTTTTTTTCCTTGACACGAGTGGAGGAGGGGTGTATACTTTGTAGCGTCAGGTGGAGTAAAGTGGTTTAAAGTGGAGAATATGGTTGTGGGTCCAAATTAGCCTTTGTCGGGGAGCCCTCGCAAGAGGGAAAGGCAAAGCAAAAAGGGTCCAGCCGGTCCTTATAAATTTTGGGCCCACAACCTTTTTGTTATTGTCTTCGCTATTGGGGGGATGATAGATGTTTTACGGTGAATACGAACATACTATCGACAGGAAGGGCAGGATAATAATACCCTCCAAGTTCCGCGAGGTCTTCAAGGAAAATTTCGTCGAAAAATTCTACGTGACGCGCGGCCTCGACAAGTGCCTCTTCGTTTTTACCGAGGAAGAATGGAAGCTCGCCGAACAGAAGTTCAAAGGCATGTCTTTTACCAAAGCCGATTCAAGGAAGTTCAACCGACTGTTCTTCTCGGGCGCCATCGACGTCACATGCGACAAGCAGGGAAGGGTCCTGCTGCCGCAATACCTGAAGGATTACGCGGGGATCAAGCGGGACGTGATGATAGTCGGCGTCTCGAACAGGATGGAGATATGGTCTAAGGAGGAGTGGAACAGGTACTACGATAACGCGGCGCCTTCGTTCGAGAAGACCGCGGAGAATCTTTTGGAACTTGATAACACATAAGCCCGTTCTTTTGAAAGAGGTGCTTGAGGCGCTTGAGCCGGCGCCGGGTAAGACGATAGTCGACTGCACGGTCGGGCTCGGCGGCCATGCCGAGGCGATTGTCGCGGCGATATCACCCGGGGGCCGGTTGGTCGGTATCGACAGGGACGCGCAGGCGCTTGAGATAGCGAAGGAGAGATTAGGGAGGCCCGGGGAGAGGGTAGACCTGATCAAGGGAAGGTTTGACGAGCTTGACGCGATCTTTGAGAGGGCAGGGATAAAAGGGGCCGACGGTTTCCTGTTCGACCTCGGCGTATCCTCGATGCAGTTCGACGAGGCGGGCCGCGGGTTCAGTTTCCGCGCCGACGCGCCGCTCGATATGCGCATGGATACCGAGGCGGAAAAAGACGCCGCGGAACTCATCAATACGGCGAGCGAAGCGGATCTCGACCGCATACTCGAGGAGTACGGCGAGGAAAGGTTCCACCGCAGGATCGCCTCGGCGATCGCGGAGGAGAGGAAGAAGGCCCGGATAGAGACGACCGGAAGGCTTGTCGATATAATCGTGCACGCAATGCCTTATAAGATGAGGCACGGCAGGGTGCACGCGGCGACAAGGAGTTTCCAGGCGTTCAGGATAGCGGTCAACGACGAACTGGGCTCGCTCGGCAGGGCGATTGACCAGTCGATCGGGCTGCTGAACACGGCGGGTGTCATATGCGTGATTTCGTACCACTCGCTGGAAGACAGGATCGTGAAGAACAAGTTCAGGGAAGCCAGGGCCCAAAGGATATTGGAATTGAAGAACAAGAAGCCGGTGACGCCGACCGAGCAGGAGATCGGCGATAATCCGAGGGCGCGCAGCGCAAAGATGCGCGCGGCGACCAAGATGGCGGAGAGCGGCTAGACGGAGCGAAGCGACGCCCGGATAGGGGAGAGATGAAAGTTTACAAGTTCCTGATAATGACGGTGTCGGTCACGGCGGTAGCGCTGGTCTATGTGACGCAGCAGACCTCGCTGATACGCCTCAGCTATGATATTAAAGCCAAGGAGCAGGCCTACTCGGAGCTTCTTGACCGCAATAAGATACTGCTGTATAATGTAAGGCAGTTGGAATCCCCGGCGCGTCTCGAGAAGACACTTCTGGCAAAGAACGTCAAGATGGAGGTCCCCTCAAAGGAGCGCTTTATACTGTTATCTTCGGCCCAGGGATACAGCGCCGCGGATAACGCCGTTAACGCGGGCGCGGTCGGGTTCTTCGGAAGGGTCCGGCAGACCGTAGCGGGCCTGTTCGCATTGGGGCCCGAAGCCCAGGCTAAACCTTTAAAATAATCGTAACTACTTATATACCCTAATAGTTTTCCGCCGAAAACAAGGGTTGGTTATACGTGTACACTAGAGCCCACAGGAAACGCCTGAATGTTATCTTTTCTTTATTCATTGTTTTATTAAGCCTCCTTCTTATCCGCGTTGTATACATCCAGCTCGCAAAAGCATACGAACTCGCGCTTCTCGCGAAGAAACAGCATACCGCAGTCATCGAACTCCAGCCGAAACGCGGCACTATCTACGACAGGAACCTTACGCCGCTCGCGGTCTCGCTGAACCTGGATTCCGTTTTCGCCAACCCGAGGGAGATAAAGGAGAAGAGGTCCGCTGCCAAGAAACTCGCTTCGGCCATGGGCCTTAGCGAACAGTTCGTTTATGACCGCATATGCAGGGACAAAGGGTTCGTCTGGTTGAAGAGGAAGCTGAACCCTTCCGAATCCGAAAGGGTGAGGGCGCTGAAGATCAAAGGGGTGGAGTTCATAAAAGAGCCGAAGAGGGTATACCCGAACAACTCGCTCGCGAGCCAGATAATCGGCTATGCCGGCACGGATGACAGGGGGCTTGAGGGGCTCGAACTGAGGTATGACGAATACCTGAAAGGCGCGCCCGGATACAGGGCGATGTTGCGTGACGCGCGCAGGAGGGCCATCGCCTCGTTCGAGTACGAATATTACCCTTCTGTAGACGGGCTCGACCTCGTGCTTACGATAGACGACGTGATACAGTATATCGCGGAACGCGAGCTCGAAGCGGCGGTCGAGAAATACCATCCGATAGGCGCCTGCATTATAGTCATGGACCCGAGGACAGGCGACATCCTCGCGATGTCGAACAGGCCGACATTCGACCTCAACTCATTCCAGAAAGTGACCCCGGAGAGGAAGCGCAACCGCGCCGTGACCGACATGTACGAGCCGGGCTCGATATTCAAGATAGTTACGGCCGCAGCGGTGCTGCAGCAAAATGCGGTCGGCCTCAGCGACCGTTTTTACTGCGAGAACGGCGCCTGGAAACGTGCGGGCGGGAAGGTCCTGCATGACCACAAGCCGCACGGGTGGCTCACGTTCAGGCAGGTCATAGAGAAGTCGTCGAACATCGGCACCGTCAAGGTCGCGATGAAACTCGGTTCCAACGGCCTTTACGAGTATATAAAAAAATTCGGCTTCGGAGACCTTACCGGCGTAGACCTTCCGGGCGAAGTGCCGGGTTTCATCCGCCCGCCCTCGAAATGGTCCGGGACCTCGATCTACGCGATACCTATGGGGCAGGAGGTAGTCGTCTCCCCGCTGCAGATGGCATGCGCGATGTCGGCCATCGCAAACGGAGGAAAGCTGATGAAACCGCGCATAATAGAGTCGATCCAGGACAAACACGGAGAACTTATCAAGGAATTCCCTGTCACGGCGGTCAGGCAGGTGCTATCCGAGCGCACGGCCGCGACGATGAGGGACATACTTAGCGGTGTAGTCGAGGACGGTACCGGCCAGCTCGCAAGGGTCGAGGGATATGACGTCGGAGGCAAGACGGGCACATCGCAGAAGATAGAGAACGGGACGTATTCGCATTCGAAGTTCATCGCGTCGTTCATCGGGTTCGCGCCGGTCAAGAACCCGAGGGTGGTCGTCGTGGTGATGCTCGACCAGCCGCGCCCGTTGTATTACGGAGGCGTGGTCGCGGCGCCGGTCTTCAGCAAAGTGGTCAGGGACACATTAAGGTATATGGACATAAGGCCCGGAAAAGTTGTGGAAGCCAGGAGGGAGGTAGAGCTTGAAGAGGTCGAGGATTAGATGAAGCTTAAGGACCTGCTCAGCGACACGGAATACAAGGAATCGTCCGTCTTCCCGTCCGGCAACGGCATGGATATAAAGGGGATATCCTGCGATTCCAAAGGCGTAACCGGAGGTTTCCTTTTTATCGCCGTCACCGGCGCTTCCTCCGACGGCCATAAATACATAAATGAAGCGGTGGACAGGGGCGCCGTCGCCATAGTCATGGAGAAGGACGTCGCAGTTCCCGACCATGTCGCGAGGATATACGTCAGGAGCTCGAGGGAAGCGGCGCCGAGGATAGCGAATGCCTACTTCGGGAAGCCGGCCGGAGGCCTGAAGTGCGTGGGCATTACAGGGACCAACGGCAAGACGACGATATCCTATCTCGTCGACAGCATCGTATCCGCCGCGGGGCATAAGGCGGGAGTGATCGGGACGATAAGTTACAGGATAGGGAACAGGGTGATCCCCGCGACGAACACCACTCCGGGGCCGGTGGAGCTCTTTGGCTTCATGGGCGAGATGGCCAAGAGCGGCAGCGATTACCTGGTAATGGAGGTCTCTTCGCACGCGCTCGACCAGAACAGGACAGGCGGCGTATCGTTCGATGCCGCCGTCTTTACGAACCTTACCGGCGACCACCTCGATTACCACAAGACGATGGAGGAGTATTTTAAAGCCAAGTCCCGCCTGTTTTCAGGTTTGAGGGACGATGCTCATGCGGTGATAAATATAGACGACGAATGGGGCAGGAGACTCATAAAGGCCTCAGGCGGCAAGGCCCTGACTTACGGCACGAAGCTCGTCGCGGATTTCCTCGCTACAGACATAGCGCTCACGCTCGACGGGACGAGGTTTACCGTAAACCATCCGGGCGGCAGGTTTGGAGTGGATTCAAGGCTGATAGGGATGCATAATGTATATAACATGACGGCGGCCGCGGCGTGCTGCATAGGGCTCGGCCTTCCCGCGGACCGGGTAAAGCGGGGAATAGAGGCGCTGGGGGCGGTGCCCGGGCGTCTCGAGCCTGTCGAATGCGGGCAGCCGTTCAAGGTATTCGTGGATTACGCGCATACGGACGACGCGTTAAGCAATGTCCTGTCGGCCCTGAAGCCGCTGATAAAGAAAAAGGTCATTGTCGTCTTCGGCTGCGGCGGCGACAGGGACAAAACGAAGCGGCCGCGCATGGGAAAGGCGGCGTCGGAGATGGCGGATTTCGTATACGTGACCTCCGATAACCCGCGCAGCGAGGAACCGGAGGCCATTGCGGCAATGATAACGGCAGGCATCAAGGGCGGTAACTATAAGGTCATTCTCGACAGGACGCAGGCGATAAAGGAGGCCCTGGACGGCGCTGACGACGGCGATTGCGTGCTGATAGCCGGAAAGGGGCACGAGGCCTACCAGGTCCTCAAGAATACGACGATATCATATGACGACAGGGAAGTCGCGAGGAAGATACTTGCTCAACGTTAAGGACATATTGGAAGCGACGGGCGGAGAGCTCTCCGGCGGGGACGCGGAAGCCGTATTCGGTTCCGTTTCCACCGATACGAGGAGTATATCTCCCGGCTCGCTTTTTATCGCGATAAAGGGCCCGAATTATGACGGCCACGATTTTATCGCTGAAGCCCGCGGCAAGGGCGCCTCCGGCGCGGTGGTCAGCCGCGAAACGCCGGCCGACGGCGGATTTACGTCAATAAAGGTCCGCGATACGCTGGACGCGTTCGGCAGGATCGCGGGACTGCACCGCCGGAGGTTCGATATTCCCGTGATCGCGCTGACCGGCTCCAACGGCAAGACGACGACGAAAGAGATGCTATCGCTGATACTCTCCTTAAAATATAAAGTGCTGAAGACCGAAGGCACCGAGAATAATTACATAGGCGTGCCGCAGACGCTTCTGAGGATGGACGGCAGCCATGAGATAGCCGTCATAGAGCTCGGGACGAACCATCCGGGCGAGATCGCGCACCTCGCGGATATCGTCCAGCCGAACTGCGGCATCATAATCAACGCGGGGCCTTCGCACCTTGAATATTTCGGCACGGTCGACAACGTGAGGGCGGAGAAGATCGACCTCGTGAAGAGGATAGGGGAAGAGGGATCTGTTATAGTCAACGGCAACGACCCGAAGCTTGCCGGCGCGGCCCGCAGGATGTGCGAGGAGGTCGTGAGTTTCGGGTTCGGCGCGGATTGCGATTTTTACGCCGACAACATCCAGGAGAGCGCCTGCGGCATGAGCTTCATGATGAACGGCGTTCATATCGTAAAACTCAGGGTGCTCGGGAGGCACAATATATACAACGCGCTCGCGGCGATCGCGGCGGGCTCATTATACGGCGTCGAGGCGCCCGATGCGGCGAAAGCGCTCGAGGGTTTCACACTCCCGAAACTCAGGATGGAATTCGTATCGTGCTCAGGAATAGATTTCATATTTGACTGTTATAATTCGAATCCGCTTTCGATGGGAAGCGCGATAGAGACGCTCTGCAACATGGGGCCGGGCAAGAGGAAGGTCCTCGTCGCCGGCGATATGCTCGAGCTCGGCGATTCGGCTCCGGAGCTTCACAGGCAGGCCGGCAGGCAGGCGGCGATGGCGGGCGTGGATGTTTTAGCGGGTGTGGGCTCGCTCTCCGGGTATATCCTGGAGGGCGCTCGGGAGGAGGGAATCGGCGGTGAAACCCTCCTCCGCTTTGGAGATTCCGTAGAGGCCGCAAAGGCCTTGAAGAAAATATTAAAGGAAGGGGATCTGGTCCTGGTCAAAGGTTCGCGCGGCATGAAGATGGAGGAGATAAAAAAGTGTTTTATCACCTGCTCTATCCGTTAAGGGACATATTTTTCGGGTTCAACGTTTTCAAGTATATCACGTTCCGCGCGGCCGGGGCGGCGGTAACGTCCTTCCTGTTGTGCATGCTTCTCGGGCCTTTCATAATCGAGAGGTTGCGCGAACTGAAGATAGGGCAGGTCGTCAGGAGCCCCGATGACGCGAAGGGCATATACGAGATGCACAAGAATAAAGCCGGCACGCCGACAATGGGCGGCCTGCTGATAGTCACGGCCATAGTGCTGTCGACCCTGCTCTGGGGAGACCTGACGAACAAGTACGTGCTGCTCTCGCTGATGTCCATAATATGGCTCTGCGCCGTAGGGTTCCTCGATGATTATATGAAGATGAAGCTAAAGGTGTCGAAAGGGTTGACCGCGCGCTCGAAGTTCATCGGGCAGGCGATGCTCGGCCTTATGCTCGGCCTTTATGTCTATTTCGACCCGCAGATAGGAAAGGACCTCGACGTGCCGTTCCTGAAGGACCTCGTCATAAACCTCGGGATATTCTACGTGCTCTTCACGATGCTCGTGATAGTCGGTTCGTCGAACGCGGTCAACCTAACGGACGGGCTGGACGGTCTCGCCATCGGCTGCACGGTGATCGTCGTGCTTACCTACACCGCCCTGAGCTACATAACCGGCAACGTGAAGATGGCCGAATACCTTAACATAATCCATATTCCCGGAGCGGGCGAGCTCGCGGTCTTTTGCGCGGCGATACTCGGCGCGGGCCTCGGGTTCCTGTGGTTCAACTCCTTCCCGGCGAACGTGTTCATGGGCGATACCGGCTCCCTCGCGCTCGGCGGCGCGATAGGCGTCGTTGCGACGTTCATAAAGAAGGAACTGCTGCTGCTGGTCGTCGGGGGTATATTCGTCGCGGAAGCCCTCTCAGTGATCATACAGGTAGCGTCCTTCAGGTTCTTAAAGAAAAGGATATTCCTCATGGCGCCGATCCACCACCATTTCCAGATGAAAGGGTGGTCGGAGACGAAGGTCGTCATCAGGTTCTGGATAATCGGGATAATACTGGCACTTATAAGCTTATCGACATTAAAACTGAGATGACGGACTTCAAGGGTAAAAAAGTGACGGTTGCGGGGCTCGCGAAGAGCGGGATGGCCGCGGCGCTGCTCCTCAAAAAGCGGGGCGCCGTTGTCTGGGCTACCGACTCCGGCGATTCGCCGGCGCTCAGGGAGCATAAGCGCCTTCTCGAGAAGAAGGGCATCGCCGTAGAGATCGGCGGGCACAGCCGCGGATACATACGGGGAAAGGACCTTGTCGTAATAAGCCCGGGCGTGCCGGAGGGATCGCCTGTCCTTAAATGGGCCGGTGAATACGGAGTCCCGGCCATCGGCGAGATAGAGCTCGGTTACCTGTGCTGCGAAGTCCCGATAGTCGCCGTGACCGGCACCAACGGGAAATCGACGACCACGACGCTCATCGGCGAAATACTGCGAAGAGGCGGCAGGCGCGCGGTCGTCTGCGGGAATATCGGCAATCCGTTCTGCGGCGAGATAGGGAAGACGACAAAGGATTCTGTGGTTGTGCTTGAGGTCAGCTCGTTCCAGCTCGAGAGCGTTAAGGAGTTCCGTCCGTATGTGGCGGTAGTGTTGAACATATCACAGAACCATTTCGACAGGCACCCCGGGCTCGACGCTTATGTCAACGCGAAGTCGCGCATCTTCGCGAACCAGCGGAAGGCCGATTGGGCAGTGCTGAACCTTGACGACCCGGCCGTAAAAGGGCTGAGCGCCCGGACAAAAGCGAAGGCGGTTTTCTTTTCGCGAAGGAAGGGCCTGCCCGGACTGTTGTGCCGTCCCGAGGAGCTGAAGATAAAAGGCGCCCACAATATAGAGAATGTCCTGGCTTGCCAGAGGGTCGCGGCGATATTCGGCATAAAGCCCGCGAAGGTAAGGCAAGCGCTCAAGGGCTTCAGGGGGCTCGAGCACCGGTTTGAGCGCGTTGCGCAGAAGCGCGGCGTGGAGTTCATAAACGATTCCAAGGGGACGACGGTCCTCGCTACCGTCATGGCGCTCGAATCCTGCGTGAAGCCGGTCATACTGATAGCCGGGGGACACGATAAGGGAAGCGATTTCGGGAAGGCGAGGAAGGCCGTCGGCTCAAAGGTCAAGAGACTCGTCCTGATAGGC
>JAGONY010000016.1 GCA_017992785.1 Candidatus Omnitrophota bacterium | reverse complement strand
CAGCTCGCGGAAAATTAAAGGTATAATAAAATATGAGATTCAAGCCGGGGCTTACCGCCAAGATAACGAAACAGATAGTATCGAACAAGATAAGGGGCAGGAAGCGTTTCGCCCTGGTTTTAATGCTCGAGCCGACCTTCATGTGCAACCTCGCCTGCGAGGGCTGCGGCAGGATAAGGGAGTACAAGGAAGGCCTGAACAGGATGATGAGCGTTGACGAATGCATGAAGGCCGTCGATGAGTGCGGCGCGCAGATCGTCTCGATATGCGGGGGCGAGCCGCTCGTCTATCCGCATATTGAAGAGCTTATCGACCGGCTGGTCAAAAAAGGCAAGTACATCTACCTGTGCACGAACGGACTGCTGTTCAGGGACAAGATGCCGCGCCTGAAACCGAGCGAGAACCTCATGGTCAACTTCCATATAGACGGCCTCGAGAAGACCCACGACGCGATAACGGGGCTGAAGGGCGCCTACAATAAGGTCATAGAGGCGATAAAGGCCGCGAAGAAGAAGGGCTACTTCGTCTGCACGAACACTACTATATACAAGCAGACCGATATAAATGAATTGAGGCAGTTATTCAAAACGCTTGACGAGCTGAAAGTGGACGGTTTCCTGATATCCCCCGCCTACGGATACGTGCATGTCGGCGAAGCGTTCTTTTTAAAGAAGAAAGAGCTCGCGGAATATTTCAGGAAGCTCGAGCCCGAATTCAAGAAGTACAATTTCCTCGGTTCCCCGTTATATATTGAGTTCGTGCAGGGCAAGCGCGAGATCGATTGCGCGCCGTGGTCTGTGCCGACTCGCAACCCGTTCGGCTGGCGTTCACCGTGCTACCAGCTTGCCGACAGGCATTTCGCGACATATAAAGAGATGATTGAAAAGACCGACTGGAAAAAATACGGCCCGAAGAGCAGGAACCCCCGCTGCGCGGAATGCGCGGTGCATGCCGGTTTCGAGCCGGCCAGCGTGCTCGAAGGGAAATCGTTCAAGGATATAATGAAGCTCATAGGATGGCAGTTCACTTAGGGCCAAGTCATGAAAGCTCAGGAATTCAGGGAAGGCCTCGAAAAGCTCGGGTATGATTTCTTCACCGGGGTCCCGTGTTCGCTTCTCGGAAGCATTATCGGGGAGCTCGGGGACGGCTATATCCCGTCGGTAAGGGAGGATACCGCTCTCGGGCTCGCGGCCGGCGCGTATCTCGGAGGGAAGAAGCCGTGCGTTCTTATGCAGAACTCGGGCATAGGGTATTCCCTAAATGTACTTACGAGCCTCAACCTCATATACGATATACCGGTTCTGCTCATTATCAGCTTCCGCGGTTTTGAGGGAAAAGATGCGCCGGAGCACATAATAATGGGAAGGCACTGCGTCGAGCTTATGGAGGCCGTAGGGATAAACTCGAAGGTCTGCGGCGGGCCCGATATCGGCGCCGCGCTTGCGGAAGCAGACGCGTTGGCAAAGGAAGGCAAGCCCTTCGCCTTGTTCATAAGAGAGGGGGCCGTATCATGATAATGCGCGACGCGATCGCCGGCCTGCTCTCGGTCGTAAAAGACGAATATATAATCTGCGCGAACGGATTCATTTCGCGCGATACCTTTAACGCAAAAGACAGGCCGCGGAATTTCTATATGCTCGGCTCGATGGGCCAGGCGTCGTCGATAGGACTCGGGCTCGCGCTCGCGGACCCGGATAAAAAGGTCGTAGTGTTCGACGGCGACGGCAACCTTTTGATGAACCTCGGCATACTCGCGATGGTCGCGAAGATATCGCCTAAGAACCTCGTCCACGTCGTCCTCGATAACGAATGTTATGACTCTACCGGCGGCCAGCCGACTGTATCATCCTCGACAGACCTTGCCGAGGCAGCGCGCGGATGCGGGATAAGGAACGTAATGAAGGCAGGCGGGACGGCGGATATTACGGCGGCCTTCAGGGAATGCCTCGACAGGCAGGGCCCGAATTTCCTGCTGGTAAAAGTCGGGCGCGATCCCGCCGGGAAAGCCCCGCGCGTGGATATCGCGCCGCCGCAGATAGCGGGGAGGTTCAAAAA
Source organism: Candidatus Omnitrophota bacterium (assembly GCA_017992785.1). Lineage (GTDB taxonomy): Bacteria > Omnitrophota > Gorgyraeia > Pluralincolimonadales > Pluralincolimonadaceae > UBA6215. The sequence continues at coordinate 20,140 of JAGONY010000016.1, read as the reverse complement.
AGCATGAAGAGATATGTGCTTCTCAACCCCGGGCCGGTGAATATAAGGGAGAGCGTAAGGAGGAAGTTGCTCGCGCCTGACATCTGCCACCGCGAGCCCGAGTTCTCCTCGCTGATGGCCGGCTGCGCAAAAAAACTGCTCCGCGCATTTTCGGCGGCATCCTACGAAGCCGTCTTCATAACGGGTTCCGGCACGGCCGCGCTTGAGGCAGCCGTCGCGTCTTCGGTACCGCGCGGCAGGAAGATCCTCGTCATAAATAACGGGATATACGGCGAAAGGATAGCCGTTATCGCCGGCCGCCACGGGATAGGCACCGTAAACATCAGGTCGGATATCACCCGGACGCCGGACCTCGAGGCCGTGGAAAAGAAGCTCCGCGCCGACAGGTCGATCGCGGTAGTCGCGATGGTCCATCATGAGACGTCAACAGGGATATTGAACCCCGTAAACGAAGCCGGAAAACTTTGCAGAAAATACAAAAAACTGTATCTTTTGGATTCGATAAGCGCCATCGGCGGGGAGGACCTCGACCTCAGGAAATGCGGGGTCGATATCTGTATAGGGACTGCCAATAAATGCATAGAAAGCATACCCGGAGTTTCGTTCGTGCTCCTGAAGAAGTCGGCGCTGCCGGAGATCAGGAGGGTCGCGCCGAGGTCGCTTTATTTAGATATCCCCGCGAATCTGGAAGCGCAGAAGGCGGGCTCTCCGTTATTTACTCCCGCGGTGCAGGCTTTCCTCGCGCTCGACGGCGCGCTGGATGAACTGCTCAAGGAAGGCACCGGCAACCGCATAAAGAGATACCGCAAGCTTGCGGGCCGCCTGAGGAAAGCGTTCGACGGCGCGGGGCTCGAATACCTCGTGGACCCGGCTTACCATTCGAATACGATAACGGCTTTGCGTTTGCCCGCCGGCTGTACCTATGAAAAGCTGCACCGGGAATTCAAGTCCAGGGGATTCGTCATATACGCGGGCCAGTCCAGGCTCAGGAAGACGATATTCAGGATAGCCAACATGGGACAGATAACCGGGCGCGATTCCCGCCGGCTCATAAAGGCGGTAAGGAGCATATTCAAGAAATGAAGGCCGTTATACTCGCCGCGGGGATAGGCAACCGCCTGAAACCCCTGACGGACAAGATGCCGAAATCGCTGATAAATATCGGCGGAAGGACCGTGCTCGAGCGCATGCTCGATTCGCTCGTAGACCTCGGCATAACGGACGTGACGATCGTGGTCGGCCACCTGAAGCAGATGATAACAGGCCTGATAGGGAAGGATTACAGGACGGCCGTATGCAAATATATAACCAACCCGGATTACGAGCTCGGCAGCATCCTTTCGCTGTATGCGGCAAGGAACGAGTTCGCCGATGACGACACCCTGATTATGGACGCGGACGTCATATTCGAGCAGAAGGTCCTCGCGAAAATTGCCGATTCGAGGAACGCCAACTGTTTCCTTGTCGACAGGGATTTTAAGGATACCGGAGAGGAGATGAAGGTCGCCTCCCTCGGAGGCAGGGTGGTACAGATAGCGAGGAAGATCACGAGGGAGCATGACAGCACCGGGGAAGGGGTGGGTTTCTGCAAGGTGTCCTCCGCCGACTCGAGAGAGCTCTTAAAGGCCCTCGAAAAGAGGATATGCCTTAACCGCCTCTGCGATTACGAGATGGCGCTCGATGATTTCTGCCAGCGCGCCGGCGCGGGCATAGAGGATGTGACGGGGTTGAAATGGACGGAGATAGATTTCCCTGAAGACGTTAAAAAAGCGCAGGAGATCTCGGGAGGGTTACTATGAAGAGCATCAACAGGGTCTTAAGTGAACCGCTTTCCGGCTTGTTCGTAAAGTCGGGCCTGCACCCGAATTCGATCACCTTGATGAGCGGGGCGGCGGGGCTTATCGCTTTTTTATTCTTCTGCATAGGCAGCAAGATGAGTTTTGTAATCGGCGCGCTCTTCTTCGAGCTGTTCTATGTACTCGATAACTGCGACGGAGAGGTCGCGAGGGCGAAAGGGCTGTCGTCGAAGTTCGGCAGCTGGCTCGACACGATGGTTGATTACATAATCCATGTCATCGCGTTCGGAGGGATAATGCTCGGCGTATACAGGCAGAACGAGAACCCGGTGATATTCATCGCGGGGATAGCCGCCATGATAGGGATATTCCTGTCGTTCTTTGTCGTCATACTCCAAAAGACGAAAAATTACGGGCTTGCGATACACGGCATGCCGAAAGCGCCGGGCGGCGCAGAGAAGCAGTTGAGCGTCTGGGACAAGGTGATCGATGTGCTGTCCGTCGGGGATTTCTCGCTTGTCGTGATATTATTTGCCGTCATAGGCAGGATGGAGACGCTCCTGTGGCTTGCCGCGGTAGGCGCGAACCTTTTCTGTGTCATACTGCTTGCGGTCAACTTCAAATACCTGACCGGCCGTGAATAGATGAAGATATTCAAGAATGCCGTGCTGGCCCTGGCGGCCGCGCTCTTTGTGTGGATAATCCTCAAGTCGGGCCCCGACCTGATACTGGCGCAGATCGTCTCGCTAAACTGGAAGATAGCGGCTGTCATAGCGGCCTACCTTATCGTATATTACTTTGATACGATGGGATGGCGGTGGGCTTTTCGCGGGAAAGTGAAACTTCCGTCGCTATGGCGGTTCTTCCTCGCAAGACAGGCGGGTGAGGCGATAAATTACACTACGCCGACCGCATATATAGGCGGCGAGCCGGTAAAGGCGCTCGTGCTGCGCAAGCGCGACGGCGTCGATATGGTGGACGGGCTCGCGAGCGTCGTGATAGCGAAGACATCGCTGTTCCTTAGCAAAGTCGTCTTCCTGCTGGCGGGCATACTGGTCGCGCTGAAGATATTCAGGTTCAGCGGCATAGTCGCGACCGGGATACTCTGGACCTTCGCGGGGGTTTTTGGATTGCTGGTCCTTTTCCTGTTCCTGCAGAAGAAGGGCCTCTTCATGCTCGGGCTCAAGATGGCGCGAAAGTTCAGGCTCAACGATCCCCTTGAAGGGAAGAGGACGAGCCTCGAAGAAATAGACAGGGTAATCAGCGAATTTTACGCGAAGGAGAGGCCGCGCTTCTTCCTTTCCTTCCTGAATCACCTAATCGGGTGGTTCGCCGGCCTCATCGAGGTGTATCTGATAATGTATTTCCTCGGCGTTCAGGTTGATTGGGCCCGGGCGCTCGTGATAGAGGTTTTCTTTAAGGCAGCGAACTCCGCGTTCTTTTTTGTGCCGGCAGCCCTCGGGGTGCAGGAAGGCGCCGGATACGCGGTGCTCGCCGCGCTCGGTATAGGCGGAGAGATCGGCGTAGCGCTCAGCATAATCAAAAGGATACGTGAGATCGCCTGGGCGGGTTTCGGGCTCGCAATATACTGGAAGACGCCAAAATGATATTAGTGACAGGGGCTAACGGTTTCATTGGTTCGAGGGTCGTTCGCCAGCTGCTCGGGCAGGGCGAACGGGTGCGGTGTTTTGTCCGCAGGGAGACGAACCTTGTTAACCTCGAGGCCGGCGGCGCGAAGTACGATGTCGAGATGGCCTACGGCGATATACGCGACTACGGCTCGGTCAGGAAAGCCGTGGAGGGCTCAAGGGCCGTATACCATATCGCGGCTTACGCGCACCTGTGGTACCCCGACGTGAAGGCGGTCTATGACATCAACTGGAAGGGATCGAAGAACGTCTTCCAGGCCTGCCTCGAAGAAGGCGTAGAAAAGGTCGTATATACCAACACCGCGGCGATAATGAAGGGCGGCACAAAGAGCAAGCCCGGAAACGAGGATGCGAGCGCCCGGATGACGCTCGCGAAGATGCCCGGCCATTATACCCGTTCGAAATTCCTCGCTTATAACGAGGCGCTGAACTATTCAAGGAACGGCCTGCCGGTCACCATAGTAAGCCCGACAACGCCGGTCGGAAGCGGGGATTACAAGCCGACGCCTCCGGGCAGGATGATAATCGACTACCTTAACGGGAAATTACCGGCTTATATCCCGGCGGTCCTGAATTATATAGATGTAGACGACGCCGCGGCAGGCCATATAGCCGCGGAGAAGACCGGCAGGATAGGGGAGCGTTACATACTCGGCGCGCATAACCTCACGCTCGATGAGCTGTTCGCGATGCTCGAGAAGATAACGGGCGTTCACGCCCCGAAAATAAAACTGCCGGCAGCGCCGTTACTGCCGATCGGGTTCATATGCGGGAAGATATCGGAGAATATAACGCACAAGGAGCCGCCGGTGCCGTGGGAAGGCCTTAGGCTGGCCGCGAGGCCTTTCGCCTTCGACTCATCCAAGGCGGTAAGGGAGCTTGGGCTGCCGCAGGAGAGCATCGAGGCTGCTTTAAGGAAGGCGGTCGAATGGTTCCGTTCGCACGGGTATACGGCTAACACGAAGACCGGAGGAAATAAATGAAGATATTGACGCCGAAAAAGATAGGGTGCTGTTTCGGGGTGAACCGCGCCGTAAAACTGACCGAAGAGGCGCTTTCAAGGAAGGTGCCGGCTTACATAAACGGCGAGCTCGTGCATAACGATACGATAACAAGGAAACTGTCGGAGAAGGGCCTTACAGAAATAAAGAGCATAGACGAGGTCAAGGGAGGCACGCTGATAATCAGGGCGCACGGCATATCCCCCGAGGAGAGGGCAAAAGTCGACGAGAAGAAGGTGGAGATCGTAGACGCTACGTGCCCGATCGTAAGGCAGGCGCAGGTCTCCGCGAAGAGACTTGAGGAAGAGGGCTACCAGGTCATGATCGTCGGCGACAAAGCGCATGCCGAGATTAAGGGCATATTGGGCCACCTGAAGAACGAGGCGCTCGTCGTGTCAAACCATAAAGAGGTAGACCCCGTAAAGCTCAAGAATAAGGTAGGCCTCATATTCCAGACGACGCATTCGATAGAGCTATGCAGGGAGGTCGTGGCGGAGGTCATGAAAGTCGCGCACGAAATAAAGATAATAAATACGATATGCGCGGACATAAGGAAGAGGCAGGAGGACGCAGTAAAGCTCGCCCAGAAGGCGGGGCTCATGATAATCGTAGGCAGCCATCACAGCTCGAACACGATAAAACTCAAGAAACTCTGCATGAAGTATAACGATAACACTATGCAGATAGAGCGCGCGAAAGACCTCGACCCGAAGAAGTTCAGGGGGGTCAAGTCAGTCGGGATAATCGGCGGCGCCTCGACGCCGGACATACTCATAGAGGAAGTCAAGAAACGGCTAAGGAGCATGAACAAAAAATGAACGTTAAGGCGGCCGTCATATTCGCGCTCTACTGGGAATTACGGCCGTTCGCGAAGAGCCTCGGAATAGGATTCTTTGAATCCCTCGCGCCGGTTATCACCGCCGAAGGCGGTGATATCGTCATGGCCCGCAGCGGCATGGGCGCCGAAAGGTCCGAAAAGGCGGCCGCGCGCGTGATAGAGGAATATAAGCCGGACCTGATAATATCGGCCGGCTTCTGCGGAGCTCTCGTCGACGAGCTCAAGATAGGCGACGTGATCGTCTCGGACCTGAAGGACCGCAAGCTGTTCTGTTCGCCGAAACCGCTTTTCACCTGCGAAGAGAAGACGGCGGCGTTCCATAAAGAAGGCGCCATCGTAGTAGATATGGAATCCTCCGGCGTGGCCAAAGCGGCCGCGAAAACCGGGACCAGGTACCTCGCGGTAAAAGCGGTGAGCGACACTTTGCTGGAGGAACTTCCGCGCTCGCTGCTCGGGTTCTTCTCCGTGCCGAGGCTGCTGCGTTTCAGGGACGCCTCTAAAAGAGCTTCGAAGAACCTTTCTGAATTCCTGCTCGAATACATAAAAAAAGGAGAGAACAGATGAAGATAGTCCCGGCCCTCCTGACCGACAAGCCGGCAGACCTGGAGAAGATGATACGGCAATCGGAAGGTTTCTGCGGGCTCGTCCAGGTGGACATAATGGACGGCAAATTCGTGCCTTCAAAGAGCATTTCGGCCGCGGACCTCGCGAAGGTCAGGACAGGGCTCGAGCTCGAGATACATATAATGGTCGAGGACCCGTCTAATTACGTCATACCTTTCAAAGAAGCCGGCGCCGGCAGGATCGTCTTCCACCTCGAGTCGAAGGACGACCCCGCCGAAGTGATAAAGAGCATACGCGCTCATGGCATGCAGGCCGGTATAGCGATAAACCCGGAAACGCCGGTTTCGAAAGCGGAGCCGTATTTCAGGGACATAGACATATTACTCTTCCTGTCGGTCAACCCCGGCTATTACGGGAGCAAGTTCATCCCCGGAGTGTGCGACAAGGCGCGCTCGCTTATCGGGAGGAAGGACAGGCCCGTGATAGCCATGGACGGCGGGCTCAAATCGGATAATATCGTCATGATACGCGACGCCGGCGTGGACCTGGCCTGCGTCGGAAGCGGTATTTTCGGCAAAGGGGATCCCGCTCTGAATTACCGCGCGCTCACGGAGATGCTCGGTTAATTTGTTATAGACAACGTTTTTTTATATGATATAATTTAACCAAGAAGGAGGGTAATATGCGGATATTAATCGTATCGATGTTGTTGATCGCCCTTACATTCACGGTATCAGCCCCCGTACTCGCGGCCGATTCAAGCGGCCTCATCAGGAACGGTCTCGTCGGCGCTGCGACGGGCGCGGTAGCCGCGGGCGCATCCCACGGCAAGGCCGGCAAGGGCGCGCTGATAGGCGCGGGCACCGGTATAGCCGCCAATGTCATAGCGGACGCCATCATACCGAGCGAGAAGAGCGCGCCGGCACCCGCATCTTCCTCATCCGGAGACTCGAACGGTTTCGAGAGGGGATATACCAAAGGATATGAAGCCGGTTACCAGGCGGGTTACCAGGCGGGAGTGAAGGGAAAGTAGGCCAGGCCTTGCCCAAGGCGTAGATATTGACCTTAAAAGAGCCCTTTGATGATTGAATCGGAGGGCTTTTTGTTTTATAATGCTACCCAAAGATAGAGGATAAAACATTACTGACAGATGAAAAACAAATATAAATTGGAAGTGTTCCCGAACCTGCATAAAGGTTACGAGATAAACATAGAGATCCCCGAATACACATCGGTCTGCCCGAAGACGGGGCTGCCGGATTTCGGCACGATAACGATAAGGTATATGCCCGGCAAGTCGTGCATAGAGCTGAAGTCGCTGAAATACTACATCATCGGCTATCGTAATATGGGCATATTCTACGAGAATGTCATCAATAAGATACTCAAGGACGTCGTTTCCGCATGCAAGCCCAAATGGTGCATCGTGACAGGCGATTTCAACGCGCGCGGGGGGATAAGGACGACCGTGACAGCGAAATACCGTATAAAATAATGAAGATAACCACGAAAAAAGGAGACAGGGGAAAGACGAGTTTATGCGGCGGAAGGCCGGTATCCAAGTGCGACCTCAGGATAAAGGCCCAGGGCGCGCTCGACGAGCTCGTGTCCTTACTCGGGCTGGCGAAGGTCAAAGCTAAAGATCCCGCCGTGAAGAAGAAGATAGGCCTCATACAGAGGGACCTTTTCAGGATAACCGGCTCGATATCATCCGGAAGATCGGAGAGGAAGAGTTTCTCTGTAAAGGATTGCGACGTCAGGATGCTCGAAGAGTTCGGGGACGAGGTCGAAGGCAGGATAAGGATGCCTTCCGGATTCATCGTGCCCGGAGTCAATGAGAGCTCAGCCGTCCTGCATATAGCCAGGGCGGTCGCGCGCCGCGCAGAATGCTCAGTCGTTGAACTCGGCGCGAGGATAAAGGTGGAGCCGTGCATAACGGCCTACCTGAACAGGCTATCCGACCTGCTTTATGTCTTTGCCGTTTGTGAGGAGCGGGGTTCCGAACCCGCCTGACATGGACACCCCCGTTCCCGCCGATATCCGCGAGACCTTCTCGTTCCTTGCGGGGCGGTATGACCTGTTCAATGCTCTCGCGAGCATCGGTATGGACGGGTCATGGAGGAAGAAGGCGGCCGGCATGGCGGTAGGCGCGATGAGGCCCGGTTCGCGCGTGCTCGACCTCTGCGCCGGCACGGGCGACCTTGCCATAGAGGTCGCGTCCCTGGACAGGTACAGCCGCATAGAGGCGCTGGACTTCTGCCCTGAGATGGTCGAGATAGGTAAAGCGAAAGCGCGCGCGAAAAAGCTCGAAGGACGGATAAACTGGACCGTCGCGGACGCCTCCGATATGCCGTATGCCAACGGGACGTTCGACGCCATAACGTGCGGTTTCGCGCTCCGGAATATGCAGAAGTACCTCGACAAGGTTTTTGCGGAATCATGCAGGGTGTTGAAGCCCGACGGGTTTATGATAGCGTTGGACCTGACACGCCCGGAAGGCCGCGCAAGGAAAGCGTTGCACGGGATATACCTCAAATGCGCGCTGCCCGTGATAGGGTTCATCATATACGGCAGGACATCCCCGTTCCGGTACCTCGGGGGATCGATATCGGGATTTTACACGGCCGAAGAGGTCAAAGAGAAGTTCCTGAAAGCGGGTTTCCGGGAATGCCGGTACGAGACGGCCGGTTTCGGGGCGGCGGGCATATATACCGCCGTAAAGTGACGCCTATAATATGAATAAAATACTGGTCTGGCTGGCGGCCCCGCGGCCGCAGTTCTTCACGGCGGCGGTAGTGCCGGTGGCGCTCGGCGCCGCGGTCGCGTTTAACGGCGCGGGTTCCATCGACTGGGGCCTGTTCTGGTTGACAATGGCAGGCGCGGTGCTTTCACAGGCCGGACTAAACCTTACGAACGATTATTATGATTTCAAAAGCGGCGACGACGTGGTCAATAAGACCCCAACGCCTTTCAGCGGGGGAAGCAGGGTCCTGACCCGCGGGCTGTTAAAACCCCGCGAAGTACTGGCGGCCGGGCTTTTGTGTTTTGCCGCAACGGCGGCGATAGGATTTTACCTTGTATTTCTCGTAAAAGGATATATCCTTATAGCTATAGGCGCTTTAGGCATATTCCTGGCGTTCTTTTATACCGCGGGGCCTTTTAAGATTGGGTATACGAGGTTCGCGGAGGTGGCCACAGGGATAGGTTTCGGCCCCCTGATGGTGGTGGGCTCTTATTACGTGCAGGCGCGACGCCTCGCGTGGGAGCCGTTCTGGGCCTCCGTACCCGTGGCGATTCTCATAGCGCTGGTCCTCTATATTAACGAATTTCCCGATTATGAGGCGGACAGCGCATCCGGCAAGAACAACACCGTCGTTTCCATCGGGAGGAAGAAGGCGGCCGGGTATTACGCGCTGCTGATGCTTTCCGCTTACATCGCGGCGGCAACAGGCGCGATCACGGGGATATTTCCGGGATTATCCCTTATCACCGCGGCGACTTTTCCGTTGGCCGCGATAGCGATAAAGACGGCAAGGGCGCATTACGATAACGTGAGGGAACTGCTTCCCGCTAACGCGCTGACGGTAGCCGTGCATTTCGTTTTCGGGATGCTTTTAACGATGTCTTACGTTTGGGGGAGAAAATAGGAGGAGCGGATGGTGAGCAACAGGACGATTCTCGGGCTTGTGTGTTCGTTTGTTCTGGCTTTAACGGGTAATTTCTGTTTCGCTCAGGAGGCGGCGGTGGTTAACCTTATGGTACCGAATGCGATGCAGGGGACATGGGAGAACAGGGGCACCGCCAAACACAGCTATATATCCGAAGGCGCTCGCACGGAGGGCGTGAAGTCGGTACAGGTCAAATATAGCGTGGGCGGGGCCAGGCAGGAATCCGGTTTCTGGTTCGGCCTATTAAGGAAAGACCTCAGCAAGTACGGGGAGATCAGCTTCTGGGTAAAGGGCGAGAAAGGCGGCGAGGTCTTCAGGGTGGGGATCAAGGACAGTTCCCATTTCGAGGACAAGATAGATATAAGGGACCTGCTTCCCGGCGGCGTGACTACGCAGTGGCAGAAGATCACGATACCGCTGTCGGATTTCAAGTCGCTGAAGAACTGGTTCGATATGGACAATTTCTCGGTCACGTTCCGCAACGACTACGGACAGCCGTTCTCCGGGACGATATACCTCGACGGTCTTGCGCTCAGCGGCGAGAGGACCGGCGTAGAGCGCCAGCCGGTCATGAAATGGGCCGCGCCGGAACTTTCAACGATGACGGACGAGCAGTTCCTCGACCTCATCGAGCATTCCGCGTGCATGTTCTTCTGGGACGAAGCGAATCCCGAGAACGGGCTCATAAAGGATAATTGCTCGGCTTTCATGGCGGACGCCGCGCCGATGGCGAGCATCGCGTCGGTAGGTTTCGGCCTTCCGGCATTGTGCATCGCGGTAGACCGCGGCTGGCTGCCGAAGGACAAGGTAGAGGAGAGGATAATAACGACGCTGAAGTTCTTCAGGGACAAGGCCGAATGCGTCCACGGTTTCTATTACCATTTCCTCGACATGAGGAGCGGCGACCGTTGGGGCGATTGCGAGCTTTCGTCGATCGACACGGCCCTGCTGATGGCGGGAGTGCTGTATGCCGGCGAGTATTTCAAGGGCACCGAGATAGAGAAGCTTGCTAAGGAGCTGTACGACAGGGTCGACTGGGCCTGGATGATGGATAGCGGCACGACGCCGAGCATGGGCTGGAGCCCCGAAAAAGGATTCCTGCCCTACAGATGGTCGGGATATACGTCGGAACACCTCGTGCTCTATTTCATGGGCATAGGATCTACGACCCATCCGATGTCGCCGGACTCATGGAGCGCGTTCAGCCGCGGGATGAACACTTATAAGGAATACAGGTTCAGCGGCCCGCCCGCGCTCTTCACGCACCAGTATTCGCATTGCTATGTCGACTTCAAGGGCAAGGAAGACAGGTTCATGGACTACCAGGAGAACTCCATCCAGGCGACCCTCGCGAACAGGCAATGGTGCATAGACAACATGACGCGCAGCAAGACGTACGGCCCCGACTGCTGGGGATTGACGGCCTGCGACGGGCCCGACGGCTACAAGGCGTACGGCGCGCCTAACGGTGATAACGACGGCACGGTGGCGCCGACCGCCGCGATATCCTCGATAACCTTCACGCCGGAGCTTTCGATTAAGGCCGCAAAGTTCATGTATTCGAATTACAAGGACAAGATATGGGGCAAGTACGGTTTTGTCGACTCCTTTAACTGGGACAGGAAATGGGTCTCGGGAAAGTATATCGGCATAGACCAGGGCGCCATTGTCCTCATGATAGAGAACTACAGGACCGGCAAGGTATGGAAGACGTTCGAGCGGAACGCCAACATCAAGGCCGCGATGAAGCTATGCAATTTCTCTAAGCCGAAGAAAGTCATCGACACGGTGAACCTTTCGGGCCAGTGGTACCTGAGGGCCGGCGATGATTTCAAGTGGTCGAAGCTCAAGTCGGCCGACAAGGAATGGAAGCAGGTCACGGTGCCGGGCGGGTGGGAAGCCCAGGGATTCGATAATTATGACGGCTACGCCTGGTACTGGTACGGCTTCACGATACCGAAAGAGAAGAGGGCCCTCTGGAGCGAAAAGGGCGCGAGGATCCTGCTGAGGTTCGGGGGCATAGACGATTGCGACATGACCTTCTTTAACAGGAACCTTGTCGGTCAAAGCGGCCTATTCCCGCCGAAGCACCAGTCCGTCTGGGAGAAGCAGAGGGAATACGTGATCCCGCTGAAGATGATAAACTTCAAATCGAAGAACTTCATAGCGGTCAGGGTCTACGATTCCGGCAGGGTCGGCGGCATATACAAGGGCCCGGTCGAGATAAAAGTCATCAAGGAAGAAGCGCTCGAGTAGATGGCGAAGGCAATACGAAGGGACTATTTCGAGATACACTCCTGCGCCTGGAAGAGGGCGCTCGGCGATATACCTGAAGGGGCGGCGAGCAGCTGCCCCAACAGGGGCGTCGCGCTCGGCGGTTTCGGCGCCGGGTCGTTCATGTACAGCATATCGGGCACGTTCGGCCCATGGTCGCTTAAGGCCGGCTCTTACGACCAGTGGTGGCTCGATTCGTCCGCGTTCCATTTCCGCGAGAAGGTGGGGGAGAAAGAGGAGAGGATACGTACCCTATCGACGGATCCCGCGCTGAAGACGAAATGGGAGAAACTCAAGAAGGGCGACGCGCAATACCACGCGCTGCAGCCGAAGGGCTGGGTGACCTACGGTTGTTTCGACCTCGACGTGTCGCAGAAGTTCTTCTCCCCGATAATCCCGCATAATTATAAAGAGACCTCATATCCCGTCGCGGTGTGGCAGTTCAAGGTATCCAACCCGACAAAACATAAAGCCGAGGCGACGGTCGTTCTGACATGGCAGCAACCCCCTTTCAGCGGCACATTGCCCCGGAAGGGCTTTAAGAACACCAAGAGGCAGGAAGGCGGGATCATAGGCGCCGTGATGAAGGCGGACCATCCCGAAAACGTCCCGGAGACGCAGGGTTCGGAGTGGTGCATAGCCGCGAAGAGCTCCGGGAATACAAGGATAATTATCGGGACCGACTGGGCCAAGGAGGAACCGGATTCCGCCGCGATGATAGCGGTAGAGATGTCGCTGGAGCCCGGAGGGTCCGTGACGGTGCCCATAGTGATATCATGGGATTTCCCGGTCGTGAAATTCGGCGACCCGCACAAGACGGGCACAGAATGGTGGAGGAAATATACGGAGTATTTCGGGCGCGACGCTTCGAGTTCCTTCGAGATAGCGGTCGAAGCGCTTGGGCATTATGCCGAATGGGAAAAACAGGTCGACGATTGGATGGCGCCGGTAATAAACAGCGATAAATACCCGGAGTGGCTGAAGACCGCCGCGTTCAACGAATTATATTATACGCAGTTCGGAGGGACATTCTACGAGTCGGGGCTCAAGTCCGGGCATGACAGGGAATACATGGGCCTGCACGAGGACGACCATAAGTTCTTTGTGATGGAATCGATAGGTTACCCTTACTGCGAGACGTTCGACGTGCGCCATTACTGCCAGATACTTACGCTTAAGTTCTGGCCGGAGATAGAGAAGGACATCCTCAGGTGTGTTGCCGACGGCATCATGCATTTCGACTCCCTGCACCAGACGCCGCACGATTTCGGCGTGCCGACGGAGGACCCGTTCTTCAAATTCGATAACTACGGCACGAACAAACTGCACTGGAAGGACCTGCACGCTAAATTCATACAGCAGGTGGCGCGGTATTACTATGTGCACGAAGACCGCGCGTTCCTCGATTACTGCTGGCCCGCGGTCAAGATGACCTACGAATACATGAAGTCGCAGGATACCGACGGGGACTGCCTGCCGAATAACAGCGGATCCGACAACACTTACGACGCGTGGGGGCTCTACGGCACGAGCCTTCTCTGCGGAGGCCTCTGGGTCGGCGCGCTTGAAGCGATGGAGAAGCTCGCGTATGTCGTGAACGACGACATAATAAAGGAAGTCATCTCCGTACTCGACAAGGCGAAGGCGAACCTTGACGCGCAGCTCTGGTCGGAGCAGAAGCAGTATTACCGCATTGACACCGCAGGGAAACATTCGGACGCAATAATGGCCGACGGCCTGAACGGCCAGAGGTTCTGCGAGGCCATGGGGCTCGACGATATCCTGCCGCGCGACAGGATGGCCAAGTACCTGAAGAAGGTCTACGAGATGTGCGTCGTGCCGCTCGAGGACTATAACGGAGACGGTGTCGGCGACTGCGGCGCGATGAACAGCAAGAACGCCGACGGCACCGACATCGATATCAACATGGCCAGGGAGATCTGGCCCGGCTCGACATATTTCCTCGCGGCGACGATGTACCGCCTCGGCCTGAAGGAAGAGGCATTAAAGACGGCTTACGGTTGTTATTACATGGTTTACGGGCACGAAAAGAGCGCCTATTGGTTCAACACTCCCGAGGCATGGCACAACGGCGGGCATACGCCGAGGCCCGTCAAGCCGGAACAGTACCAGAGAGCCCGCGCGGTATGGGAGTTCCTGCTGGAGATCGACGACCCCTTTTAGATATCCATCTCGCCTTCGACCTCTATCGGGCGGATACGCGTAACACTGAAGAAGAGGTCCAGGCTTTTTATCCTCTCGACCCTCCTGACTTCCTTTATCCGCGGGAGGATCGACATCGAGAATATGGCGCGCAGCAGGCCCGATAGCGCGAAGAGCGTCAGGAGCCTGTAACCGAATAACGGGGGGAGTTTGAACGCGAGGATGCCCCCGAGGAGCGCCCCCGCGCATATTGAGGTTCCGTTTATCACGTTCAAATACGCCACGCACCTCGTCCTCTTTTCGGGCGTTACCGCGTCGTAGACGAAATTGAAGATCGAGAGGTTGTATCCCGCCCAGACGAATCCCGCGAAGACCTGTATTATGATCAGGTACGCGACGTTATGGCCGAAGAGCCACAGCACAGGGACGATCGGGATGAAGAACGACGTAAGGCGTATGATCTTCATGTTCCCGACGACGTCCGCATGCCTGCCCCATATGCCCATCGTCAGCAGGGTCGCTATCGTGGGGCTTATCGCGATAACGGTATAGGTCGCATAACTGAGGTTTAAGTCCCTGAGCATGTAGACCGCGAAGAACGGGCCCGAGAGGTTAACCGCGAAACTTATGCTCGCGACATAGAAAACGAACTTTGCGAAGTTCGATTCCCTGGCCCTCTTAACGAAATCCCAGAAAGTAAAATAGTGCTCCCTGGTCACTTTTATCGGCGGCTCGTACATCTTCTTCAGGAAGTACCACGACGTGAACCTTGCCGCGAACGCGAGTCCGAGTATCACCATGAAGCCGGTCAGCCTGTCCTTGCCGAAGACGTTGAGTATGAGGCCGGCAAGGAACGCGCAGGTTATCGTTATTACCCCGAGCAGCCTGTTGCGCCAGCCGAAATACCTGCCCCTGCTGCGCCGGGGAATGTGGTCCGACATGAGGCTCGTCCACGCCGGGCCGGGAAACGCGTTGAACGACGCGGCCATCGTGACGAATATGATGAGCCAGAAGACCCTGTTCTCCCTGAACAAAAACGGTATCAGCGCGATCGGCAGGAACATCATCGCGTGGAAGAAGACGAATATCGTTATTATCCTGATGCGGCTCTTCAGGTGCTCGGTCACATCGGCGGATTTCAGCTGTATCAGTGACGCGATGAGGTTAGGGAAGGCGGTCAGCATGCCTATCTGGCCGGTTGTGGCGTTCAGGGCGACCGCGAACGGCGTTATATACTGTTCCGTGAAACCTATGAAGGCCGAACAGAACGCGCCGTCTATAAAAGAATATTTTAAGCTCTGCCGTATCTTTCCTTTTTTGTCCATAACCCCGGTATTATAGCATAACCGGCCGGCATTGACATATCCTCAGTGCGCTGTTAGAATCGGCATTATGGATAACGCTTCAGTGAAGCTTACCAAGAAGGGAGCCGCCTGGAACAGGACCGGCCATCCGTGGGTCTACAGGGATGACATCGAGAAATGCGATCTCTCCGAGCTCTCGGGCGGCATAGTGTCCGTCGAGGATAACCGCGGGAAATTCCTCGGCAAGGCGTTTTTCAACGCGAAGTCGAAGATAGCGATCCGCCTTATCACCGGCGAAGATGTTCCCGTCGACGCCGCGTTCTGGCGCAACAGGATATCTGAAAGCATCGCGGCCAGGAGCGGCATAACGGACGCGGACGCCTACCGGCTCGCCCATTCGGAAGCCGACGGCCTGCCGTCGCTCATAGTCGACAACTACGCGGGCCACCTGTCGGTGCAAACGCTCTGCCTCGGCATGGACAGGATCAAGCGGCAGATATCGGAGACGCTCGTGGAACTTCTGAAGCCGAAGTCGATAATAGAGCGCAACGATTCAGCGACACGAAAGCTCGAAGGGATGGAAGAATCGAAGGGGGCGCTCTACGGGGAACCGCCCGCCGGGGGCGTCGAGGTCCGCGAAGGGAAGATAAGGTACGCCGTTGATATAATGAACGGCCAGAAGACGGGCGCATACCTCGACCAGCGGGAGAACCATATTGCCGTCGAGAGATATTCGAGGGGATCCGTGCTCGATTGTTTTTCGTACCAGGGGCTCTTCTCACTGCACGCGGCGCTCGGCGCCGATGACGTAACGGCGGTCGATTCGTCGGGGCAGGCCCTGGGCAGGCTTAAGGAGAACGCGGCCCTGAACGGTATCAGGAATATCTCGGTGAGGGAAGGGAAAGTGCCCGAAGCGCTCAGGGCTTACCAGGCAGAAGGCAGGCAGTTCGACCTCATAATCCTCGACCCTCCCGCATACGCGAAATCGAAGAAAGACCTGCAGGCCGCCGCGCGCGGTTATATAGACATAAATTTCAGGGCGATGAAACTGCTGAAGAAGGGCGGGCACCTGATGACATGCTCGTGCTCGTACAACCTTTCGGAAGGCCAGTTCATGGATATCATTGACGAGTCCCTTTGGGAATCGCGCCGGAGTGCGAAGCTCGTGGAAAAGCGCATACAGCCCCGCGACCATCCGATACTGCTGAATTTTCCCGAGTCGAACTACCTGAAATGCTTCGTCCTTGAGATGCTCTAAAAACCCCTTGTTTTTGGCCCATCATTGCTATAATATTGTGTTATGAAAGCCGCGAAGATATATTCGATAATATTCATACCGCCGCTTGCACAATATGTCGTGACGCTCGAGGAAGCGGACGGCTCGAGGCTGCTGCCCATATGGGTCGGCATAAGCGAGGGGGCCGCGATCGCAATGGCCCTCGAAGGGCAGAAGTTCGTAAGGCCGCTTACCCATGACCTCGCGGTCAACCTCGTGAAATCGCTCGGCGGCTCTATAGAAAAGGTCGTGATATCGGACCTGCGAGACAACGCGTATTACGCGAAGATAACCGTCAGGCAGGACGGCAAAGCGCTGGAGATCGATTCTCGGCCCTCCGACGCGATGGCGCTCGCGGTCAGGACGAACTCCCCGATCTTTATCGAGGAGAAGGTCCTTGAGGCCTGCCCCGTCATAAACAAGCCGATAACAGCCGACGAGGTAAAGGCCTTCGAAAAAGAGATAGAGAACCTGCATCCCGAAGAGTTCTTCAAGAGGCTCGACGAGGAGGGCGGGAAGACGAAGGGCGGGTTGGAATGATATGGCCGTCGTAAAGGATGCGCTGAAGGAATCACAGCAGAGGACGGATGATGCCATCCGTTTCGGCAGGGACGTATGCGGCGATTTCCAGGCCGCCGTCTCTAAGGAATGGATAGAGACGAACGGCCTCGGCGGATACGCGTCTTCGACGATAATCGGGACGAATACCCGCAGGTACCACGGGTTGCTCGTCGCTTCGGCCAGGCCCTCGCTCTCGCGCACGGTCATGCTCTCGAAGCTCGAGGAGACGCTGGTCTTCAAGGACGGCAGCCGCTGTAACCTGTCATGCAACAAGTACCCGGGGATAGTGCATCCCGAAGGGCACAGGTACCTCGACGAATTCCGCCTTGACCCGTTCCCGGTCTTTACATACAGGGCCGGCGGCGTGACGGTCGAGAAGGCGGTATTCATGGTCCGCGGCGAGAACACGACCGTGATCACCTACAAGATACTGGAATCCCCCGGCTACCTCGAACTGCTCGTAAGGCCCCTCATCGCCGCGCGCGACTACCACTGGCTCTCGATCGAGAACTCAAGCTTCAACAAGAACGTCGACTGCCTTGAGGGCTATATCAGGATGAAACCTTACAGCGAGTCCCCGATGATCTACCTCGCGAATAACGCGGACCGGTTCGAGCAGGCCGGTTACTGGTATAAGTCCTTCGAGTATAACCGCGAGAAAGAGAGGGGGCTCGAATACCGCGAGGACCTCTATAGCCCGGGGGAACTCGGTTTCCTCGTGAGAGAGGGCGACAAGGCGTATATAGTCGCTTCGACGGAAGGCCGCAAGATGCGCTCTGTCGAGGTGCTCGAATCAAGCGAAGTCCTGCGCCATAACGAGATAGCCGAGGCGGTCGGGCTGCAGGACAGCATAGCGGTACGGCTCGCGGACAGCGCCGATTCGTTCTTCATAAAGAGGGCCGACGGGCTTTCGACCGTGGCCGCCGGTTACCACTGGTTCTGGGATTGGGGAAGGGACGCGCTGATATCTCTGCCCGGCCTCACCCTTACGCTCGGCAGGTACGACGAGGCGAGAGAGATCCTGTTGACATTCGCGAAGTTCTGCGACGAGGGAATGATCCCGAACAGGTTCCCGGAAAAATCCAGGGAACCCGAATATAACAGCGTTGATTCCTCCCTCTGGTATTTCTGGGCTGTTCATAAGTTCCTCGAATACACGAACGACTACGATTTCGTCGAGTCGAACCTGCTCGATTGCCTCGAGGAGATCATCAAATATTATATAAACGGCACGCGATACGGCATAAAGATGGACCGCGACGGCCTGGTCTCGACTTCGGACCCGGATATACAACTGACCTGGATGGACGCAAAGATAGGCGGATGGATCGTCACTCCGCGCAACGGCAAGGCGGTGGAGGTCAACGCCCTCTGGTATAATTCGCTGAGGATAATGGAGGATATTTGCGAGAACCTTAACCTCAAGTACAGGCACGAGTGCGCGAGGTTGGCGAGCCTCGCCAAGAAGAGCTTCGAGCTCGTCTTCTGGTGCGAATCGGGCGGGCACCTGTATGACTGCGTTAGCGACGAAGGCGTCGACAGGACCCTGAGGCCGAACCAGATATTCGCGCTGAGCCTTCCGTACAGGCTCATAAGCAAGGAGAAGGAGAAGAAGGTCCTCGATATCGTCGGCAAGGAGCTGTTGACGCCTTACGGTTTGCGCTCGCTTTCTCCGAACGACAGGAATTACAGGGGCGTCTATTCTGGCGACCAGCGGATGAGGGACGCGTGCTACCACCAGGGGACCGTCTGGCCGTGGCTGCTCGCGCATTTCATATCCGCGTACCTTAACGTTTACGGCAGGAACGCCAAGACGAGGCAGGAGGCGAGAAGGTTCCTGAAGCCGCTCTTCGAGCATTTAAAGGACGCCGGGCTCGGGACGATATCCGAGATATTCGACGGAGACCCCCCGTACAACCCTAAGGGCGCGATATCGCAGGCATGGAGCGTCGCGGAGATACTGAGAATATATAAGGAAGAACTGCAATGACAAATAAAAAAGAGAAGGCCGGCATAAACCCGACGGATTTCGGTTTCTCGATCGTCAAGCTCGCGGCCGCGATCGGCGGGCTTATCTGGGGCATATACCATCCGTTCTCCGCGCACGACAGGGTGGTCTTCCTGTGGCTTATTGCGGCTTTCTTTGCCTATAACATTGCGGTATACCTGTCCATATTCAGGTTGCCCGACAGGGCCTCCAAGATATACCTGGTCGAATTCCTGCTCGACCTTGCCTTCCT
The DNA here is from genome assembly GCA_017992785.1 of Candidatus Omnitrophota bacterium. Lineage (GTDB taxonomy): Bacteria > Omnitrophota > Gorgyraeia > Pluralincolimonadales > Pluralincolimonadaceae > UBA6215. The sequence continues at coordinate 806 of JAGONY010000016.1, read as the reverse complement.
TGCGATTGTCGTTCCGATGACAGGCGGCTTGGACTCAACCTTTACCCTCGGTTATTTCCTTATAGCGGCGGCGCAGGCGTTCTATTACGGACTGGCAGGCAGCATATGGATCGCCCTGGTATCGGTGGTGACATACATGTTGTCGTGCCCCCATTGCCTGTATGTCATGCACTGGACCGATCTCTCGCTTAGGGCCGGGTTCCTGACGCTTTTCACCGTCATGATGGGATACCTTTCGGACAGGGAGCGGCGCATGCACCGGCAGCTCGTGAACGCCGAACAGCTCGCGGCGATGGGGATGATGTCCGCGCAGCTCGCGCATTCCGTCAGGAATCCGCTGAGCACCATAAGCTTGAGCGCCGAGCTTCTCGAAAACGAGATAAAGAAATGCGGGCACAAGGATACCGAAGAAGCGACGACGCTCGTGAAGTCGATAGTAAACGAGGTATACAGGATAAATGACGTCATCGAGGATCATTTGAACTTCATGAAGCGCTCCAGGACGGGGCAGGAGAGGTCAAACGTCAACGTGATCGTGGATTCCCTTATCAGGTTCCTCGAGAAGGAAGGGCGGTGCAAGGGCATCTCTTTCAGGAGGACGTTCGACGAGAACCTGCCGGACGCGGCCATAGAGGAGAGCAGGCTGCGGCAGGTGCTGCTGAATATAGTAAGGAACTCGTTCGAGGCGATGCCTGAAGGCGGATACATAGAGATCACTATTTGCAGGCAGAAGACGGAATACGAGATATCTGTCTGTGACAACGGCCCCGGCATCCCGAGGGAATACCTGAAGAGGATATTCGAAC
>JAGONY010000002.1 GCA_017992785.1 Candidatus Omnitrophota bacterium | reverse complement strand
CGCGGTAAAGCACGCGAGGAAAAACAGGTCGCCTCGCACCGCGATAAAACCGGAGCCCTTAAGTATCAATTCCTTGAAAGCATGCACTGCGTACGCCTCGGGATTGACCGTCGCGAAAGCCCTGAGACAGCCCGGAAAACTCTCTATCGGATATACCGCGCCGCTCGGGAAGTAGAATATGACATTGAGGAAGCCGACAAGCACCCCGACTATCCTCGGATGGTCCGCCCTGCCGAGGACCGTGAATATCATGCTCAGGAGCCCGAGCGCGGTAAGGGCCATGGTAACCAGCAGCAGGATGAAGGTGTTCGCGCCTCCGGCGAGCTTTATACCGGTTATCAGCAGGCCGCCTACCATTACTAATACGGACATTACCGTCGTGATCAGCACTCCGCTCATTATCGTGCCCGCGACGAGGTCGAACCGCGTAAGCGGCGTAGAGAGGTAGCTCTCGTGTATGCCGAGGAACTTGTCCATGACGAGGCTGAACGCGCCGGTAAAAGTCGTCCCCATGAATATAGCCATGACGATTATGCCGGGGACGAGAGAAGCGTCGTAATCTATTTTCTTATACAGCTCTATCGAACGCAGCTGAGGCCTCGACCTGTCCGGACGGACCGCGTTATATTCCGTCTTCAGGTAGGCCGTCGCCCTCGAGACGACGCCGGAGACGCTGTTAGCGGATATGGAATCGGTGTTATCGAGCAGCAGCCCGACCTGCGGCTCCGAGTTCTTGACGACGTCTTTACTGAAATCGGGCGGTATTATAATGACCGCCTTATAGAACCCGTCCCTTACCATCTCGACGGCCTTCTTCTGGTCGCTCTCCCCGGTTATCTCGAGAGTGCGCGGGCCGTCCTCGAGCGCCTGCAGCAGCTCGACCATCCGCCTCGCGTATGGGCCCCTGTCCTGGTCGACCAGCAGGACCGGAAGGTGCTTGAGTTCTCCCTGGAACGAGTTGCCCATGATCACAAGGTACATCAGCGGCATGAATATGCTCGCTATTATGACGAACGGGTTGCGTATGAAACGCTTAAGGTCCCTCTCCGTTACCGCTAATGCCCTCATATCCTGGCTCCAGGCATTTTTCTCGGGGCTCCTGCCCCGATAAGGAAACTGACTTTCTGGGCTTCCGCCTCGCGTATCGTCTTGCCCGTATAATGTATGAAGACGTCCTCGAGCGTCTGCTCGTGTATCGCGAGGTACTGAGTCGTGACTCCCATCTTCTTGAACTCATCGAAGAGCACCGGCATCGATCTTGCCGCGTCCTCAACGTATATTCGCAGGCTCTCGTCCTTCTCGGTGATGTTCTTTATGAACTTCATCGCCTTCAGCTTGTCCGTCACTTCCGGGCCGGAATTCCCAAGCGTGACCTCGATGATGTCGAAGCCGCCTATGTTCCTTTTCAGGTTCGCGGGCGAATCGAGCGCTACGATCTTGCCGTAGTCGATTATCGCTATCCTGTCGCAGAGGACATCGGCCTCATCCATGTAATGTGTCGTTATGAATATCGTGAGTTTCGTCTCCTCGCGTATCTTCTGGAGAAGCTCCCATATTACGCGGCGCGACTGCGGGTCGAGCCCTATCGTCGGCTCGTCCAGGAAAAGGATATACGGTTTATGGATCAGGCCGCGCGCGATCTCGAGCCGGCGCCTCATGCCTCCGGAATACGTAGCGACGAGGTCTTTTGCCCTGTCCTTAAGGTCGACTTTTTCGAGCAGGTAATCGATGTTCTTCTTTCTCTCGCCCTTCGGCACGTCGAAATATTTCCCGTAGATGTTCAGGTTCTCGTAAGCGGTAAGGTCGAGGTCGCTTGTCAGGGCCTGTGAGACGACGCCGATGTCCCGCCTCACGAGGGACGGGCGCTTCACTACATCGGTACCCCTTATCTGCGCGCTGCCGGACGTCGGCTTCATAAGGCATGTCAGTATCCTTATAAGCGTCGTCTTGCCGGCGCCGTTAGGCCCGAGGAAACCGAATATCTCGCCCTCATCGACGGAGAAACTGACGTCATTCACCGCCGTGACGGACGGGAATTTCTTGACGATATTTTTTACTTCCGCCGCGTATGCCATATTTTACCGAGTGTCCCCGAAAGTGGCTGTTGCGGTCATGCCCTGTTTCAGCAACCCTTTTGGTTCGTCTATCCTTACCTTTACCCTGAACGTCTTTATGTCCTGGCGGCCGCGTTTCACGTCGCGCTGGGTAGCGAACTCTCCCTCGCTGTTTATCTCGGTCACCCTTCCCGTGAACCATTTTTCCGGGAGCGAGTCTGCCTTAATCTTAACGATATCCCCGAGCTTCACGCGGGAGACCGCGGTCTCCTCCATGTCCACGCGCAGCCAGATATTCCCGAGGTCGACTATGGTAAGTACCGTTGAGCCGGCCGCCGCGAATTCACCCGGCTCGAAAGCCCTCAGCGTGACGATGCCGCTTATAGTCGAATTTATCACGGTATCGTCAAGGTTGACCTTCGCGACCCGCAGTACCGCCTCCGACTGCTTGACGCCGGCCTCGGCATAGGCCTTCTGCGCCTCGGCCTTGTTCAGGTCGGCGACGGCGGTGTCATAAGCGGTCTGCGCCTTGTCGACGTCGTTCTGCGCGACGAGTTTCTTCTCCAACAGCCGCGTATTCCTCTCGAGGTCGCGCTTCGTGTCGGTTATCCTGACCTTCGCCTTCTCGATGTCCGCGGCCGCGTTACGTTCGCCCGCTTTCGCCACATCGAGGTTCGCCTGCGCCTGATCGTATTCGGCGGCCTTCTTCTCGGGATCAAGAAGTATCGCCGTCTCGCCTTCCTTCACATAATCGCCTTCCTGGAACCTTATCTCCTTAATACGTTCTGTTATCTTCGGGCTCAGGTTGACCTCGGTGCCTTCTATTATGCCGGTCGTCTGGAACGTCCCTTTCGGCAGCTTCCTCGGCAGCAGGAAAACGGCGATCGCCGCAACAGCCGCGATCACGGCCAGCAGGACGGCCAGCTTTATTATCTTCTTCTTCATTTCAGGACACCTCCGAAAAACAGCTTTTTAATGTTCTCTTTTGTTTCCTTCGCCGTGAACGGGACTTCCTCCAGCAATATAGCTATAAGCGCGACCTGCATCATTCCGATTAGGTTCAGCGCGGTGATCTTCGGGTCTATCGGCCTGAAGACGCCTTTATCGATGCCTTCCTTTATGATCCCCTGTATTATCCCGGCATAAGGCAGGATGCCGTTCCTGAGCGCCTGCCTGAATATTATCGGGACGCCTCCGGCCCTGCTGAAGAGTATCCTGAAGAGGCCGCCGCCGCTCGTTACGAGATCCACGTGCAGGTCTATCAGTTTTTCGAGTTTCTTATCCGGCGCCGATATACCGGCTATTCCGTCGACGACATGCGACCGGAACTCGGCGGCCTTCTCTTTCACCATATCCAGGCAAAGCTCTTCCTTGCTCCTGAAATAATGGTAGATTATGCCTTCCGATACCCCCGCCTGGCGCGATATCTGCTGTGTAGTGGCGCGGTCAAAACCCTTCTTCGCGGCAAGGAGCATGACCGCGTCTATTATCTTGCGTCTTGTATCGGTATGTGTCGTTGCTATGCCCGGCATATGGTCTCCAATTGAGTGAGCGCTCACTCAATCACAAATTCTACATTGCCGGCGCCGGTTTGTCAACAGTAATCGGATGTTATCCGAGCGGTAGGGTATCTATCTCCTGCAGCATCTTCTCGCGGGCCTCGTTCGAGACGGCCGGAACGGCATGGAAGAACTTGTGCAGCTTGACCTCTATGCCGCACACCCCGAATGTGCCGGTATCTACCGTCTTGACTAAAGCATCCTTGAAGCCATTGTCTTTGTAATCGGCCTCGGAGCCGCCGGTAGTGTTCAATATAACGGCTTTCTTGCCGTTCAGCAGTCCCCTTAGCCCTTTTCCGTCCGAGGTATACGCAAAACCGAACGAAAAGACCCTGTCGATATAGCCCTTCAGGACCGCCGGCTGGCCGAACCACCAGACCGGGTGTATGAATATAAGCGTATCGGCATTCTTTATGAACTCCTGCTCCCTGCTGATCTCCTCGGGGGGTTTCCCCTGCTTAAATCCGACGAAGTCGCTGCCTTTCAGGACCGGGTCGAACCCGAGACCGTAGAGGTCGCGCACGTCATATTGCGCGCCTTCCCTCTTGAGCCGGGCCTCGACCTTCTCCTTTATCGCGTTGTTGAAACTCTTAGGGTTCGGATGCGCGTACACTATAAGGTATCTCATTGCTGCCCCTCAGGGCGCCTCCTTTCCGAATATTTCGAACTCCCATAGCGAATAACCGTATTTTGTCCTGCGTTCGGTGCCGTATATGCGCACATACCTGCCTACAGTGTTCAATCCCGTTATCTCTTCCGTCCCTCCCTTTGCGTTGTCGGTCGAATAGAACGTCTCCCATTGCTTGCCGTCGTCCGAGACCTGGATCTTGAAGACCCTCGCGCCCGCGGTCTCCCACTCGAGACGCACTGCCTCTATTATACAGGGTTTGCCGAGGTCGACGCTTACCCACTGCGGGTCGAAGAACTCGGAAGACCACCTGCTGTTCATGTCGCCGTCGGTAATGTATTTCGCGGGCATCGCCTCGCTCTCTAAGGTCGAGGCGGACGCTTCCTTGCCGCGCGACAGGAGTTTCGGCGCGTTCGGGTCCTCTATAAATGATGCCGATATGCTCTTATGCTTGTTCATCCGGACGCGGGCCGGGTTGTCCGCGCCGAGCGACGGGTCCCCCGTCCAGCCGGCGAACTTATAACCGATCTTCGGCACCGCGGTAAGCTTTACCTTATCTCCCTTGTTATACCTCGGCAGCCGGGGGTCCGCCTCCACCTTGCCGTTCTCCGCCGATGTCATCAGGAAATATGTGCCGGGTATCTCCTTCGCGTAAACGCGCACGTAATCTATCTCGTGGTACTGCGGAAAGACGGTCGTCGCGTCGGGATTGCCGGGCATTATGCCTCCGACGGCGGTGTTTAGTATTATATAGAACGGCTCCTTCGGGACGTTCCTTGAGACCGACGACCTCTGGACGCCGTCTATGAACCAGCGCAGTTCGCCCTCGTCCCATTCGAGCGCGTAGACATGGAAATCCTTCGTGTAATCCGGGCCCGCGAATATCTTAGTATCGTAACGGTTATGCGGGTGGACGCCGTAATGGTTCGTCATGTGTATGACGTTCGGCTTGCTGCCGACGAGTTCCATAATATCTATCTCCGGCGGCCATGAGCCGCGCTCCGGCATCATCCAGTGCGCGGGCCAAAGCCCCTTCGTGCCGGGAAGCTTGGCGCGCACCTCCACCCTGCCGTACTGGAAAGTGAACCTGCCCTTAGTCTCGACAAGGCCCGACGTGTAAGCGCGGCCTCCCATCGTCTCCTTGTCGCTCTTCAGCACCAGTTTGCCGTTCTTTATATAGGCGTTCTTAGGCGTATAATACTGCAGCTCGTTGTTCTTGACGAGCGCGGCATCCTCGACATACCATTTCTTCCTGTCTATCCCCTCTCCGTTAAACTCGTCGTTCCAGATAAGGTGCCAGCCCTTCAGCCCCGGCGCGACAGCCGGTTTTTTTTGCGCGGCGGCGTAAGTGGACGGCGGCAATAACAACACGACGACAACGGCCAAAGCTGCGGCGGCATTCTTCCTCATAGTTTGAACTCCCTCAAGAATTTAGCGGATTCCTCCGGAAGGGCGACGTTTACCGTGATACCCGAGCCGATCTCAAAACCCGCCGGCGTAGTGAGGCGCGGCAGGACCTGTATGTGCCAGTGGTAATACGGCTCGCACGCGGAATGGTGCGGGACCGTCCTGATGATATAATTAAGGTCCGGATTGTTCATGCTGCGGTAGAACTTCGCGAGCACGTCATGGAGTATCTGCGCGAGCGGCATGATATCCTCCTGCTGCAGGTCCGCGAAGGTCGTGGAATGTTTTAGCGGTATTATGCAGATCTCGTAAGGCAGCACAGCCGCGTAAGGCACGAATGCGACGAACCTGTCGTTGCGCATGACGAGGCGTTCCTTCTCCGCGAGTTCGTTCTTTATAATATCGCAAAAGACGCACCTGCCGAGCTCGTCATAATAGCGCTGCGCGGCCTCCATCGCGAACCTCTCGTGCAAAGGTATGAACGACGTCGCAACTATCTGCGAATGGGCGTGCTGCTGCGAAGCGCCGGCGCGCGGGCCGTGGTTCTTGAATATAGTCACGAGCTTATACGAGGGGTCCCAGTCGAGGGCGAGGTACCTCTCATGGTAGGCCCTGATTATCGTCGAAACCTCTTCAACGCTCATCGTTGCTATGCATTTATTATGCGACGGGTTCTCTATGACAAGCTCATGTTTGCCGGTGCCTTCCATGTGCAGGTATATCCCCGACTTATAGCGTTTCGGTTCCGCGGGAGATCCTTTTAACGGCGGGACCAGCACCGGGTATTTGTTCGGGATTACCCTGACGCCCTTTATCGCGAATATCTCCTCGCCGCTCAGTGACTCGTTGCCTTCGCAGAACGGGCACTTGGCGTCATACGGAGGGACCTCGGGAGCATCCTGCACCCCCTTCTTGAAATCCTCCGGCCTTTTGGCCCTTTCGGTCGCGATTATGACCCATCTCTTGGTCGCAGGATTCTCCCTGAGTTCGGGCATTATTTGCCTCCTTCTTTATGCAGGACGGATGCGATTACAGAGGCAGCCAATAGCCCGAAGACAACGCCGAGCGACACGGCTATCGGTATCTCGTAAAAGTGCGATATAAGCATCTTCACGCCTACGAAACATAGTATGGCCGATATACCAAGCTTTAGATACCTGAACAGCCCCATCATGCCGGATATCACGAAGAAGAGCGAGCGCAGGCCGAGTATGGCAAAAATGTTGGAAGTGTACACTATGAACGGGTCCTTCGTTATCGCGAGCACGGCGGGTATGGAATCCATGGCGAATATCACATCGCTCGTCTCGATCAGCAACAAGGCAATGAACAGCGGTGTAGCGGACCACAACCCCGAATGCGACACGAAAAACTTCTCGCCGTGGTAATCCCCGCTGACGCGGAAGAATCTCTTGAAGAGCCGAAGGACCGGGTTCTTTTCGGGGTCAAACTTCTCCTCCTTGCGGAACGCGAGCTTAATGGCGGTAAATATAAGGAGCGCGCCGAACAGGTACACTATCCAGTCGAACGCGTTGAAAAGCCCGACACCGACCATGATGAACAGGGCCCTCATCACTATCGCGCCGAGTATGCCCCATTTCAACACTCGCGGCTGCAATGAAGGGGGTATCCTGAAATACTCGAATATCATTATGAAGACGAAGAGATTATCTACGGAAAGCGATTCTTCTATGATGTATCCCGTGAGGAACTCGAGCGCCTTCACGCGCCCGAGCATAAAATATATCCCGAGGCAGAAGAGCAGCGCGGCGCCTATCCATATCGTTACCCACCTGAGCGCTTCCTTGAGCCTTATCGCGTGGGCTTTCTTGTTCAGCACGAACAGGTCGAAGTACATCATCGCGGAAACGGCAACCCCGAATATCAGCCACAGTTCAACTCGCGCAGTCATAAGCTACTTATCTCCTTCCGCAGGACGGACAATGTTCATTCATCTTGAAACGCAGGACGCTGAAACCGCACGTCCGCGCGTCATACCTTAACAATTTGCCGCAGAGGGGTTCTCCTATGCCGGCCAGCAATTTCAGCGCTTCGGTGGCCTGTATGGCCCCTATGACCCCCGGAACGGAGCCGAGCAGCCCCGCCTCTTCGGGAGGGAGCATGGTGCCCGGCGCGGGCGGTTCCGGGAATATGCACCTGTAACACGGCCCCTTGCCGGGCAATATCACGGTGGCCTGCCCCTCGAACCTGTATATACCGCCCATCACGAGCGGCTTACCGAGCCTGACGCATGTGTCGTTGGACAGGTATTTCGAGGAGAAATTATCGGTGCAATCGAGGACAACCCCGTAATCCTTGACGATGCCTTCTATATTACCGGGCTCAAGGCGGATATTGTATGTCTTGATCCTGACGTCCGGGTTGAGCGATGATAATCTCTCGTAAGCCGAAGTGACTTTCGGCTTGCCGATATCCTCTACGGCATAGAGGACCTGCCTGTGCAGGTTCGACAGCTCGAGGTCATCGGAATCGACCAGCCCTATCCTTCCGACCCCGCATGACGTGAGGTAAAGCGCTGCGGGAGAACCGAGCCCGCCCGCCCCTATTATAAGGGCCGAAGAAGAAAGCAGCCTCCTCTGGCCCGCTTCGCCTATCTCGCTGAATACGAGATGCCTGCGGTACCTTTCGCGCTGATCCCGCGACAGCTCATCCGGCATCTACGGCCTCCTCTTCCACCAAACCCCCGACGATCCTGAACGAACGGACCTCCGGTATATTTTTCATCAGCGAAATTATCATGTATGAACATTCCGGGTGCATTGCCATCTCTATGTCCCTTGAAGACGGGTAAGGCCTCACGTTAGGATGGGAATGGTATATGCCTATCATGTCGTCCCCGTCCGCGCGCATCCTCCTGGCCGCCTCGAACTGCTCCTTTTCCGGGGCCGCATACCTCATCGCGCCCCTCTGCGTGTTCGTAAGGCGGTAGACCTTCGATACCCGCCCGTCCTTACCGGCAAGCAGCCCGCATGCCTCGTTGGGGAACGCCTTCCTGGCATGCGCAATGATATCCTCGAGTTCGGGCTTCCCGATCTTTATGCTCATTTAAGGATAAAATGAAGCAGGCGCAGCAGGGAATAAGTCAATATCGACGAAAAGAACGGTATTATCGTCCATATAAGCACCGTCCTGACGATGTGATGTTTCCTGAAACTCTGCGGTACGCCGATATCGGCGCAGCCCAGGCCGGTCAGGGCCGCGGTCACCGTTACGGAGACCGAGAGCGGTATGCCGTTCACGGCGGCGATGAGCAGCAATGTCGCGCAGATGAGCTCTATCACGATGGCCCTGACAAAGCCGATCTCTCCCATCTCCCTCTCGTCCTTCTCCAGCGCGCCCTTTCCGAATATCAGCGCGCCCGCGGCTATTCCCGCGCCTCCGAGCAGCAGAGCCCAGCTGTTGTCCGTAAAACCCGAGGCGACCACCGGGGCCATCGCCTTGCCGACGCCGTTCGCGCCCCCCGCGAACGCGACATAGCATCCGGAGAACGTCAACAGCGCGCCCAGCAGGACCTTTATTTTGGGCCCTTCCTTAAGGAAACTGAAATACCTTACCGTCTTATGGTTGAGTATCTTGCCTACTATGAATGCGACGCCGAAAGCCGTTATCGGGGTCACGAACCACCAGACAAGGATATCTACGAACCTCTCGGTATTGAGGCATTCGAAATATATCCCTACGGCCGCGAAAGAAGACACTATCGCGTATGTCGTCGGGACAGATACCTTGAAAGCGTTTGATACGAAGTCGAACGCCGCCGCCACCGCCATCACGACGAATACGACGTAGAATACCGTCCTGAAGGTCCTGACGGGGACAAGGCCCTCGCTGAGGGTTCTCAGGACCGGGAGGCCCGAGATGATCGCGCCGAGGACAACGAACACGGCGATAAGCGTGAGGGCTTCCTTCCTTGTGCGCGCGCCGGTCCTGTATGCCGCCTCCATCTCCGCCGCGGCATTGTTCGCGCCGACGTTCATCGCGAGAAATACTGCGATAAGGATGATCAGGAATGTCATACCGGCAATTATACCAAATCAGGGGGGAATTTGGTAGAGGGAACGGTCAGGCCTCTTTCGTTACCCTAAGAACTTCGGAGACCGTAGTGATGCCCGCCTTTACCTTTAGGGTCCCGTCGTCGCGCAGGGTCTTCATGCCGCCCCGGACGGCGGCTTCGTGTATCTGCGTGGAAGAGACCTTCCTGCTTATGAGCTCTTTCATCTTGTCGTCGAGCGTTAGCATCTCGAATATGCCCGTGCGGCCGGAATATCCGGTATCGAAACAGCGGCGGCAGCCGGCCTCCCTGTAGAAGACGGCTTTTTCATCCGCGGGGATTGCGCCGAGAAGGTCCAGCTCTTCCCTGCCCGGCGTGTACGGTTTCTTGCAGTTGGGGCAGAGCGTCCTGACGAGACGCTGCGCTATTATCGCGATAACCGACGTGCCCACAAGGAACGGCTCGACGCCTATATCTATCAATCTTGTTGCGGCGGATGCGGAATCGTTCGTATGGAGCGTGGAAAAGACAAGGTGTCCCGTCAACGCGGCGTGTATCGCTATATCCGCGGTCTCCTTGTCGCGTATCTCCCCGATCATTATGATGTCGGGGTCCTGGCGGACCATCGAGCGCAAGCCCGCCGCGAACGTAAGGCCCGCCTTGACGTTGACCTGAGATTGTCTTATCCTCGGTATCTCGTATTCGACCGGGTCCTCGAGCGTCATGATGTTCTTGTCGAGGTTATTGACCTTGTTCAGGGCGGCATAGAGCGTCGTCGTCTTCCCGCTTCCTGTCGGGCCCGTGACCAGGATCATCCCGAACGGGCGCTTGATCGCCTTCTCCATTATCTTGAGGTTCTCCGGCGCGAAACCGAGCCCGTCGAGCTCGAGGAACGCCCTGCTCTTATCGAGTATCCTCAATACTACGTTCTCGCCGCTGAGCGTGGGGAATGTCGAGACGCGCAGGTCGACGCTCTTGTTTGCCACGGTCGTCTGTATCCTGCCGTCCTGCGGCAGGCGCTTTTCGGCTATGTCCATGCTGGACATTATCTTGATCCTCGAGATTATAGCGGCTTCGTATTTTTTCGGCAGCTCCGGTATCTCGCGCAGTATTCCGTCTATGCGGTAGCGGCAGTAGAAATGCCCCTTGTCCGGCTCGAGATGGATATCGCTTGCTCCCACTTCCACCGCTTTCGTTATAAGCGTGTCGACGACCTGTATGACGGGCGCTAAACTCGCGACTTCAATGAGCTCCTCGACTTCTTTTCCCGGCGCGGCGGCCTGGACGGGGGCCTGCGCCGCGTACCGGGCCTTAGACGCGCCCGCGTACTCTTTATCTATGCGGGCTTTTATCTCGGAGACCGGCGAGAAGACCGGTCTGATCTTAAGCTTGGTAAGGCCTTTGAGCTCGTCCTTAACGGCTGCATCGGTCGGGTCGGCCATCGCTACCGTAAGGTTGCCTCCGGCCTCGTAAACCGGCACCAGAGTGTATTTCCTGCAAACCGCCTCCGGGACAAGCTTTATCGCGGCTGCCTCTATGGAGTATTTCGAAAGGTCCATGAACGCGAGCCCGAGTTCCTCGCTGAGCGCCTTAGCTATCAGGTGCTCGGAGGCGAATTTCTTGCCGGCAAGTATAGAACCGAGGAATTCGCCGGAGCTCTTCTGTTCACTCAGCGCTTCATCCATCTGCCTGCGGCTGATTATGCCTTTTTCGACGAGGGATTCTCCGATCATCACTTTTCCTTTTTCTCCTTGATCTCTCTCCACATAAGCGTGCCTATGCCGGACTTCGCTACCCGCCCGAAAGTCACCTTGCCGGCTTTTACTTTAAGCCCGAGCCCGGTCTGCGGCACAATGCCGACTTCCTCGGCCTCCGTGTCGGAGACGGGTACCCTTATCTGGCCGTTGATGAACCTGACCGGCGTTACGGTCGACATCGACGACGCGCTGAGGTTGTCGAGGCCCTCGACCAGCTTTATGAGTATCTCGAGGCTGTTCTCGGTCGTTATCACGCGCCCCTGGTCGTCGACCAGCTGTATCAGGACTTCTGCCGTGCCGATCGGCGAGACCGTGTCTATCACGACAATTGTAGCATTTCTTACCTCAAACTGCGAGCTTTCCGCGGAGAGGTTGCCCTGGGCCTCCCGCGCTTTTATCGTATATTTCCCGGTCGCCTTCGCCGAAACTGCAAAAATGTGCTTGCCCCGGTCTTTCGGCTCGAAGCTGTAGGATGAGGGCAGGTTAAGGTTGGAGCTTGCCGCGATGGAGACGGGGCCGGTGAAATTGGGTATCGGGACGCCGGCAGCGTCGTTGGCCGCGATCTCGACGGGAATGACCTCTCCTATGTAGAAGAAATCCCTTCCCGACGGCGGCTCAGGCACCGTTACCTTGATACCCGCCGCGTTGAATTTGATATTCGGGGACTCTACGGACTTATTCGGGTAACGCGAATCCTCGGCCTTTATCTTTATCGTGCCCCAGCGGTTGTAATTCACGGGAAGAGTTGCCTTGCCGGACAAGAATATATCACCGCTTATCGTGCCCGGCGAGAAGGAAGCGCCGTCTGCGCCTGCCGGCGCGACAAATACCGGAGCGAGCCGCATATCGCCTTTATAGTTCGGCGTCAATTGCCCCGCGAGGTTCTTCGCCTCAACGGATATGTTGAAATCTCTGCCGACGGCCTGGGGGCCCTTCGCGCTTATCGTAAAATATGACGGCGTGAACTCTATCGAACCCGACGTGCCGGTAAGCCCGGTATCGTCCTTGTCTTTTACGGTGACGGCTATTACGCCCGCATCGGGATAGTTTACCGCCAGCTCAAGCACGCCGCGGGAAAATCCGGATGCTTCCTGTTTCGACAGTTGCTTCGTGCCGGACGCGGGCAAAATATAATCCGCCTCGAGCATGACGGTACCGGAATAATCGAGGTTTATTTCGCCGTCCTCGTCTTTCGCGGTCACGGTAAGCTTGAAATCTTCGCCGGCCGCCTGCGGGGTCGTAGACGAGACGGTGAAATGGGCAACCCTTTGCATTATGCGCTGCTGCTGCAGGGCTTCAAGCCATCCGATCTCGGGGTATTCGGCGGCGGACAACATCGGCTTGCCCGCGGCGGAGTCCTTATAATAGAACGTCGCGCCCTGGCTGTACTTCGGTATCGTGACCTGAGTCACGTTTACCCACGGCTCTTTCCTTACCGAGAATTTTCCGCCTGCCGAAGATGATTTCAGCTCGAGCGTATAGTCGTCCAGCGCGGTCTGGGGCGCCGAATCCGCGTCCTGCAATTGGACGGTTATCGGGCCGGAAACCTCGTTCTGCACGAGGACCTGGGGGGTGTTTATGAATTCGAGCCGGTAAATATACGAGATGGATATGTCGTCGGCATACGAGTTCGCTCTGCCGGAAGAGGAATATGCGCCGTAAAAATAATATCCGCTTAGCTTGTTTACGGATGTATCTATGAACTGCAGGCCGGACTTAACAGGCACGAATTGGACATCCGGGTTATTGTATGGCGATATATAAAGGTCGTACTTATGGGCCGAGAAGTCGAGTTTCATCACCACGGTGTACCATTGGCCGTTCTCGTAAGTGAGTCCCGTATCGGCCCAGCTCGTGCCGTTGCTCGCGAGTATCTTGCCGGTATAATCAAAGGTGACCGCGGCGATGCCCGACGACGGGACGCTCCTTTGCTTGTTGCCGGAGGCGGCCATGACGTTATAACTGACCCATGTAGGGGATACGCCGCCGTAATCGGCGGGCCTGCCCGCGATAACCGTCGGCGACGCGTCGGATATCCTTAAGCTGCGCCCCGTCCCGCCGGGAGTGGTCTGGTCGTCTACGATCGCGTTACCGCCGCCGCCCTGCGTCACCGTCCAGTGGTCCTGGCCGTCTATCGTGACGCCGGGATTGCGGCCGCTGAAATCCTCGAGATAGCTGTCGGTGACGGCAAACGCCGTGCCCGCGGCCAGCATGAGCAATACTGCCAGGTATCTAGTGGCTGACGACGTGGACATATCCTGCCGGCCTGTCTCCCGCTTTTGATGTTATGCAGTCGTCGAGCTTAAAGGTGTCCGCTTCCGCCCCGGGCACCGGCCCTTTCGCCAAAAGGTTCAGGAACAGCAATACGGCGATTATCGCCAATAACGCGTTCGTCACAACCGTGCTTTTCATGACACTCTCCTTTATCGTGTGGTAACGGCTACGAGTATCCCGTTCTTGAATTCCATCGTCGCAACGGTGCCGGCCGCCGAACCGTCTATATTATACGTGCCCGTAAGGCCCGCGGAGCCGTCCGATGATTTGAACGCTCCCGTGCCGCACTGGACCGCGCCGCTTCCGCCGGCTGTTATGTTCCCGTCGCTCGTCGTCGTGATATTCCCGTCCACCGAGACGTCGCCGCCCGCCGGGTCGAGCGTAATATCATCTGTTCCCGCCGACTTAAGCGTCAGGAAGTTATACGTGGTGCCGCCCCTGTTGAGGTTCATTACGTCGATGCCTCCGTCCCTTCCGAAATTGACCGTTGTAGCTGTTGACGTATTCTGCAGGTTTCCGATCGTGAATGTCCCGGTATTGTACGTTCCGATATAATCATCATTCTCCTCGAACAGGATATTGCCGTACATCTTGAGCCACCTGTTAGTGCCGGATGTCCCGACAACCGGGTCGACATAGAAATCGGCGCTGTCGGTGTCGATATGGAACTTCGAGTCGCCCCAGCTCGTGTTGTTGGATGATATATAGAACTCGAAACCGGTATCGTTCGCGAAGCCCTGGCGCCAGCTCCCGTCTATTCCGATCCACTTCGCTTTCCCGGCGTCATATCCGACGTTAATCTTTGTCCCCTGCGCGTCGGGGAAAGCGATGCCGTTATGCTTGACGCCGGAAAAACCTCCGTCGGCATACGTGGTATTTATCAACAAGCCGCTGAGCGAATCGTTATCGGCTGCCGCGGTAAGCGTCTGCTGGAACCGCACGCCGTTCGCGACGGCTGAAGCCGCGGTCACGGCGGCCTGGACATCAAGGGCGGCGGCGGGTTCGGTCACGGTGCCCGTGCCTATCCCGACCTTCCCGGCGCTCGATATTATCACCTTAGAGTCGGCATTGGTCGTGCCGTTGGTCTTGAATTCTATCGCGCCGGCGAAATTCTGTGTATACCCGATCGCGCCGCTGTACGCGCCGCCGCTGCCAAGATAGATCTCCGCGCCCGCGCCGCTTGTGGACACCATTCCAATGCTCGCTTCCGCGTTATCCGGAGGGGCTATTGTAAGGAAACGGTCCGGCGCGGCCGTGCCGATCCCCACGAAATTCTGCGACGCGTCTATCGAGAGCGTGTTCGAGTCGAAGTTCAGCGCGTCTGCGGCGTCATTAAGCGTGACGTCTACCGTCTGGGTCGAGAGGTCAAGGACGCCGTCGTTGATGTCGATGGTGCCGCCGGTGGAGTCGATCGTGAGATTTCCCGCGCCGGTGGTTATGGAGCCGCCTGTTGTTCCGGCGGCGCCCAGTGCCAGCGTCGATGCCGCGGCCGTTCCGTCGGAGTTGATGGTGAAGGTATCGGCGGCCGTGCCGGAGAACCCTACCGTTGTGGCGTTAAGCGTTCCGTTGATCGTGACCGTATCCGTGCTGAAATCGCCGTATATCAAAGGAGTGGCAGTGTCAGTATTATCTATAATGAGTGTATTTGAAACGGGATCCAGGTCTTCGCCGGCCTTGTAACCTATAAATACGTTACCGTTTCCGGTCGAGTTTGCATATCCCGCATTACCTCCTATATAGACATTCTGATCACCGATTGTATTGCTTCCTCCTGCCGCGCTTCCTATGAAGGTATTGGACTCCGCACTGCTGCTGCTATAACCGGCGGCCTGCCCGACACAGACGTTGTCGGTGCCGCTTACGCTTTGCCCGGCGTAATACCCGATAAAAACATTGTTGTCCGCGTTCGAGGCCGATCCGGCATTTGAGCCGACAAACGTGCTTTTGATCGCCGTTGTAGCCGCCGCGCCGGCGTTGTTGCCGATAAACGTGTTATCGCTGCCCGAGTTTACCGCCGTGCCGGCACTGGCGCCCATGAACGTATTGCCGGAACCGGCGTTATTCGCCCCCGCAAGCGCGCCGACCGAGATACTTGCCGTTCCGTTGTTGTTTATCGCGTTAGCGGAATCCAGTTCTATCCTGCCGCTGACATCGATATCGCCTGTGACGCTCGTTGTCCCTCCGTTAGGGGCGATAGTCAGATCTCCGACCGTTGTCGTAACGGAGCCCGTGCCTGTGCCCGCGCCGCCGAAGGTCAATGTGGTCGCGATATCGGCAGTATTATCCGAATTTAACGTAAAGGTGTTGGCGGTGGTGCCCGTAAGGCTTGAACCGGCGGCATAAAGCGTTCCGTCGACCTCGAGATCATTCTGGATATATGCGTCGCCGGCCCCTGAGACCGAAGCGCCGCCATCACTTCCGACTACGAGCGAAGCTACCGGGTCCGTGTCGCCTATGCCGACATACCTGTCACCGAATACAACGTCCCCGTTCCTGGCAAAACTGATCGGCGCGGCCTGCCAAACCCCGTCCGTGTACCTGCCGAATTGCAGTATCGGGTCCGCGGTGGCATTCTTATATAAGCCCCATTGCAGCCCGTCCTCGTCCGTAAACAGTATCCCGCAGTAATTATCATTCGTGGACCTCGTAGAGACATAACCGCTGTAGCTTGCCCCTCCGTCAACGGTCAACCTTGCGTCCGGAGATGTCGTCCCGATGCCGACCCATTTGTTCTGCGCATCTATAGACAGGGTGTCGGTGTCAAAGCTAAGGCCGTTGACGCCCGCCGCGTAGATAGTAACGGCCGCGGCGGCATCAGACATGTTCGTCGTGAGTATCTGGGCGGCGCCCGCTACGTTAGGCAGCGTATACGTGCCGTCGGTCGAACGGTTTGTCGTGCTTATGACGGCGCCAAAGCCGTCGGTATTAACCTCGAAGGTATCGGACGTAGTGCCGCTCAGCGATGACGAACCTGCCGAGATCGCGCCGCTTAACGTCAGGTTGCCGTTTGTGTCGAGATAGGCGACATTCGCCTCGTCGCTGTCGCGCCAGACCTGGATATTGGTAGAGCCGTCGTTCGTCGTGCCTTTTACAAGAAGGTGGCCGAGCGCCGGTGTGCCGTCAAAATCAGTCGTGCCTATGCCGACGGCTCCGCCGGGCCTCACAATGAACCTCTGGTAGTAGTTCGCGCCGTCGTATTCCTCGATTACGAAATCATTGACGAAACCCGCGGCCTTACGGTGCTGGACGTTCCATGATTTGTCCCCTGCTTCATTGAGCAGATTGATGTAGGAATACGCGAACACGTCCCCGGAACCCGTCAATATAAGGCTTGCGGCGCCGGCAGAATTATTTATGCGCGCGGTATCAACCACATCAAGCGCGTATTGCGGGCTTGCCGTCCCGATGCCGACCCTGTTCGCGTCTGCGTCTATCGAGAGCGTGTTCGAGTCGAAGTTCAGCGCGTCAACGCCGCCGCCGAGGGTCACTGCGACGTCCGCGGGCATGTTCGTCGTCAGGACGGTCCCTGTAGCATCAGGGAACGTGAAGACGTGGTCAGAGGTCTGGCCCGCCGAGCTAACCGTGACACTGTTGCCGTCGGAGTTGACCTCAAAGGTGTCGTTCGTCGTGCCTGTTATCGCGGTGCTGCCGCCGACAGCCCCGAAAGAAAGAGTGCCGAGGCCGTTTGTTTTGAGGACATGGCCGTCCGACCCGTCACCGCTCGGCAGCGTCCATATGAGGTCGTCTCCTATGGCATCCGGCGCCTTGAACCCGACATAATTCGCGCCGCCTGCGGCCAGTTCGCTGAACCTCAACTCAAGCGTATTACCTGCCGCGGTCCCGTGGGGGCTCAACGCTAAGCTGGTGCCGCCGATCAGGGCTCTCGTTGCCGGATCGTTGTCCGCCGCTCCGGCGGCTGCTGCCTTCGCTGTCTGGAATATGATCGCCGAAGCCCCCGTACCGGTTGCGGTGCCTGCCTTAAGAAGAAGGTTGCCTCCGTTCAGGTTGGATCCGGTCGCATACGCCCCTCCGGCCTGTACGGACAGGTCGTTGCCCGCCTGCCCGGCCGATTGATGGCGCTCCATGCCCACAGTCCTGCCTGACTGGCCGTCGAGGGAGATCAGATAGCTTGGCGCCAGAGTCACGGGATTGCCGTCGAAAGTCCCGCCGATGCCTATATTGCCGCCTGCCGGCTGAAAGACAAGATTGGTGGCTGCGGCGGCGCTGCTCCATCCGCCGATCCTCGTATAATCCGTCCCGGCCACATCCTTCGGCTGTATGTACATATACGGCCCAACCGCCGCGGCATAGAACGTGCTCTCGGATCCAGTCACGACTTTTAATGTGCCCACTACCTCGAGCTGCGCGCCGGGATTGCCCGTATTGACGCCGACCCTTTTATTGGCAGCGTCTATCGTAAGCGTATCGCCGGCGAAATTAAGCGCGTTTATCGCGTTATTCAGCGTGACGGCGACGGTAGCGTCGGACATGTCGGTAGTTAGCACCTTCCCGGACGCGTTCGGAAAAGTATAATCATGGTCCGACGTCTGCCCGGACGAATCTATCGTCACGCTGTTGCCGTCCGTATTGACTTCCCAGGTATCTGAGGTTGTTCCTGCGGCTGAAAGCGCTCCTGATATAGTTCCCGTGACATTAAGGTCGCCGGAGATATCGACCCTGTCGGAAGCGGCGTTGAGGCGCATGAGCTCCGTCAGCGCGCCGGCTTCGGAGATCTTGAATACCATATCGGCATTCTCCGAACCCTGGGCCACCGTCGTCAGGACAGTATCTATCGAGCCGTGTTTTTGCAGGTTACCCGCGTCCTCGACGTAATACGCGAGCCCCGTGCCTATGCCCGCCTGCGGCGCGTTCGTCGACGAATGCTGGATCTTCAGTATATCGCTTACGGCGTTATCGACAGCGTCGTCGTTAAGCAATGTCATGCCGGCGGTCGGGGTCAGTGTTATAAGGTCAATATCCGGCTCGGCCGAAGTATTCGTGAACTTGAAGGTATCCCATTCCTTGAACTGCATGATATTGTCGGACTGCGAAATATATATGCTGTGCGCGTAATCGGGATTGCCGTCCGCGGAACTTATGACCGCGAACGACTTCTTGTCGTAAATCGTGATGTCGTCATAATGATAGGCGATTCCCGTATTCTCGAAAGCGTTCTCGACGAACATCGAACCCGCCGCGGTCGCTTTTGCGGGAGCGGGAGCGGTGGCGTCGCGCACTATCACCGCGCTCGCCGGTTGCAGGTTCAGGTTGCCCGCGGGCGTAGTTATGAACGGGTTGCCACCGTTGCCGAACGTCAGTGTCGGTGTCGCGGAAGTATTGTCGGTATCTATCGTGAATGTGTCCGATGATGTGCCGGCTATGGCCGCGCTCGCGGCGTAGAGCGTGCCGTCAACCTCGAGGTCGTTCTGGATATACGCGTCACCCGCTCCGGCGACGGCGGCCCCGGCATCGCTTCCGACAACGAGGTTTGCGACGGGTGTGGTATCACCGAGGCCGAGAAAACCACTGCCGTCAAGGGTCAGGAACCTGGTCCCGCCGACGGATATATAATAACCGTTGCCGGGAGCGACCGGCGTATACCCCGATTCTCCCAACAGCGCACCTCCGACATAGTAGCGGGTCGCCGAAGTATTGTTACCCGCCTGCGCGTCGATCCTGATAGCGGCGCTGTCAACGGCCTCGAATTTTGCGACTTCCACATTTCCTAATTCATCATTAACATGCAGGGAATTCTCCGGAGCGGCGTTATTTATCCCTACACGGTCGTTCGACGCATCGACCGATACCGTATCCGAGTCTATATTAAGCGCGTCCACGGCATTATTGAGCGTGACATCGACCGTCTGCGTAGAAAGGTCGAGTATGCCGTCGTTAATGTCTACCGTGCCGCTATTCGAATCAATTATCAAGTCGCCGGAAACGGTCGTTATCGTTCCGTCGCTGCCCCCCGAACCGCCGAAACGCAATGTGGTAAGCGCGTTGTCGTTATCGGAATTCACCGTGAAGATATGGCTCTTCGTGCCGTTTAAGGCCGCGGCCGAACCCGTTATCGTGCCGACCGCGGTCACGTTCCCGGCCGAATCGACGTTGAACATGGAAACCCCGTCCCTCTGGAGGTCGAAAAGGAAGTTTGCCGTTGCCGGGCCGCCTGCGGCTGTTTGCGTAAGGTTAAGCCGTATGCCGGTATAGTTTCCGGCGGCCTTGTTTATCGTAGCGGCGTAATCATAGGCGACTTCGTTTCCGGAGGAAGCGTTCTTTGTCACGGCTCCGGTTAAGCTATATCCGGTTGCGGGGTTCAACGCGAGGTTCGCGTTAATACCGCTTATGATGTCGGCATACAGGTAGCGCCATGCCAGGCCGGAGGATCCGAGGTCATACGTGGAATCAACTGACGGTATAAGCGATGAGCCGAAATAACCCGTCACGGTGACCGTGTCAGATGTCGTATCGCCGAGATATACCGCAGAATCAAAATAAGAGATCCCGTCCACCTCGAGGGTCCCCGTTATATGCAGGTCATCGTTAGTCGTTGCGTGGGAGTTAGTCCCCGTGGCGGTACCGACCTGGGTATTTCCCCCGCTTCCCGGGGCTATGACCAGGTCCTCGTTCGCGGCGGTCGTTATATCGACCGGGACGCCGTCGAATTCGAGCTGGCCGGCATGGGCTTCGCCCGCCGCGCCCGGCGGCGCAAGCATGAACCAGCTGGCGAAGAAGTATACCAACAATACGGCGAATACCGGTGCGGACATCCTTGCGGATACATTATTTCTTAATGTAAGCATTTCGAATTCCTCCTTTAGATTTTATTCCAATGTGAACATGAAAGATTCTTCACCCGTCACTGTCTCCTCGGTATTCTTGAACATGCCTCTTAATGTTATAGTGCCGGCCCCGTTAAGCACGGCGGTGCCGGCCTTTTTTATATACAATGCCTCGTCCGAAGGAGAGGCCGGGGATATCTCCCCGTATACGAAATTATCGGTGGAAAATAAGGATGTGTTGCCGCCGCCGACGGTGACGGACTTGGCCTCGAATGTCTCCGCAGCCTCCGCGGAGGACCCTTCGAGGTCTATCGTGACGTCATCCGCGGAAGTCGGCGCTCCTTCAGGATTCCAGTTTTTCGGGTCGGCCCAGGTCGAAGCGTCGCCCGCGCCGATCCAGTTCTTGTCGGCGCAGTATGCCGCCCCCTGGCACGCGGCCGTGAAAACTGCCGCGCAGGCAAATGCTATAAGCGCGCTCGACGCATTCTTCATCTTATGAATAACGCGGCCCCCGATATGTCCATCTTCGTGACTTTGAGCTCCACTTCGCCTTCGCACAATACTATATTGTCGGTATCCTCATCATAGTCGTAATCATACATGCCGTTCGGGCCGAGCGAGAGCAAGTTAAGCCCCGCCTCTACGCTCGTGTTAGGCTTGTCGCTGAAGACCGTCTTTCCCGCGGGATATTCTATCGTATAGGATGAGATCTTCGGCGCCGCAAGGCCCGTGCGGCTGAAATTGACCGTCAGCCTCCATTCGCTTCCCTTTGACGGAACGGCGGTCAGCTGTATAACGTCCCTGTCGTCTATTCCTGAAAGGTTCGAAAGGAAAAAAGTCCGTATATGGCGTGAATCGGGAACAGGGATTCTCATCCCTTCCTTAACGGCAAGGGCGCCGCCCTTTGCGGGGCTGTTCCTCAGGCTGACGAAACTTATCAGGCGCTTCGTCCTGGCGGATGCCTTATTGCCGGCCAGCGGCGGTAAGCTTGCCTCGGCGGATATCTCTATGCCGCCGATGAACTGCAGCATATCATCCGGAACATCCCCTCCTTCGGAGATGTTCCTGTTGGCATTATCGAAATACCTTAAGGAGAAGGACGTTATCTTTATACCGAACGGGTTCTTTGATATTTCGGCCCTGCCGCCGGAATCTTCGACGAATACCTGCCCGGCCTCCCCGGACCATTTGTATCTCGTGACCGTATCGGGATTTTTCTCCGGGTCGGGATGGAACGTGAAACGCAACCGGCTTCCCGGGGCGACCTTCGACGCCAGCTGGACTTTGTCCAGTTCTTCCTTCCTGCCCCAGTCAAGCATAGAGACCGCTATCGGATAGTAGGCGTCCGTATCCGGCGCGCGCGCTTCCGCTATGGGGATGCTCGAGCCCGGTTTTATTTCCCTGTCCAGCTCGTATACGTTAAGCCCGCTCTGGGCCATATGGCTCGAATCGGTCCACGGGTACACTGCCTCGATCTCGTCCGAATACGCTTTGACTATCTCGAGCGAGTCCCGCAGGCCGTTCCTGTCCGGCGTACCCTCTACGAGTTCCTGCATAACCTGGGAAAGGACCTTCTGCAGCATCAGCTCGTCCTTCATATACGCCCAACTCTGCAGCGCGGTCGCCACGCTCCAGTATATTGCGCCCGTTATGAACACGGCAATAAGGACCGCTATAAGCAGCTCTACTAGCGTGAATCCGGACTGCCTTTTATCCACGTCATGTCCTCAAGTAAGGTGACTAGCTCTACCACGGGGCCCTTGTCCGCCCTGCCGTCAAGAAATACCGATACTTTCACTTTCAACGGCTCGGAAGCCGCGTCGACATCCGTATATATCCTCCATCTCCTGCCGTTCAATTCTATCGGCGGCTCCTCGGCCGGCGGATAATATGCGCTGCCTATCTCCTTGAACCGCTCGGTCGTGAGATCGAGGTTCTTCACGCGCTCCATCTGCCATTTGGCCAGGTTAAGCGCCGTTATCGTCTCCCCCGTCATCGAGGAGGACGCCAGTGTGTGCGAGAAGAGGCGCATCATCGGCACAAAAAGAACCGCGAGCACGGCCAGCGTGATGAGCACTTCCGTATATGTGAAGCCGTTACGGGCTTTCATGCTTTAGAACGAGTTGAATTTCAACTGTATCGTCCTCGTTATCCCGCCGACCTTCCCGGTCGACGACAACAGCGACTGCCTGAAATCCAGTTTTACCTCGTACGTCCCGTCGCCGAGGGAGGTGGGGTTCACGAAATATTCCTCGCTGCCTATGATTATCGCCTGGGATTTCAGCAGGAATACCGCCTGGCTGATGCCGGCTTCGGCAAGGTACAGCGCTTTCGCGCGGCTCACCTCATACTGGTTCGTCAGCGCGATAGACGACAGCAGCGCGACAAGGCTCGCGCCGATGAGGCTTACGGTCAATAGGACGACCAGTACGCCGAATAATACGGCGCCGCGCCTGTTACCATTCGTTCGGCTTCTGCCCCGCATAGCTTCCCCATTTTGAGCTCAACGGCTCGGTGACGTTCACCACGACGTCCGCCTTGTCCGTTATGTACGCCCAGCCGCCCTTTCCGGACGGCGAATCTCCGCTCGATATGTTCTCTATCGTGCTGAGGCCCTTCTTGCTCGTCACCAGTTCGGGCGGGATGCGGTCAAGGTAAGCGCGTTTCACGCCCATATCATCGTATTGCGCGGTCAGCATCTCATCGAGGGTGTCCGGATACCTGCCCTCCTTGGCCCTGAAGAGCGTGATCCTGGTCCTTATGGAGCTGAGGTTGGTCTGTGTCGCGGCTATGCGCGCCTCGACATCGAACCCTATGAAGTTGGGTATTATCGTCGTGGCAAGGATAGCGATTATCGTTATCACTATCAGTATCTCGATAAGTGTAAAACCTTTACGCTGCCTCATATTGCTCTCCTTTACGCTTTTATTATCTTGATTAGGTTGAATATCGGCAAAAGCACCGAAAGGGCTATGAACGCGACTATCGCGCCCATGACCAGCAGCAGGAACGGCTCGAGCAGGCTCGTGAAATTACGCAGCGTATACTCGACCTCCGGCTCGTAGAACGAGGCCACCTCCGAGAACATCTCGTCGAGGTGCCCGGATTTCTCGCCGCTGCTTATCAACTGTATCACCATCGGCGGGAATATGCCCGATGACCTGAATGCCTCGGTCACCCCCTGTCCGACATTTACCCTGTTGCGTATATCTATGAATGTCCTGCGCAGTACCGTGTTGGGTATGGTATTCTCCACGACGGCGAGGCCCTCATGGAAAGGGACGCCCGTCTTCGTGAGGGCAGCCATCGCCCTGCTGAACCTCGATATCATGACCTTCAGGTATAATTCGCCGAAAAGCGGCGATTTTAATATATAGCCGTCTATCCTGTACCTGCCTTCGGGGGTGGAGATGTACCATTTAAGCCAGAAGACGCATAAGACGAGCCCGCCGGCCGCGAGGTACCAGTAATTCCTCAGCGCCCAGCTCAGGCCAAGTATGATCTTCGTAGGAACCGGAAGCTTGGCCTGCGACGCCTCGAATATCGAAACAAAATTAGGCAGCACCGCCACGAGCACGAAAGCCACTACGGCCAGCGAGAGCCCTATAAGCACGACCGGATAGATCAGCGAGGACTGCACGCGCGACCTTATCTCGAGCTCGTCGGCCCCGAGCGAAGCGAGGCGCTCAAGGACATCGTCAAGCAGGCCGCCGGCCTCGCCTATCTTTACCATCGAGACGAAGAACCCGTCGAACACCTGCGGGTGTTTCGCTACGGCTTTCGAGAAGCTCATGCCGCTCTGCACGTCCTTCATGACCTGCTTTATCACGCCCCTGAGCTTTTGGTTCTTGACCTGTTCGGCCACGTTATCAAGGGATGAGGTAAGGGTATTTCCCGTGCGCAGCAGCGTGGCAAGCTGTCTCGTGAAGACGATTATCTCCTGCCTGCTTATCCTGGAGACCGCACTGTAGTAGTACTCCTGCAGGCCGCCCGAAGATGCCGTCTCGGGCCTTATTTCCACAATGCTGTAACCGAGGTCCTTAAGGCCGGATGCGACTTCGTATTCGTTCCCGCTCTCGGCGGACCCGGTGACCAGCTGGCCGGATTTGTCGCGCGCTCGGTATGTGTACTTTGGCATCTGTATCTTTCATCGACCTATTGAAATATTTGTTTTTGCGCCCGGCTGGCTCTTATCTCCAGGCAAAGGCGCGCTGTCCATGCTCTCGTAAAGCTCCCTCGCGTAATCCGCGAATGCGCTCTTCGGGAAATCGGATATAAGTTTCTCAAGCTTGTCCCTCGCGCTTATGTTATCGCCGAAATAATAGTACTCTATAAGCGCCGCGCGATAGAGCGATTCCGGGGCTTTCGGGCTGCTCGGGAACTGGCTCGCGATATTCTCAAACAGGCTCAAGGCCTGGGTCTTCCTGTATTTTATGTCCTTGCGGCGGCTCTCCAGGCCGATGCCCTTATCGAGCTTATCCGCCTTCTCGAAGAGCTGGTACGCGATGCTGAGCTCCCCTGTGGGCCCGATGTTCACGTAAACCTCTTCCTCTTCCTTTGCCCCGTATATCTTCGCCTCCTCCTTGGACCGGAGTATCTTCGGCGTAATAAAGACGGCGAGTTCCGTCTGCGCCTGGTCCTTCGAGCGGTTGCTGAACAGGAACCCGATGACCGGCAGGTCGCCGAGCAACGGTATCTTCGATTTTATCTTATCATCCGTCTGCTTTATCAGGCCGCCGATGACAATCGTCTCGCCTTCCTTGACCCTGACGGTAGTGTCGGCTTCGCGCGTGGTTATCCTCGGGCCCGCGTCGAGCAGCGCCGATACCGAGCTGACCTCCGGGTGGATCAGCATCGTGATATAACCGTCCGCGTTGATAGACGGGATCACCCGCAGAGTAGTGCCGACATCTATGAACTTCGTCGTCTCGGTCGTGCCTGTAGTCGTCTGCGTCCTCTCCTTGTAAGGGACCTTCTCTCCTATGACTATCCTCGCCTCGCGGTTATTCAGCACCGCTATAGACGGGGACGCGAGCAGGTTCGCCTTCTGGTCCTGGCATAACGCGTCTATCGTGGCCGTAAGCGACAGGCCCTTGAAATTCAGGGTGTCGATCTTGAACTGCCCTCCGGAGAGAGTGCCGGACGGCCCGGGGACCGCCGTTGTCGTCTTCAGTTCTTCCTGGAACCCTGTCTTCCTGTCGAACAGCCCCTTGACCGCTCCGGCCGGGCTGTAATCGGCCGACCATGTCACACCGAGATTCTCAAGGTCCTTCGAAGTGATATCGACTATCTTCACCTCTACAAGGACCTGCTGGGGCGGCAGGTCTATGCTGTCGATAAGCTTCTTGACCTTTTCGATATTGGCGGTGTAATCGGTGATTATCAGCATGTTCGAGACCTCGTCGACCTTGATATCGCCTTTTGCGGAGATCACCTTCCGCAGCAGGTTCTGCGCTTCCGCCGCCTTGAGGTATTTCAGGAACACCGCCTCGCTGGACATGTCTATGCCTTCGGCGGAGCCGGAGCTTATGTAGATTATGTTCCCCTTCTGGACGTGGGCATAGCCGCTGGCGGTGAGTATCGCGTCGAGCGCCTCGCTTAGCGTCACGTTCTTCAGGTTGACCGTGATCTTGCCTTTTATGTCGGTGCCTGTCACGAGGTTGAGGCCGTAGGACCATGCCAGGGAGCGCAGGACCGCGTTGATGTCGGCATCCTTGTAATCGAGCGATATCAGCGGATCCGGTTCCGCCGCCACCGCCCCGATGGCCAATGACAAGATCATGACTGCCGCGAAATATTTCAGTTTGTTGTTCATGTCTCCCTCGTGTTATCTGTTAAGTGTAACAGTAACGGTATCGTTCCCGTCGGTAAGCGTTACCGCGTCCTTCGATATCTGCGTGACTTCCCACCCGCCGATCTTTGCGCCTGTCCTGACTACCTCATCGTTTATTATGGCGGTGGAATCGTTTCCCGCCTGCGTTATCCCCGATAACTTGAAATCCCCGGCCTTCTCTTTCCTGCCGGGTTTCTTGGAAGTGAACGGGTCCGCTTTCAGGGTTATCGCTTCCGGGGTCCGCGCGTTCTCGAACGCGGCCAGGTCAGCGCCTTTCTCGAGCAGCAGCATCGAGACCCGCATATTCGTCTTCGAATGAGAGGCGCCTTCCTTCGACTGGGATATCTCCACGTCGGATACGACAAGATAATCGGAAAGGTTCTGAAGGCGGTCAAGGTAATTCACTACGCTCGAATAAGGGCCCGAGAATTTTATGTCAAGCTTGAGCTTTATGTAACCCTCTTTCTCCCTTTCGATATCCTGCCTTATCGAGTCGAAATCCATTCCGAGCCCCTCGGAGCGGCGGGTCATCTCCCCGAGAAGCTTCGATACCGAAGCGGCGGAAGGTATCTTCTTCTCATAGCCCGCAATATCCTTCAGCACGCTGTCATAGCTCTTCTGCAGGCCGTCCAGTTCCTTTTCTTGCGCCTTTATATCCGGGAATTTCTCCCTCGTCTTGGCAGTCTCGTCCTCGATCTTCCGCAGTTCGGATCTCACCGCGTTCTGTTCCTCGACGAAACCGCGCCCGACCAGGCTATACCCGGCCAGGGCCGCGAAAGCGGCCGCAACGACTATAACGATCAATTTCCTGTTGTTGCCCATTCAGCCCCTTTAGTTTGCCATCTGCGCCGCGATCTCAAAATTGTAGAGCGTCGCGTCGCCCAATTCGCCCTTCTGCGTGAAATTAAAACTGGACCCCTTGAACTTGTTCGACCTGTTAAGGTTCTCCATGAACTTCGATACGGCCTGGTTGTCCAGAGTGGAGCCGTTTATGACCACTCGCCGCCCTTCGACGGTCAGCTTGTTTATCCAGATCTCGTCCGGTATGAGCGTAGGCATATAGACAAGGGCCTGCGATAATTCCGCGGGCTTACCCGTCTCGGCGTCTTTCAGGTACTGCAGTTTTTCTTCAGCCGCCAGCTTTTTCTTGACCAGCAGGTCGTAGTCCTTCGCTATCAGCACGCGCTGCGATTGCCTGCGCCCAAGTTCCTTCTTGGCTTCCTCGAGGCGCGCTTTCGCGGCCGCAATCCTGTCGCCGCTGCGGCGGTTCAACGCGTTCGGCGCCGCTATAAGGACAACGGCCAGCAGCGCGATCACGAACAGTATGTTGACCTTTGGCTGCTTCCGACCGCCTGCGCCGGGCTGCGCTGCCTGCGCTTTCCTGCCCTGTTTCGGTATAAGGTTAAACCGCTTCATCTTTTGCTCCCCTCAACGCAAGCCCGACAGCCGCGGCCAATTCCGGGCCCGCGCCTAACGGATCGAACAGGTCGACCGGTATATTGAATGTTTTCTTAAGGAACGGGCATATACCCTTGTTCACGGCGCCGGGGCCCGATACGGCTATCCTGCCGGGCGACAACGAATCCGGCCTTGCGAATAATCCCGAGACCGTCTTGAACGAATGCTCGATATCTATTATGAGGCTCTCGAGGGCCGATGAGACCGAAGGTTTCGATGCGACGCTGCCGTCATCATTGAGCGCTCCGCGAAGGAGATCTGCGGATATGGACGTTTCCTGCACCGCCCATACGTCGCGGCCGAGCCCTATGATTATCTCCCCGGAGCCGCGGCCGATATTCAGCATCAGCGTAAGCGTTGAAGCGTCTCCCGCGCCCGCGGAAAAAGAGCACATCGCGGAATAAAGCGACAGCGGCGACGGTTCGACCGCCAGGACATTGAGCCCGGCATCCGAGGCCTCCCTCATTTTCCCGAGCACCTCCTCCCTGTCCGCTGCCGCGATAAAGATGCTGGTTTCTGCGGAAGGCATGCCGGCCTCCCGCAGGACCGCGTAATCCATACTCATTTCCTGCATCCTGCGCGCATCCACCCCGAGCGCCTCTGCGGCCGCCCAGGCAACAGCGCTCTCTATTTCGGCTTCCGGCATCGGAGGCAGTTTGACCACCCTGAATTTCACGTCCGCGGCCGGCAGGCCGATCACCGTGTCGCCTTTCAGCGCGTTCTCAGACGCGCATTGCCTTATCGAAGCGCCTGTCGCGAGCGACCCGCCCGCGAAAATGAGCTCGCCGTCGGACCTCCCGATCCTCGCGAAAGATATGCCGGACGCGCTTATATCCAGGCCTACGGGAAGATACCCGCTGAAACGCCTTTCTTTCCGGGGCGCGGACGGACGCGCCTGCGCTGGCGCGCCGAAAAGCGACGAGATCTTCTTTGACGATGTCTCGTCCGGCCTCTTGCGCTCGAAGATGTCCTTTACGACGTTCTGGGCGCCGGCGTTATCAGGCAACTTTTCCTGCGTCAAGCCTCACCTCGCATTTTTGCGTCTTCGCGACTATTTCATCGGCTAAACAAAAATAATCCCGGGCCCCGAGCGAGCGGTTGTCGTAGACATGGATGGGTTTTTTGAATATCGGCGCCTCGCAGAGTTTCACGTTATTACGGATGACCGTATCGAAGACCATCCCCTTGAAATACCCGCGTATCTGTTCGAGCATCTTTGCGCTTATCTTCGTGCGGGTGTCGTAAAGCGTGGCAAGTATGCCGAGTATCTGCAGGTCGGGGTTCAGCCTCTCGCGCACGATATCTATGGTCGAGAAGAGCTCCTTCATGCCTTCAAGCGAATAATAGTGGGTCTGTATCGGTATAAGTATGGAGTCGGCGGCAACGAGGGCGTTTATCGTGACAAGGTTCAAGCTCGGGTTGCAGTCGAATATAATAAAATCGTAATCCTTCTTGAGAAGCATCTTCCTTACCGCTATCCTCAGGACGCTCTCCCTGCCCAATACGGTGGCCAATTCCAGCTGGGCGCCCGACAATACCGAATTCGACGGGACGGCGTCGAGCCCTTCAACCTGCGTCTTCGATATGACGTCGCAAAGCGAGACGTTATTCATAAGCACGTCGTATATCGTCCTGTCCATGCTGTCCTTGTCGAGCCCGAGCCCGAGGCTCGCATGCGCCTGCGGGTCGAGGTCGATCACGAGCACCCTGAACCCCCTCTCGGCGAGGCATCCCGCGAGGTTGACGGCAGTTGTCGTCTTAGCGCACCCGCCCTTCTGGTTCGTCACCGCGATTATCTGCCTGCTCACCGAGAAGACCTTAGGTAATACCGGCTGGACGGGCTGGCCGGAAACGG
The DNA here is from genome assembly GCA_017992785.1 of Candidatus Omnitrophota bacterium. Lineage (GTDB taxonomy): Bacteria > Omnitrophota > Gorgyraeia > Pluralincolimonadales > Pluralincolimonadaceae > UBA6215. Next base: position 52,996 of record JAGONY010000002.1, on the reverse strand, counting down.
CCGGCGAGATATCCCCGGCGACATCGAGTTCATTCAATCTTTTTATGATATTCTTAAGGTCGTCGAGCATTTTACGGGATCCCTCCGTCTGTTTCCGGGTTACCAAAGGGCTGAAGCCCGGAGAACTGCTTCCGTATAAGCCTCAGGCTGTAACCGCTCCTGCGAAGCTCCTTAATCTTCTTTAGGCGCTCCTCGACTTCCGTTTTATCGTATAACCGCTTATTACCCTGCTTTTCACATATATGAAGCAGGCCCATATTGGTGTAGTAGTTGATCGTAGCCTTTGACATAGAAAACAGCTGCGACAACTCATCAACGGTGATTAGATTGCCCTTAACAGGCCCCATACAGTCCTCTTTCAGAGTTGTTAATAAGTATTAACATGTGATATATAACCTTATGTCTTACTATCATTTATTAGCTTATATAGTATTTGTTAATAAGTCGATTGTCAAGAGAAAACAGAGGGGGCGCCGTTTAAAACGGCGCCCCCTTAATTCCGGAAAAATATATGCCTATACGGCTTTCTTAAGCCCTTCCCTGACTTTTTCTTTTATTATCTTGCATATCTCATGTTTACTGCACTGGGGACAGCACTCACTGCTCTCCCTTGTCCCCGGCTGGGTCGGACAGTTCCAAAAGGACTCGCATTGTATACAACAGCCAAAACGCCCTGTCCCCGAGGGGTCATTCATTGTATCTTACCAGGTATTTCCCGTCAAAATAAAGGTATTGGGTGTTCGTAAGATACCCTTCGTCAACCGGCAGGTCGTTGTACCTTCCGTAATAGGTCCACCTCTCCTTGGAGTTGCCCCATTTGCCGGTATTATCAAATTCCTTCAGGTCGGGCTCGCCCCATTGCGCGATAACCTGGTCCTTTGTAAGCCCCGCCCTGAGCATCGAGGTGCCAAATGGATGTTTGACTATCTGCTCGACCGACGGCGGCTCTATGCCTGCGCATCCCGATAATGCGGCCGCCAGTAAAAATAACGCACAGAATGTGATGAGTTTTAACGTTGCCTTTGGCATGAGCTACCTCCGTTTCGTTAAAATGATATTAGTCCTTATATGCCTGTTATTATAAACTCCTTTTTCGCCAAAGTCAAAATTATAAAATTTCCCGGGCGGCGTGAAGGAGCCCTCTTCCTCCGCTATGCGGCAGAGTTCATCGTACAGAAGCATCCTCGTCCTCGCCCTGGAGCTTACTGTCGTATCGACGCCGGGCCCGCTGACCTTGAATATGAGTTCGTCCTCGAATGTCTTCGTATCCGCGTCGAAGGTCCGCGCATGCTGCAAGTATCTCGCGTCCACATGTATCCGGCCCGATCCCTGGGACCAGGAGATATCCTCCCATTCGACGCCGTCCGCGGAGGGCGGCATCCAGAGATCTATGAAATATATGCCGCCGCTTTCGAGCGACCGCGATACCGAGCGAAGGTGAGACCTGATATCCGCGTCCGTCAGCAGGTACCTGAACGAATCGAGCATGCAGATGGCGAGAGAATACGGGCCGCGCGGAGTGAAATCCTTCATGTCCTCGACGGAACAACCTATCTTGAGGCCCGCGGAGACGGCTTTCGCAATCACGAATTCCGCCATCTCCGGCGATTTGTCTATCCCCGACGCGCGGTATCCCCGGCGCGCGAATTCCATAAGATGTATACCGGTGCCGCAGGCAAGGTCCAGCACCGAATTCCGCGCGGGGCCGGAAGAGTATTTTTCTGCGCATCTTTCGATAAAATCGCATTCGGGCGAACGGTCCCAGCTGTATGCCGCGTCGCAATATAAGGGGAACGAATACGCGTCTTTCATGACAAGCCGCACCTTTCAAGCGCGGCGTCGAACATCCGGTTTATCATATCCTGGTAGGACAGGCCCTGCAGTTGAGCGACCATCGCGAAATAATCGTCTTTTGCGAGGGAAGGCAGCGGATTCGCCTCGAGCATGAATATGCGCCTGCCGCGCGCTGAGACGCGGAAGTCAAACCTCGCGAAATCGCGGCATTCGAGCGCGAGGAAAGCTTCGGCCGCCAGGCCCTTGATCCGGCCCTCAATGGCCGGATCAACGCCGAAAAGTTTCCTGTATCCCCGGCCCGCCGATGCATGCCCGCATTTTTCAAGGACATGGCTGCTAAGGCCGCTCTTCGCGCAGACGTGCCTCTCGACGGCGGGAAGAACGGACATCCGCGCGTTGCCTATCACTCCCACGGTGAACTCCCATCCTTCCACGAACTCTTCTATGAGAGCGGGCTGCTTATAAGTATTTATTACATGCGCGGCTTTGCGCTCCAATGACCGCATATCTTTTACGACCGAATCCGCGCCTATGCCCTTGGCCGAACCCTCATGCGCGGGTTTGACTATGACCGGGAACCCCATGCCCTTTGGAAGGGTTATGCGCGAGGCCGAGGCCGCCACGGAATAACGCGGCGTAGGGATGCCGTGGTATTTGAATATTTTTTTCGCGGACGGCTTGTCGAGCGTGACGGATAACGCAAGCGCATCGGGCCCCGTATATGGTATTCCGGCTATGTCCAGCAGTATCGGCACCTCGGATTCCCTGTTCCTGCCCGATATCCCTTCGGCTATATTGAATACGATATCGCATTTCAGGCGCCGGATATTTTTCAGGAGATCTTTTGAGCTGCCTATGCGGACTACACCGTGCCCGCCGGCCTTGAGCGCTTCCTCGACCGACGATATCGTCTCGGGGCTGTCGTGCTCCGCGTATGCATCGCCGGAGGCGCGTTTCGGCCGCGTCGGCTTTATGTCATAGGCGAGTCCGACGAGAAGGGGCATTATTTCATCAGTTCTATTTCTATGGAATTACCGCGGGGTATATAGGAGACCGTAGCGTATATCCTCTTCTTCGCTTTCAGGATTATGTTGATCTTCTCGCCCGGACGCATCATAGAATATTTCTTTACAAGGCCTTCGACAAAATCCTTAAGGTCCTTTTCGGTGGAAGGCAGGAACGACAGCTCAATAACCGCCGAAGGCGCGTTCCTCGAAAGGAACACCTCATCTACCTTGAACTGCCCGTGGTACGCGGATGCCTTCTTAAGGGAATCCTTGATGGCCGCGAGGTCATAGAATACGGCGGGCTCTTTCTGCTGTGCCATAAACATCAGGACGGCGGCCAAGATGACCGCCGAAGAGATGAGAGCGCCCTGCAATATCCTCTTGCCCCTGAGCTTTTCGAGCTTGATCCTCTCCTCGAGACGCATGCGGGCTTTCATGGAGGCAACATTTATCTCGAGGCCCCCTCCGCCGGGCACGATCCCGGACCTCAGCTGCCTCTCGTCTTCCTTGTCCTTCAGGAACTTTTCATGCCGCTCTTTCGCCTCGGCCTCTATCCTGGCCTCTTCTATAAAGAGCTGCATCATCTCCCGGCGGACCCTTGCTTCTATCCTGGCTTTTTCTTCTTCCATACCCTGCACGCAAAATAAAAAGGGCGGTAATCGCGGCGGTTCCCAGGGGGATCCGCTCCCGAACCGCCCTTTTTGGTTACTTGACGAAAGCTATGTCGTCGATGTATATCGTGCCCTGCTTCTTCGCGGCACAGGTCATGTCGTCAAAGACCACGACGAACTCGGTCATCGACGTCAGGTCAGTCAGGCCGCCGAATTGCGCCAACGGTATGACTATCTCCTGCCAGTCGGCCGTTATGTTGCTTACCAAATACTTGCCGACCTCGCCCTTTGCGTTCTTCAGCTCGAGCTTGACCTTCGGCGAGAAACCGGCAGTCGCATCGCCCTTTATCCAGAGGCTCAGCTTATCATACTGCGAGGCATCCTGGTTCTGGAGTTTCATCCAGAAGCCGTTATACGCCGGGTTCGGCGAATCTACATCGTAATCGAGCTGTACGGAGGAACCGGTGCCGCCGTGCATATCGGTCTGGTTAAAATTCATCGTGCAACCCTGCGTCTGGTCGGCTTCGTCCCTGTTCCACGCGCCGAAATCGCCGCCGACATTGTTCGGCTTATCCCCGGTGTTGAAGTCAGCTATCACGAGCGTCGCCGCAGACGCCTGACCGGCAAACATCAAAACAACCGCAAAAACGGCCAAATAAGACAGTATGGTCTTCATTTCTACCCGACCCCCTTTCTGTTTATAAAACTCTTCCCGTTAAGTTTACCTTATGGGCGCGCCATATTCAACCTGCCCAGCAAGACCTCCACGGTATGCGCCTTATTGTCCCTCGGCGCCGGCACGACGTTGCCGTTTATCTTCCTGCCGTCCACCTTTATCTCCTTGACGCCGTATGATACGTGGTTAGGGTCGGAGACCGTTATCCTATAGGTCGCGCCGCGGAATTTCCTCGTCATTTCAAACCCGCCCCACGCCTTGGGAATGCAGGGGTCTATCAGCAAGCCGTCGAGGACCGGCCTTACGCCGAGAAGCCAGTTCGTGCCCACCCTGCAGAGCCATGCGGCCGAACCCGTATACCAGGTCCAGCTGCCGCGGCCGTAGTTGGGCGAATCGGGCCCGTCCGAATTGCCCGGCGTCACATACGGCTCGGCCTTGTAATGGTCTATATCCGCGGTCCTGTTCGGAGGGCATATCTTGCTGTAAAGGTCGAACGCGAGCTCCGGCCTCTTCCTGAGGGATTCGGCGATCACGGCCCACGTCGCTGCGTGGGTATATACGCCGCCGTTCTCCCTTACGCCCGCCGCATAACGGCTGATATAGCCGATCTTCTGGTTTGGTTCCGAAAAGGCGGGATAAAGCAGTATTGCGCCGTAATCCCTGTATATGTACTTCCTGCAGGAATCCAGCGCCTTCTTTATCCTCTCTTCGGTGCCCGTCCCGGCGATCACGGCCCATATCTGCGCGTTCAGGAAGATCCTGCCTTCCTTGTTCTTCGCGCTGCCTACCAGGGAGCCGTCGTCGCATGTGGCCCTCCAGTACCATTCGCCGTCCCACGCGTATTTATTTATCGCCTTCTTGAGGCCCTCGTATCTCTTCGCATACTTCTTCGCGTCGGCCTTCCTGTTGACGGCCTTGCTCGACAGGACCTCCTCGGACCACCTTTTGATTATGTCGGCGAAGAAATGCGCCATCCATATCGATTCGCCCTTGAAGTTGACCCCGACAAAGTTCATGCCGTCGTTCCAGTCGCCCTCGCCGATAAGCGGGAGCCCCCGTTTCGAGAACCTCGAGAGGACCTTCCTGAGGGAACGCTCGCAATGCTCGAGCAGCGTCGCCTCGCCGCCGTCCACGAACTTTACCTTCTCCTTGAGTATCTTGTAATCGGCGGTCTCCTCGATGTAGCTGAGCGTCACGAAGACGAGCCAGAGCAGGTCGTCAACCTTCTTCGTCCTGGGGCCCCATTCGGCGAGCGTGTGCCACCAATGGTAGACCGTCCCGTCCTTGAACTGGTGCGAAGCGTGCAGGAGTATCTGTTTCTTCGTGAGCGACGTATCCAGCGGAAGGAATATCTGGCTATCCTGCAACTGGTCCCTGAACCCGTAAGCGCCGCTTGACTGGTAATACGCGCAGCGCCCCCAGATCCTTCCGGAGATCGCCTGGTACTTCAGCCAGGTGTTCGTCATTATATTCATCGCGGCATCCGGCGTCTTTACGACGAGGCCGGAGAGCATCTCTTCCCAGTACTTCTTCACTTCGGAGAGGGCGGCGTCGACATTCTTAACGTCGGAATACCTGCCGATCGCTTTCGCGTCCTTGGCCCTGCCCTGGCTCATGCCGAGCATGAATACAACGTCCTTCGATTCGCCCGGATTAAGGTCTATACTGACCTGCAGGGACGCAATAGAATCGTTCCACCTGCCGGTCGTATTCGTAAGCATGCCTTTCTCGACCGCGGCCGGGTCGGCTATCGTGCGGTACATGCCGATGAAGTTCTCCTTCTCGCCCTCGTAGTACTCGGGCTCGACCGACGACGCAAAGAAGGCGGTGCAGGGCCATTCGCTGATTATCTGGCCCTTGAGCATCAGCTGCTTCCTCTTCGTGCCGTAAAGCGCCCGTGAGCCTTTAACGTATTCCGTGCCGATGAAGGTCTTATGAAACTCCCTGTGCGTGTCGTCCTTGTTGCCGAGGAGCCATTCGAAATACGTGAACATCGACAGGGACTTCACCGTATCGGACGAGTTCTTAAGCGTGACCTTCCAGAGCTCGAGCTGCTCGCCCCGGGGCACGAACATCGTCACGGCCGAGCTTATCCCCTTGAATGTCGCAGACAGGACCGTATAACCAAGCCCGTGCCTGCATTCGTACTTTTCGAAATCGGGGCAGACGGGTTTCCATCCGAGCGACCAGTGCTCGCCGGTGTCCTTATCCTTGACGTATATATACTTGCCCCACTCGTCCCGGACGAGGTCCTGCTCCCATCGCGTGATCCTCGCGAGGTTCGAATTCTCCCACCACGAGAATCCCGAGCCGGCCTGCGATACGACGAGCGAATAAGCGCCGTTGGAGATGACGTTGACCCAGGGCTTCGGGGTATCCGGCCTGGTAATTACGTATTCCCTGCCGTCATCGGTAAAATAGCCGTAATCGTTCTGGAATTTCATCTTCGCTGATTATTCCTCTTCGTTAAATAGTTCGTTCGCTTTAGGCACTATCGCGTCCACTGCATCCTTGACCGGCTTCAGGCCGTTGAACATCAGGTCGAATTCCGGGTAGATGTACAGGTCGCGTATCTCGCGCCATTTCGCGTGGAACGGGTCGTATACCGTCATCTTTACCGCCTCATTGAGCATCTTCTTGTTGAGCGGTACGTTGCTGCTCAGGGCGAAATGCTCGCCTTCGGCTATCTTCTTGTTCGCCGGCTGAGCGAGTCCCGATTCCGCCAGCATTATCTGCCCGTCGTCTCCGCTGAGGGCTTTCAGCACTTCCCACGCCTCATCGGGGTATTTCGTCGACTTCAGTATACCGTAGCCGGTCCCGCCGGTCGCGAACTTCCTTATGCCTTTAGGGCCTTTCGGGAACATCGCGACATCCCAGTCGAAATCCTTGACCTTCTTGACTATCGGCGTCTCCCATATGCCCGAGTGGAACATCGCGACCCTCTGCATCATGAACATCTGTATGACGCCGAGCCCCTGGTTGCGGAAAGTGTTAGAGGTCGGCGATACTTTGTATTTCTGCGAAAGGTCCACGAGGAACTGCAGGCCTTCCATCGATTCTTTCGAGCCGAGCAGGCATTTTTTAGGGTTCTTGACGTTGTCAGACATCTTGCCGCCAAAGCACATTACGAAGTTTGGCCACATATCACTGTAGAAACCATACTGCGTTACCTTCCCGTCCTTGTCGAACTTGGTCAGTTTCTTCGCCTTATCGAGCAGGTCGTTCATGTCCCAGTCGTCGGTCGGGTAAGGCAGGCCCGCTTCGTCGAACAGTTTTTTGTTATAATACACGCACGCCATCGGAGCCGTGTCCCTCGGGATCGCGAGCACCTTCCCGTTGACCGTATACCTGTCCACGACTTCCGGGAAGAAGTCGCCGAGATTGAACGTGCCGTCCTTTTCCACGTAAGGGTTCAGGTCGAGAAAGACATCCTTGTCGGCGAACGATACGAACATATTGACCTCCGCCGCTATAATATCGGGCGCGGCGCGGCCGGCTATCTCGGTAAGTATCTTACTTACATAGCTGCCGAACGGTATGTGCTCGAGTTTGACCTGTATCTCCGGGTGGGATTTCTGCCAATTGTTCAGCGTAGTCGTGATAATCTCTATCTCTTCGGGGCTGCCCCAGAATGCCACCTTTATCGGCACCCTCTTCGGTTTCCCCCCTGCCTGCTGCTGGCCGCATCCTGCCGCCTGTAATGCAAAGGCGAGGATGATAAAACACGCCAATAACCTCTTTACCCCTCTCATCACCAAGGCCTCCTGTTTTTAGGCGTTCATGAAGATCCTCTGCAAGACAAGGCAGGCCGCGCCCATGGCCACTGCGCTATGTCCGAGCCTCGCAGGCACTATCCTTAGGTTCCTTATATTCTCCTCGCGGGACCACGAATTTATGGTCCTCTTGACGGAATCCATGAAAAGCGACCCCGCCTGTTCAACCCCTCCGCCTATTACGACGACTTCGGGGTTCAGGAGGTTTACAAGGAACGCTATCTTTTTCCCCAACCGTTTTCCGGCATCTTCAAGAAGCTCGTTCGCGAGCTTGTCCCCCGCCTTGGATGCCTCTATCACCAAACCGAGATTTATCTTGCCGGGATCCCCTCCGGCCGCTTCGAATATCCGTGATTTCCCGCCGGCCTTCATCGCTTCCCTCGCGTAATATGTAACGCCGAGGTCGATCTCCCATGTGCCGAGGCTTAAGGACTCCTTCCTCCTGGCTTCCGCGTCCGGCTCTGTCGCGTTGAATATACCGACTTCCCCCGCCGAACCGTTTGAGCCCCTGTAGATCTGGCCGTTAATTATGAGGCCGCAACCGACGCCGGTATACATGTATATCATGTCGTTTATGTCGGATTCGAACCCGAACCAGCGCTCTCCGAAGACCGCGCAGGCCGCGTCATGCTCAACGAGGGTCGGGATATCGAACTCCTTTTCGAATATGTCCTTCAGGGAGACGCCGGATATCGACACCATCGAGAGGCCCATTGAGCCGAGCCATCTTATCGTCTGCCCTTCCACGTCGATTACGCCCGGTATGCCGATACCAAGCCCCTTTATCTTCTCCGGCTCTATCTTCGACTTCGCGAGGACTTCCTCGACGGTCTCGACAAGCCTGTCTATTATCGCCTCGCTGTTGTCTGCCGGCCTTTCCTTCTTGACCTCGCATACTACCTGCATCTTCGGGTCGACGAGTATGCCGACGATATTCAGCGCGGTCAGCCCCACGCCTATCATATAACCGAACTTCGGGTTCAGCTCGACGAGCGTCGGGCGCCTTCCGCCGGTAGAGACGTCGAAACCCTTTTCGACGACGAGGCCGTTGGCTATGAATTCGTTTATGTAATTGGATATCGTCACGATATTCAGGCCGGTCTGCCTGGATATCTCGGTGCGGGAGATCGGCCCGCGCTTCACGACTAGTTCGAGGATCGAGAGGTTCTTCCTCTGTTTGTCGGAGAGTATCCTGTCGGTTGCCAGAGCGTTCTTCGTGTTGACGTTCCTCATCTTCGCCCCGCCTTTTATTCGAAGAAATTCTCGTTTAACAGTTTTTCTACCTTTTTCGCCACGGGATCCTTATGGAACCTTTGCCTTATGGCCCCGTTATTGAGGTAATTATCTATGGAAGGCAGTATCATGCCCTGGTCAAGGGCGAGGTACCTGTATGAAACCTTGCCGTTCTTCACGTTGACCGAATCGTAAAAACCGTATTCGCCGTACATGTCGAAATAGAAGAGCATCCTCCTGATGCAGGAGATCGCCTCTTCGGGCGTGAAGGCCAGCGAGAGGAAGACGACATGCGGGGTCGCGACGCCCTCGTCCTTATACCCCTTGAACCCTATGCCTCCTACGCCGAACTCGGTATACCCGCCGTAACTGCCGTCCGGGGTAGAGCACGGGGAGAATCCCCAGGCCTTATATCCCTTCTGCTTCGCCATTGCGATATGCACCTGCGCGCCCTTCAGGTCGTTTAGGCCGAGCCCTTTCGGGGCAAGTTCCTTCTCCTTGACCATCAACGACGGCATCAGGAACTCAAAAAGGCTCCCGCCCCAGCTCGGGACGACCTTTTCGCCTTCATATATATAGTAACCCTGGTAATATTTCACGCCGGATTTTTTCACTTCCTTGCCCTGCGGCTTCTGCGACTGCCACTCCACTTCGGGAGGGAAAGTCCTTGCCATCTTATACCAGTGGTCCTGGGGGACATCGCCCTTGCCTATCGCCACAAGGCTCGTGAACCTCGCCTCGCCGTTGAGCTGGCCGTAATTATACGGGGAATATCTGTCCGTATCCCTGTCGAAGCCGAGGTTAAGCTGTCCGATCTCCTTGTTGTAAAGCGCCGAGAAGTCCATCTCGTCGAGCAGCTTCGAGCAGCGCTTGCCGAGCTCCTTGTCAAACGCCTGTCTCGCTATTATGAGCCCGCCCGCGAACCATCCGTTATCGACCGACGAGATATACTTGCGCGTGACCTGCAGGTTCGTGGTCGAGTGGTAATTATCCCAAAGGCCGTGCCAGCGCGGCATCTTCTCCACGACATCCAGCGTTGCGGAGATACGCCTGACCGCTTCCTCCCTCGTAATGAATCCCATGTCGAAAGCCGCGACCAGGTTTATGAAATAAAGGCCGGTGTTCGTAGGAGACGTGTAATCGCCTATCGCCCTTTCGGGCGCCATGCATATCCAGTCAAGCGGCAGGCTGCTGCGCTTATCCACTACGTTGTCGAAGAATCCCCATGTATCCTTAGCTATGCCCTCAAGCATCTGCCTGTCGGGGCTTGTCAGCAATTCGCCCCTGCGGTCCTCGGCGAGGACCTTATCGGGGTAACGGCTGATATTATCCTTCAGGCCGTTGAAGAAGAGCTCCTTATCGCCGTAAAACGATATATCATCAAGGTATATCTTCCCGCTTATGACGCTCGGCTCTCCCTTGAATATGAATGAGAGCTTGCCCATCTTGTTCATGTCGAGGCCGGGGAATTTTTCCATCGGCACTTTTATCTCCTGCCAGTCGGTCGAAGGACTCACAAGTCCGGAGATATCGGCTTCCTTTTTCGCACCGTAGCCGTCCTCGATCGAGAGCCACAACTTCTCCGAGCCCTCCGAACCCTTCATCCAGAAAGACACGCCTTTCGCCGCGCTTATATCGAGGTCGTTCAAGCCCGTAGACCATGACGCCCTCTCGCCCTTCGGTATATAGAACTCCATCTCAAGCGAATAACCGGCGGACGTGCGCCTTACCTTGTTGTTGTAGGCGGCCTGCAGGAAAGCCGGTTTCTTCGAAACCAGCGCGGGAACCCCTCCTATCTCGTTAGGGTCCTTGCCGTCGTTGAAATGTTCTATTATTTTGATGTCGGAACCGGCGGGGATCCTTACGGGGACTTTGTCCTGTGCTATACAGGCGTCCTGCGCAAGGCATAGGAAGGCAGCAACCGCGATAACATAACGGTAAGATCTCATTGATTTTTACCCCAGATTTATCTTCAGGAGCACCGGACCTTCGTCGCTGTGCTTGAAGGGTATGATCGCTTCGCCGGACCTGAAAGAAAATTCCAGCTTCTTCCCGTCGGCGAACACCTGTTTGGGCTTCTTCTTCAGGGCAACCGTCAACTCTCCGTCCGACTTCGGGAAGCCGTGAAGCTCTACATATACCGAACCGCCTTTTTCGAAGGCGCTCAATACCTGCGATGTCGAGAACATTACCTTCGCGCCGCTCGCGTGCGAATCCCTGACCTGGACGCCTACGGGAATTATGAGGCCCGTAAGCGGCGGTACGGTCATCTCCGCGCCGTACGGCATCTTCTTCTCCGCCCTCGATTGCGGATCGGCAAACGTTATATAGCCCGATTCGGGTGTCCTGTAATAGTTGGCGACAAAAAGGAACGCGTGGCCTTCCCCGAAGAACTCCTGCACGATAAGCCGGCGGTTGGCCGATGACGCGTTGCCGTGTATGTCGTCCATCTTCAGGATCCGTGAATAGGCCTCAATATTCTCCTCCGTCGAATACCCGAAGGCCGTGCCGAGGACGAGCGCCCATCCCGGTCCGAAATGCTTAATGAAACCGCAGACGCTGTCATCCTGCAGGACCGCAACCGGCTCCGTGTTCGGCTCGTTGAATACCTGGACGGGATTAAGCACCGATATCTCCCTTACGTCGAAGAACTCGACGGTCGGCATCCGAGGATATATCTCCTCGGCCTCGCCGAGCTTGAGCGCCAGCTTGATAACCTCGCACGGCTTCATCGAAAGGTCGTATTTCGGCACCCTCGGAAGGATGACGAGATGTCCTCCTCCCAACGCGTAAGTTGCGAGAAGTTTCTGCGCTTCCGCGTCCATATATTCGAGCGAGACTGCCCAGACCTGCCTGTATTTCGCGAGGTCCTTCGGCTTCGCCTGTTCGAGGTCTACTATATCGTAATCGCAATTTATCATCTTCATGACCTTAGCCATCCCCTCGTAGAAGACGCTGTCCCTTATTGCCTTGGGGTTATAGCTGAGGCCCGCCTTTGAAAGGTCATAGGAGTTGACCAGCTCGGTCGCGTAATAGGGCTTATAAAATACCAGCGCGACTTTCGATTCCGGTTTAGCCCTGCATGCCAATGTGCCGTAGGATGAAGCGAGTTTTCCGAACCTTCGGATCACCGGATACAGGGGCGATTCCTTGCCGTCATGGTCGAGAGGCGTCTGCCAGTAGAATGTCGGGCCGACCGCGGACTTGCCTTTAGGGTTCTTTCCCTGCGAGAACATGTAGAAATTCATCCCGCCGGCGCCGTATGCGAGGGCCGATTTATAGAAGAGTTCAAGCTCATCCGGGTATGTCACGACGGTATGCTCCCTCGTGCCGGCCTGCATCTCGGCAACGAACGTCGGGCCCCTGTTGCCCTGTATCGCGCGGGCGAACTGCTGGATCACCGACGCGTCGTGGAAATTCCTGTAGGACACGTTCTCGGGTATATGGTCCACGGCGAGGATTATCTTAGGGTACATCTTTGCGACATCCTGGTACATCGTTATGTTGAGCGGGAACTCGACCGCGCGGCCCCATACCCATCCCGGCAGGTTATGCGTGAACGGCAGGGCTATGCCCCTCTTCGAGGCCTCCTTCATAAGGTGCTCGAGGTACATCGCGTAATAACTGCGCCAGAACATGTGCCAGTCGAGGTCTGCCGCGAGCTCAGCCGGCTTCGATATATTGCCTGAAGGCGGCACGACCGACGAGAAACTCTTGTATTTCGTCCTGTAGAGGGCGTTAAGCCTGTTTATCTTCTTGTATTTCCCGGAAAGGAACTTCTTATAATAGTCGAGCGCGACGGGATTATAGTCGGCCTCCCTGTCGAGCCACGTAAAGACGCCTATCTCGTTGCATACCTGCATCGATATTATTATGCCGTCCGGCTTGTTTACGGAGTTGTTCCTGATTATCTCGAGGATCTTGTCGTACCATAACCTCGCGTACTTCAGGTACGTCGGGTGCATCAGCGTGACGCGCGCGTGGGAGAACGGCTTGCCGTCCCTGTTCAGTGAAAGTATCTCGGGATGCGTCGAAAGCAGCCACTGCGGTATGCCGTGGTCCATGTATTCGGCGAGGATGTAGGGGCCCGGCTTGACTATCAGATTAAGGCCGTTCTTCCTGCACAGCTCGATGAAGCCGAGCAGGTTCCTCTGCGGGTTCGTGTGGCCCGAGAAATCGAACTTGCCTTCCTCATACTCGTGCCAGTCCCACGGGATATATGTGCTCACGGCATTGAGGTTTGCCGCTTTGGCTTTCTTCAGGTGCGCGGGCCAGTTCTCCGGCCTTATCCTGAAATAATGGACCTCCCCCGAATACAGGTAGGTGTCTTCCGTGCCCAGCTTAAAGCCGTCTTCGTCAAATTTGAAATCCATGCTCTATCAGTCTCTCGCGAACCCTATGTTGTCTATGTATACTGTCCCCGCCTTGGGCCTCGAGACGGAATCTTCAAACACGATCGTGAACTCCGTCATCTTGCTGAAATCCTTTATGCCCTGGAAGCTTGAGAACGGCACTTCTACGGGCGCCCACGTCCCGCTTATCTGCGTGATATACGCCTTGCCGACCTCGCCGTTCGCGTTCTTCAGCTCGACCTTCAGCTTCTGGGGGTAACCCTTGGCCTCGTCGCCCTTAATGTAAAGCACGAGCTTATTATAGTATGAAGCGTCCACGTCCCCGAGTTTCATCCAGAAACCGTTATACGCCGGGTTCGGGGAATCCACGTCGTAGTCGAGCTGCAGAGAAAAACCGTCCTTGCCGTATTTTTCGTCGGGATTGAACGACATCTTTGTTCCCTGGCTCGGATCGTTCGGGTCCTTGTCCCATGAGCCGAAATCCCCTCCGACATTATTTGGTTTATCGCCGGTGTTAAAATCCGCTATGACCATCTCTTTGCCTGTCGCCGCCGGAGCCGCAACCGCAACCGCAGGCGCAGGCGCTACCGGAGCGGGCTGGACCGCGACGTCTATCTTAGGCGCCGCCGCTGACGGAGCCGAAGGCGAAGTTACAGCAACCGTTTCAGCGGGCTTAGCCGTCGAAACGGGGGCAGGCTGGTAGGTCGGCGCTTTCTGCTGGCCGCACCCTAAAACGGCCGCCGAAACCAGGAAAATGCCCAGGGCAATTACAAAATTCTTCATGACTGCTCCCTCCATTTTTTACGGGTTGACCGGAAAGACTTAGAAAAATCTTTTAACGATTATATTATAAAACCTTATTAAAGTCAAACTTAAAATATGCCCGTTATTTGCCCTTTTTGAGGTCGTCGGAAAGTATGATCGCTTCGGCGATCTGGCGCATCGTCTTGCGCAGGCTCATCGCCTGTTTCTGTATCCTCCTGAAAGCGTCTTCTTCCCCGAGGCCCTCCCGCATCAAAATGCCCTTCGCCCTTTCGACGAACTTTCTCGTCTCGAGCTCTTCCTGTATTATCCTGGACCGGACCATTACCTGGGCGTTCTCTATGGCGACAGCCGCCTGGTTCGCGACCGCCGTAAGGACGTTGGCCTCCGTCTTTGAGAACTTGTGAAGCGCCGAGGTATACACGTTCAGGACACCTATGATCTTGCCCCTTACTGCCATCGGCACCGACAGAAGGGAGCAGAGCTTCTCGCTCTTCGCGATGTCCCTGTTCACGTACCTCTTATCCTCGCGGACATCGGCGACGGCTATCGGCTTGCCCTCTTTTGCCACTATGCCGGCTATGCCTTCGCCTATCTTTATGTTCGGCTTCTTATTATAGGCCTCGCTGACGCTCTGCGTCGCGCGTATGACCAGCTCGCCCTTCTGCTCGTCGAGAAGCATGAGCGAGCAGATCTTCGAGTCCATGACCTCCGCGGTCACCATGACGATGAGCCGCAGTATGTCCTCGAGGTACAGGTTCGAGGCGATCGTCTGGCTGATCTTCGAGAGAGCTTCTATCTGCTTCTCGTAGGCCAAGGACTTCGGCGTTTTTGCCGAGGCCTTGCGCGTCATAGTATCGACAGGTATTCCTTGAGTTCGTAGTCCGTTACGTGAGCCCTGTATTTGTCCCATTCGATCTTCTTGTTCTCTATGAAAGTGTGGAAAGCGTGCTCGCCAAGCGCCTTCCTGACGACCGCGCTCTTCTCGGTCTCAAGGATCGCTTCGTAGAGGTCTCCCGGAAGCGGCCTGATGCCGCGCTTCGCCCTCTCCTCGGGCGAAAGATCGAAGACGTTCTCCTCGGTCGGGGGAACGAGGTCGTAATTCTTCTCTATGCCCTCGAGGCCCGCGGCCAGCATCACGCTGAACGCGAGGTAAGGGTTGCATGCCGGATCCGGCGAACGGTACTCCACGCGCGTCGCCTTCTCCCTGCCCGGCTTGTACTCGGGTATCCTTACGAGCGTCGAACGGTTCCTCTTTGCCCATGCGATATATACCGGCGCCTCGTAGCCCGGCACGAGCCTCTTGTACGAATTGACCCACTGGCTCGTCACCGAGGTTATCTCGCGCGAATGCTTCAGGATGCCCGCGATATAATTCTTCGCCGTCTTCGAAAGGTGGTACTTATCCTTCGCGTCGAAGAACGCGTTCTTGTCGCCCTTGAACAACGACTGGTGGACATGCATGCCCGAGCCGTTCATCCCGGATACCGGCTTCGGCATGAATGTCGCGTAAACGCCGTATCTCTGAGCGACTTCCTTTACCGTTACTCGGTATGTCATCGCGGCGTCGGCCATAGTAAGCGCATCGGTATAGCGGAGGTCGATCTCGTGCTGGCTCGGAGAGACCTCGTGGTGGCTGTATTCTACGCCTATGCCCATCGACTCGAGCATCAATACCGTGTCGCGCCTTAGATCGGCGGCCGGGTCGGGCGGAGTCAGGTCGAAATACCCGCCGTTATCGAGGAACTCCGTCGAGGAGTTGTTCTTGAAATAGAAGAATTCGAGCTCGGGGCCCACATAGAACGTGAAACCGAGCTTCGCGGCGCGCTTGAGGTTCTGCTTCAGGATATACCTCGGGTCGCCCTCGAACGGGCTCCCGTCGGGCCTGACGATATCGCAGAACATCCTCGCGACGGCGAAATCATCCTTCTGCCTCCAGGGGATGAGGCAGAACGTGTTCGGATCGGGCCTGGCCATCATGTCCGATTCGTCGATGCGCGCGAAACCCTCTATCGAGGAACCGTCGAATCCCATGCCCTCATCGAGCGCTCCCTCGAGCTCTTCGACGGTTATAGCGAACGATTTCACGAAACCGAGTATGTCAGTGAACCAGAGCCTGACGAACTTCACGTTGGCCTCTTTGGCCATCTTCAGAACATATTCTTTGTCCTTCACCGACCTTGTTGCCATCTTCGAATCTCCTTTTTAATACCTGTTCGTTATCGGTATCTTGCGGTCCCTGCCGAAGGCCTTGGGCGTTATCTTTACGCCGGGAGGGCTCTGACGCCTCTTATATTCGTTCCTGTCTACCATTGTGATGACTCTCTTTACGGTCTTAGAGTCGAAACGCTGCGCTACTATCTCCGCAGCGGACTTGTCCTCCTCGACGTAGAGTTTTAATATCGCGTCGAGGATATGGTAAGGCGGAAGGGAATCCTGGTCCTTCTGGTTCGGCTTCAATTCAGCCGACGGCGCCCTCTTTATGGTTGTAGCCGGTATAATCTCTTTCCTTGCCACCGCGTTCCTGTATTCGGCAAGCTGGTATACGACCGTCTTCGGGACGTCCTTGAGCACCGCGAAACCCCCGGCCATGTCGCCGTAGAGCGTGCAATACCCGGTGGACATCTCGCTCTTGTTTCCGGTCGCGAGGACAAGCCATTCGAATTTATTCGAAAGCGCCATGAGGATATTCCCGCGTATCCTTGCCTGCAGGTTCTCTTCGGCTATGTTCGGCTTCGCGTCCTTGAACTCCTTCTTAAGTATCCTCATATATGACTGGTAGAGCACGCTTATAGGCATCGTCAGGACCTTTACGCCGAGGTGCTTAGCGACTGCTACGGCGTCGATGCGCGTCTCTTCCTTCGTATGCATAGAAGGCATCGTGACCGCGGTGACATTCTCCTTGCCGATCGCGTCGGCAGCTATGCACACGACGAGCGCGGAATCGATCCCGCCGCTGACCCCGACGACCGCCTTTTTAAAACCATTCTTCAGGAGGTAATCCTTCGTGCCGACAACAAGCGCCTTGTAGATCTCTTCTATGCTTCCGAGCTTCTCGGTCCTGCGGGGCGGGAACGGGGGCCTGATCTTGACCTCGCACTTTTTCAGGGAGACCTCCTTGCTCCTGTAATCCCCTCCTGCGCTCTTCCTCTTCGGCGCTTTCCTGTATTTCAGGTACTCCTCGACATTAAGGTCGAAAAGCACAATATCTTCCTCGAACTGTTTGCCGCGGGCGAGAATGCTGCCCTTCCAGCCGATGATCATGCTGCCGCCGTCGAAAACAAGCTCATCCTGGCCGCCCACGAGGTTATCATACAGGATTATCGACGCGGTATCCTGGGCCCTTTTTATCAGCATATTCTCGCGCGCCTGAAGCTTGCCCGAGTGGTACGGCGAGGCCGAGATGTTTATCATGACCTGGGCGCCCATGTCCGTCGCCTCAAAGCTGGCGGGGCCGTTGCCCTCCCAGATATCCTCGCATATGTTCAGGCCTATCTTCAGGCCCTCGAATTTGAAGACAAACGACTCGTCCCCGGGTTTGAAGTAGCGTTTTTCTTCGAATACGCCGTAATTCGGGAGCATTATCTTATGGTATATGTGTATGAGTTCCTTGTCGCGGATCAAGGCGGCCGAATTATATATGCCGTCCTTGCCCCTGTCTAGGCAGCCGACTACGGCTATGATGTTATCCGTCTTATGCACTATATCGTTGAGGGCCTTGGCGGCGTCATCAATGAACTGGGACTTCAGAAGCAGGTCTTCGGGGGGATATCCGGTCAAAGCCAGTTCAGGGAGGATAACTATGTCGCAACCCAATGATCTTGCGTCACTTATGTACTTAATGATCTTTTCCTTATTGCCCTGGAGGTCGCCCACTGTCGGGTTTATCTGGGCCATCGCAAAGCGGATTGGGTCCATTTTCACCTCTCTAATTTAGCCTCTTATTATAGCAAAAATCCCTAAAAAAGCAAGAAAAGAAATTTTATTGCTTTTGCGCCCCTATTGGGATAAAATCATCCAAAAAGGGGAAATATCCTTGAAGAAGACCGTCCTATTATGCGCCGTAATGCTGCTTTTGTCCGCGAACCTGCGGGCCGACACCTTATCGTTCAAGTCGGGCAAAACGGTCGAGGGTAATATCAAGTCGATAGCCGACGGATCCGTGACCGTCGAGATCTTCGGTGTCACCGAGATGACCTATGACCTCGCGGATATACAGGAGATAAACGGGCAGGCGGTCGATCTTAAGCCCGCCGTTGAAGCGCCCGCTGCCGAAACACCTGCCGTTGAAGCGGAGCCCGCGCCCGTTGTAACGGAAGAACTTCCGGCCGTCGAAACAAGCGAGGAAATTACCCCTCCCTCCTCCGAGCAGGAAATGCCCCAGGTTAAGCTGTCCAATGAGGAAAAGGTGCTGGCTGGCGGGGTGATCGCGATACTGGTGCTTTATTTAGGCATAATACTGGCGGTGGCTCTCGGAGTGTACGTCTTCTCATGCTTGTGCCTTCAACTCATAGCCCGGAAAACGGGGACGGAACCGGCATGGCTCGCCTGGATACCGGTGGCAAACCTGTTCCTTTCATGCAGGATAGGGGGATTGAGCTACCTGTGGCTGCTGGTAATCCCGGTGCCGTTCGTCAACATGCTTGTATCGATCTATATCTGGTACAGGATCTCCGAGGCGAGAGGCAAGCCGGGATTGCTTTCTTTACTGCTGCCGGTTCCCGTCGCTAACCTTGTCTTCATGGGATACCTTGCGTTTTCAGGGGACGGATCGGGTACGGCCGCGCCATCTGTCAAGGGCGGGGAGCCGGTAAGCCCCGTTCAGGATCGCCCCTATAGGCCCCCTCTCGAATAGACCTCAGATCGAGACTATCGCCTCATAATTTTACCGCCGTAACCGCTATGCCGTGCCTGCCGGCAAGCGCGAGCGTCTCGTCCTTCTCTATTATCAGCGTCTTATTCGCTTCTATCGCGAGGCATGAGGCCTTCGCTTCGGCCATGGAGACGATCGTCTGCGGCCCGATGACGGGAAGTTCGAACTTCATGCTCTGTTTCGGCCGGGCGACCTTTATGACCGTCCCTCCCGGGCCGGCGAGCCGCCCCGCGCGCCGTATCATGGCATCGGTGCCTTCTATATCCTCTACCGCGATGACCGCCTTATCCTTGACGAATATCGAAAGGCCGACGTCGAGCCCCGCGATCTCTTTCGCTATCTTCGTGCCGAACCTGATATCCTCCTCCTGCGCCTGCGAGGGCCCCTGCCCGGCCAGAACGCCTGCCGCGGGAAGCAGGTCCTCGAGGAAGAGCGTCGAATCGAGCAGTTCTACGCCCGCCGATTTTAGAGTCGATGTTATCATCGACAGCAATGTATCATCTCTCCTGTCCAGCGCCTTGACCAGTATCGATTTCATGAGGCCGTCGATCTTGAGCGCCTCATTGAATATGCGGGATTTTGTTATGCCGCCGGCCATCACTGCTTTTCTTATGCCTTCGGACTTGAATATTTCGAGGACTTTCGAGAGCTCGCCGAGATCCACCCAGAAGAACTTGTCGGCGACGGCGCCGACATCGGGTTTCGTCTCGCCTTCTATGCCTACGGCGACGACATATAAGCCCTTGGCCTTGGCGGCTTTCGCGAAAATGACGGGAAAATCGGTTTTTCCTGCGATGAGCCCTATCTTTTCCATAATGCCCTACCTGGTAATGCCCCTCTCGGAGGCCTCGATGAACTTTACGAGTTCATCGATCTCCGGGCATTTCGGGACCTCGGCCTTTATCTGCTTCAGCGCGCTTGACGTGCCGAGGCCGGAATTGAACAATATTTTGAAGGCCTTTTTGAGATTGGATTTCGACTGTTTCGTGACGCCGGCCCTGTCGAGGCCTACCGTATTCAGCCCGTATATCTTCAACGGATGCCCGTCGCAGTTCGAGAACGGCACTACGTCCTGCGTCGCTTTGGAGCAGCCGCCGATTATCGCGAGCCGGCCTATGCGGACGAACTGGTGCACGCCGCTGAGGCCGCCTATGACGGCCTTCTCCTCTATGGTGACATAACCGGCAAGCGCGACGCAGTTGGCGAGTATCGCGCCGTCTTTTACGATACAGTCATGCGCGACGTGCGAATAAGCCATCAGCAGCACGTTATTGCCCACGACGGTGGATGAGTCCCTGTCGGTGCCCATGTTGACCGTGACGTATTCGCGTATTATGTTGCCGTCGCCGATCTTCACGAAGCTCCGCTCGCCCTTGAACTTCAGGTCCTGGGTTATCGAGCCGATCACGGCGCCGGTAAATATCCTGTTGTTCCTGCCTATGGACGTATAGCCGTCTATCACGGCGTGTGCGCCCACTACGGTCCCGTCGCCGATCTTCACGTCGGGGCCGATAAAAGCATAAGGGCCGACTTCAACCGAGCCGGCCAACTCTGCCTTTTTGTCTACGATAGCTGTAGGATGTATCTTCATTGTACCCTTTGGCGCTATTCCGATGCCTCTTCTCCGCCGACAAGCGCGAACATGAATTCGCCCTCGGCCGCGACTTTGCCGTCCACGCTCGCGACCGCCTTTACCTGCACGGTCTTCGACCTGAGCTTAAGCACCTCTGTCTCGAGGACCAGCTGGTCCCCGGGCACGACGGCCTTGCGGAATTTTACCTTGTCCATCGACATGAAGAAGGCGTATTTCCCGAGGTTCTCCCTCTTGTTCAGCATCATGACGCCGGCCACCTGCGCGAGCGCCTCCATTATCAGGACTCCGGGCATTATCGGCATGTTCGGGAAATGGCCCGGAAAATAAAATTCGTTCATCGTGACGTTCTTTATCCCGACAGCCCTCTTGTCGTCCTCGAGCTCAATGACCCTGTCGACGAGCAGGAACGGGTAGCGGTGCGGAAGTATCTTCTTTATGTCGTTTATGTCGAGCGGGGTCCCGACGATGCCCGGGCCCTTGCTCTCCATCGCGCCTGCGCGCATGCGCTCCTGCTGCTGCCTGATCTTCTGCAGCAGGCGGATATTCAGCGGATGGCCGGACTTGACCGCAATAACATGCCCCTTCAGCGCCATACCGAGCAGGTACAGGTCGCCTATGAGGTCGGAAACCTTGTGGCGCGCGAATTCGTCATCGAACCTCAGTTTGTTCTTTATGACGCCTTCCTTGCCGACCACGAGCGTATTATCGAAATTCGCCCCCTTGCCGAGTCCCTGGTGCCTCAACGCCTCAGCTTCGGCCTCAAGGCAGAATGTCCTCGTCGGGGCTATCTGCTTCTCGTATGTCTCCGGCGTGAGGACTATCGACACGTACTGCGACCTCAGCATCGGGTGGTCGTAGCTCAGCATATACGAGATCTTGAACTCGGAATCCGGCAATATCGCGAGGACCGTATCGTCCTCCTCGAGCCAGATCGGTTCCTTTACCGTGAACGACTTCCTCTGTTCGGACTGCGGTTGTATGCCGGCCTTCTTTATGAGCTCCACGAACGGCGTCGCCGAGCCGTCGATGCCGGGGACCTCCGGGCCGTTTATCTCGACCTCCACGTTATCTATCATCATGCCGCTCAGCGCGGACATGAGGTGCTCTATTGTATGGACCTCTGCGCCGTCGGAGGCGAGAGACGTCCTCCTGAGCTTGCGGCTCGCTTCCATCACGTTGGCGATATTCGCCTTTATGACAGGCGAACCGGGCAGGTCGGTGCGCACGAAACTTATGCCTGCGTTCTGTTCGGCGGGCAAAAGGCGCACCTTCGTCTTCGCGCCCGTATGCAGGCCTGTACCCTCTATCTCAACCGCGTTTTTTATCGTCAGCTGCTGTTCCATCTGCGATCTTGCTCTCCAACTGGTTTATTTTTTCCTGAAGTTTTTTCAGCTCTTCAACTATCTGCGGCAGCCGCGATACGAACGCGTTAAGGCGCTTCGCCTCGTCGTGCGGTTTTGCCGGATAACCCGATACGCACGCGTTCGCCGGGACCGATTTGGTCACCCCCGCCTGCGCGGCAAGGACAGAATTATCTCCGACCGTTATATGCCCTACGAGACCCGCCTGCCCCGCTATCGTGACATTATTGCCGATGACCGTAGAGCCGGAGATCCCCGCCTGCGCGATAATCAGCGTGTTCTGCCCGACTATCACGTTATGCGCTATCTGGACCAGGTTGTCTATCTTGGTCCCGCGTCCTATTACGGTCTTGCCGAAACGCGCCCTGTCTATCGTGACGTTCGCGCCTATCTCGACATCGTCCTCTATCACGACGGTGCCTATCTGCGGTATCTTGCGGTGCTCGCCGTTGACCGACGCGAAACCGAACCCGTCGCTGCCTATGCAGGTGCCGGGGTGTATTACGACCCTGTCGCCCAGCACGACCTTTTCCCTCAGCACGACGTTCGGGTATATGAGGCAGTCGCAGCCTATCTTCGCGTTATGCCCTACATAAGCCCCCGAATATATGATAGTCCTGTCGCCGACGGAAGCGCCGTCATCGAGGACGGCATGGGCCTGTATCGCGACATCGCGGCCCATCTTCACATCTTTGCCTATAACCGCGGCAGGATGGATGCCGGACGGGAACTGCTGGTCGTTCGGCATCATTATCGAGATTATCTTGGCGAATGCCAGCGAAGGGTTCGCGGTCCTGATGATGGGTTTCGGGGCATCCGTCGTCTCGCGCGATGTTATTATCGCGGCCGCGCGCGTAGTCTCCATCAGCGGGGCGTAACGCGGGTTCGCGAGGAACGTAAGGTCACCTTCCTCTGCTTCCCTTATGCCGCTAATTCCGGTAATTACTATGCCGCTGTCCCCTACTACTTCACCGTCTATCAGTTGCGCAATCTCTTTGAGAGTCTTGCGGATAGGCGAACCTTCTCCGGGCACTTCTTTATCTCTTTCCCTTGACCTGGTATTTGTCGTTGAGTATTTTCAGTACGCGTGTGGTCAGGTCGTCGCTCGCGCTTCCGTAAAGGACCATCCTGCTGTCGATTATGTACTTGTAGTTCTCTTTCTTGCCGATACCATCGACGACGTCCTTGATCTCCTTGAATATGCCCCTGGCCATGTCATCGCGTTCTTTCCTGAGCGCCTCCCTCGAATCCCTGTCGAACTCCTGGAGTTTCTTGAGTTTTTCTTCGACGACGGTCTGCTTCTTCGCCTTCTCCCTCTCGGAAACCACATCGAGCTCGTCCTTGAGCTTCTTTATCTCCGCGACAAGCCTGTCCCTGTCTCCCTGTTTCGCGTTGCCCTTGGCTTCGAGCTGTTTGTCGAAATCCTTGGTCTTGTTATATTCGTCGAATACTTTCGCGAAGTCCATATGGCCCAGTTTCTGCTCCGCCGCGAAAGAGGAATTAACAACCGATAATGTCATAGTCATAAAGAACGCTGCCGCCAACAACCTCGATAATGCCCTCATCTTGCTTCTCCTTTCAGTTAAAAAGCCCTGCTGAGGCTAAAATGGAACCTTCCTTTTTTCTTCTCGCCCGGGTCTATCTTCAGCGGATAACCGTAATCGAGCTTCACGGGCCCGACCGGCGTCTTTACCCTTATGCCCGCGCCCGTGGAATATTTGTAATCGCCCGAACCGAAATCCTTTTCCTTCTCCCATACGTTGCCGACATCGAAGAAGACCGCGCCTTTAAGGAACTCCACGACGGGGAACGTATATTCGGCGCTGGCCACTACCATCGCCTCGCCGCCCAACGGGTCGTTGGTCGCGGGATCCTTGGGGCCGAGAGCCCTTTCCTTATAACCGCGCACCGAATCCGCGCCGCCGGCGAAGAACCTCTCGTATATGGGCACGCTTGTGGAATCCCCGTAAGCGCCGACCGCGCCTACACGCGTGCTGAGCTCAAGGACCTGCTTCTGTATCGGGGAGAAATACGCCATCGCCGACCCATACCATTTCACGTAGTCCTTGTCACCCTGGAACGGCCCGCCCGCGCCCTCTACAGACGCGTACACTATATACCCTTTCGTCGGGCTGTATGACGAATCCCTCGTATCCCTGGTAAAACCGAGCTGGAGGCTCGATATATTGTTTATGCCCGCCTCTTTTCTCAAGTCGTTCGTGGCGCCGTCGTCGACATTGGATATCCTGACCTCTTCCAGCCTGTAAGTAAGGTCGGCCCTGTCGAAATCGTCGAACTCCTTTCCGAGGCGGAAGTCGAAACCCCTTCTCCTCTCGTCATAACCGTAACCTGTGCTGCTGGACGACAACCTCGTGTTCTGGTATATGTCGAAACCGAACAGGTACGGATAATCGAATATCCACGGATCGGTCCAGCCGAGCTGGTAATCGCGCCTTGTCGTACCGAGCTCGGCCCTGACGACAAGCTGCTGCCCGCCGCCGGTGAAGGTCGGCCAGTTCATGATATCGAAATTCCGCTGTGTCACTTGCACGAAACCTACGAGCTTGTCGACCGTGGAGAAGCCGCCGCCGAACGAGAACTCTCCGGTCTTCGTCTCCTTTACGTCGACGAGCAGGTCCGCCTTGTTCGGTTCTTCTGTTTTCCCGGTATCGAAGGTTATGTCCTCAAAATACCCGAGGTTATACAGGCGCTCCTTCGAGCGCTGGAGCTTCGCGCCGTTGAATGGTTCGCCCGGCTTGAGCCTTATCTCCCTCCTGATGACCTTGTCCTTGGTGCGGATATTGCCGCGGATCTCCACCCTGTTGACGAACGTCAGGTCGTTTTCGGTTATCGTGTATTTTACGTCTATATCCATGGTCTCGGCGCTGATCGATGTCTCGGTCCTGACCACCGCGTATATGTAGCCCTTGTCGAAATACATGCCCTGCAGTATATCCGCGTCAGCGCGCAGGGCGTCCTGGCTGAACGCCTTGCCGACGGTCATCTTCAGCGCCTTCCGCAGGTCCTTCTCGCTGATGATCGCGTTGCCCGATATCCCTATGGAGTTGACGAGGTACTTCCTTCCCTCGTCGACCTTTATATGGACGAAGAGGAACTTCCCGTCATCATCGTACTTGAATTCGGGCTCCATCCTCGCGTCGAGGTAGCCGTTCGATTCATAGAACGCCTTTAGCTTGTCCATGTCGGTATCGAAGGCATCCTCGTTGAATATGCCCGACCTGATGAACCACCATGCGGTCTTCGTCGACATGAGTTTCAGCAGGACGCTCGACTTGAACGCCTTGTTCCCTTCGAAAGTGATCTTGCGTATCTTGACCCTCTTGCCCTCTTCGACCATTATAGTTACGACGGCCTTATTGGTCGTCGGGTCAAGGCGTATCGCGTAATCTATCTTGGAATGCGTGAAGCCCTTCTTGTAATAGAGCTCCCTTATCGCCTTTATCCCTTCCTTCAGCTGGCGTTCGTCGAGGATCTCATCCTGCTTGACCTTAAGCTCTTTTTTGAGCCTCTCGTCGCGGATGACCTTGTTGCCGGCGAAGATTATCTGCCCTATGGGCGGTTTCTCCGTGACTATGAACACCACTTCGAGGCCGTCCGCGAACTCCTTGACCTCGGCCTTCACGTCCGAGAAGAACCCTAACCCGTATATGCGCTTGATATCCTCGTCAACGGTGCTCTTCCTGTAGGCCTCCTGCGGCTTCGTCTTCACCTTCGACAGGACCAGGGAGGAAGATACCGTCTTGTTGCCTACTATAAAAACACTCTTAACCGTCTTTTCCACGGCTGGAGCCGGGGCCGGAGCCGGGGCCGGAGCCGGGAAATCCGCAGTGTCGGAAACCGCGGCATCGGGTAGCGCCACGGTGTCGGGCAAAGCCGTTTCTTCGGAAAACACGGGATTAAGAAGCCCGGCAAACAGGGCAAGAATAAAGAAGAATCCAGGAAAGATCCTCATAAAAATCCTCATTTAATCGTCTAATTTAACATACGTGTAAGGCAAAGTAAAGCAAATAATCGGGCTATGCTTCCTGCCTGATCGAAAGGTTTTCGAACCTTGTCAGTTCCTTGATAAACGCGAGCTTTATGGGCCCCGTAGGCCCGTTACGCTGTTTCGCTATCATCAGTTCGGCTATGCCCCTGTTCTCGTCAGTGGGCGCATAGAACTCCTCCCTGAACAGCAGCAGCACGAGGTCGGCGTCCTGCTCGATAGCGCCCGACTCGCGCAGGTCGGCCAGCTGCGGCCTCTTGTCGTCCCTGCCTTCCGGCTTGCGCGAAAGCTGGCTGACGGCGATCAGCGGGACATTGAGCTCCTTTGCCAGCGCTTTCAGCGAACGCGATATATCCGCTATCTCCTGCTGCCTGCCCTCCGAACGCATCGAGGGGCTCTCCATCAGCTGGAGGTAATCCACTATGATAAGCTTAAGGTCGTGCTGCGATTTCAGCCTCCTGGCCTTGCCGCGCAATTCCAGGGCGGACAATGCCGAGGAGTCGTCTATGAATATAGGCGCTTCCGAGAATTTGCCGGCGGCATTGACGAGATGCGGCCAGTCGGACTGCGAAAGGAAACCTGTCCTTACCCTGCTCGCGTCGACTCTCGCGTGCGAACAGAGCATCCTCTGCGCGAGCGATTCTTTCGACATCTCCAAGCTGAATATTGCCACCGGCTGTTTCAAGGCAATGCCGACATGTTCGGCTATGCAGCAGGCCAGGGCGCTCTTGCCCATCGAAGGCCTTCCCGCGACTACCACAAGCTCGCCTTCATGCAGTCCGGAAGTCATCTTGTCGAAATCGTCGAATCCCGTAGCGAGGCCGGTTATATTTGTCTTGCGCTGGTAGAGCGAATCTATCGTCTCTATCGAATCCTTTATTATCTCTTTCAGCGAGACGAAACCGCCTTCTATCTTCTTTGACGATATCTCGAATATCATGCGCTCGGCCTTGTCGAGCAGTTCCCTTGCTTCGTCCTGCCCGTCGTACGCCTCCGAGAGGATCGTCGTCGCGCTTGAGATGAGGCTGCGCAGCATGCTCTTGTCCTTGACGATCTTCGCATAATGGCGCACGTTCGCGGCGGTCGGCACGTAGGTGCTCAACGTCGTCAGGTAATTGATGCCGCCGATGTCCTCGAGCTCGCCCTTCTTCTTGAGCTCTTCAACGAGAGTGACAAGGTCGACCGCCTTGCTGTTGCTGTAAAGGCTGACTATCGCCCTGAATATGAGCCGGTGGGCCTGCTTATAGAAGGCATCCTCGGACAGTATCTCGAAAGCGTGGGAGATCGCCTCTTCCTCTATGAGCATAGAGCAGAGGACGGCCATCTCGGCCTCGAGGTTCTGAGGCGGCAGCTTCTCCAGCGATATGTCCTTGCCTTCCTTGTTGGCCATTTACTTTTTGACCACCCAAAGCTTCAGCGACGCGTTTATCTCCGGGTGCAGTTTTACGGGCACCTGGAATATGCCTGTCTGCGTTATATGTTCCTTCAGGTCTATCTTCTTCTTGTCTACGGTGATGCCCTCTGACTCGAGCGCTTTCTGTATATCGGCGCCCGTTACGGACCCGAAGAGCTTGTCGTCCTTGCCCGCTTCCATCGCGATCGTGACCGACGCTTTCGATATCGCATCCGCGAGCTTCAACGCTTCCTGCCTCTCCTTCTCAAGGGCTTCCGCCCTCTGCTTCCTGTTCGCTTCAGCTATCTTTATGTTCTGCTCGGTCGCCGGGAGGGCCAGCTTGCGCGGTAAAAGGAAATTCCTCGCGTGCCCATCGCTTGCTGAGACCAGATCTCCCGACTTGCCGAGACCATCGACATCCTTCAATAGTATGACTTTTATAGACATCGCATGACCCCCTCGATTTGACGTAGACCGTTAGACAGATGTGTAGGGAATGAAAGCCGCAAGGCGCGCCTTTTTGATCGCCCTGGCCATCATGCGCTGGTGCTTCGCGCAGTTCCCCGAGATCCTCGACGGTATGATCTTGCCGCGCTCGGTAATGAACTTGGACAGCTTCATAATGTCCTTGTAATCTATCGAGTTGATCTTCTCGCTGCAGAACTTGCAGACCTTTTTTCTGAATACCCTTCTCTCTCTTCTTTCCATTTCGTTTCTGTCTTCTCCTCTTTGGTCTTTATATTGCGACTGTTAGAACGGGACATCCTCTCCCTGTGAACCGCCGGGCTGGGCGTCCGGGGATTCGGCATCGGGGGCGGCGCCCTGTTCCTGCTTGCTGCCTTTGCCCCTGCCTAGGAACTGGACCCGTTCGGCGATGACCTCCGTAGCGGAACGTTTTTCGCCCTGCGGGGTCTCCCAGCTCCTGCTCTGTATCCTTCCCTCCACAAAAACGGGGCTTCCCTTCGAAAGGTATTCCCCGCACGATTCGGCCATCTTAGCCCAGACGACCACCTTTATATACGATACTTCTTCCTTCTTCTCTCCCTGCTGCGTATATACCCTGTTCACCGCTATCGTGAACGTCGTCACCGCGCTGCCGCTCGGTATATACCTGAGCTCCGGGTCACGCGTGAGGTTCCCTATCAGAAATACCTTGTTTAGGCTAGCCATCGCCTGCCCTCCTATGCGGCTTCGTGGATGAAGATCACAGCCCTGAGTATCAACTCGTTTATCTTGTACAACCTTTCCATCGCCGTGATAGAAGACGTCTCGGCGGTGAAATACACGAGAAGGTAGCGGCCTTTCTTGTCCTTCTTTATCATGTACGCGAGGTCGCGCGTTCCGAGGTCCTCCTTAGCGTCCACCTTGCCGCCGTTCTTGGTTATGACATCAAGTATAGAGGCCGTAAGTTTCCCGTACTCATCGTCGGTCAGGTTCGGTTTCAGTATGAACAGCCCTTCGTATTTCTTCATCTTCATTCCTTTCTATTCTTAGCGTTGAACAAGTTCGCGGCGCGTTCGGCGCCGTCCCTGGCCCATGTCTCGCAGCATTCTACTGCTTTTTCTATGGTGCATCCGAGCGTTTCAATCTCACTTTTTGTAAAGGGCGAGAGGACGTAACCGCTTAACGCGGGGCCTCCCCTGCGGCTTATGCCTATCCTCAGGCGCGCGAAATCGCAGCTGCCGAGGTGCTCTATTATAGAGGCTAAGCCGTTGTGCCCGCCCGCAGAGCCGCCGTCCCTGATCCTTATTATCCCAAGTTCCAGGTTAACGTCGTCGCAGATGACGAGTATATCCGCGGGCCCCGTCTTCCTGCGCGAGGAGAGCGATGTCACCGCCTGACCCGACCTGTTCATATATGTCTGGGGCAACGCGATCGCGACTTCCTCTCCGCATAACTTCCCTTTTCCAACGAGCGAATCGTACGCTTTAGAGCTTAACCTTATGCCGTGCTTATCGGCCAGCGCCGAAGCCACCATGAATCCGACGTTGTGCCGAGTCCTTTCGTACTTCGTTCCCGGGTTTCCCAGGCCGACGATCAGTTTCATCGGGCGCCGTTATTCCTTCTTCTCCTTGGCCTTGGCTGAGGCCTTGGCCTCATCCTCCGCGGCTATCTCCTCGGGCTTCTTCTGCTTCGTCACTTCGGGTTCCGCCGGAGCCGTCTCCTCCGCGGCAGCCGCCTCCTCGGGCTTGATCTCTATCGGCTTCTCGACCGCGAATATCCTGACATCCGGGTCGTTGAGTATCTTGACTCCCTTAGGCGCGGCTATGTCCTTGATGAACAAGGCATCGCCGATCTTGAGGTTGCTGACATCGACCTCGAGTTTCTGCGGGATATCAGTAGGCAAGCACTCGACCTGTATCTCCCAGAGCAGATGCTCGAGCACGCCGCCGTCCTGCTTGACGCCGATGGCTTCGCCCTTGGCCGTAAGCGGTACGTCGATCTTTATCTCCTCGGTAAGCGATATCTCGTTGAAATCCACATGCAGGATATTGCCGCTGAGAGGGTCGTGCTGTATCTCTTTTATTATACAGGTCTTCGCCTTCGCCTTATCGTCGCCCTCTATCTTGAGATTGATGAGCGCGTTCTCTCCGGCCGACGTATGCAGCGCGATCTCCATCGCCTTCCTTTCCAGGTAGAGCGGCATCGCGTTCTCGCCCTTCCTGTAAACGACGGCGGGTATGATGCCCTTTTCGCGCTCGCGCTTAGCGGCCTCTTTGCCCGTCTCTTTCCTTGCTTTGACTTCCAGTTTTACCTGTTCCATCTCCGTTTTTTCCTTTCTTCCCTTTTATTGGTAGACCTTATCGAACAGTATGCTGATCGATTGCTCTTTGTGTATCCTCGCTATCGCCTGCCCCAGCAGGGGGCCTACCGACAATATCTTTATCTGCGGTATCATCTTCTCCCTCGGAATCGGGATAGTGTCCGTCACTATGAGCTCCTCGAGCTCGGAATCCTGTATCCTCTCTATGGCCGGGCCCGACAGGACCGCATGCGTGGCCGCGGCAAAGACCTTCTTCGCTCCCGCTTTCTTCAGCGCCACTACGGCTTCGACGAGCGTACCGGCTGTCGCCACGAGGTCGTCTACGAGGCAGACGTTCTTGCCCTTGACCTCGCCCATTATGTTCATCACCTCGGCCTGCTTGTCGTTTATGCGCCTCTTGTCTACGACGGCCAGCCCCGACTTGAATTTCTTCGCGTACGCGCGCGCCATCTTTATGCTTCCGACATCCGGCGAGACGACGACGAGGTCGGGAAGATGCTTCTTCTCGAAATACCGCATGAACGTGTTTACCGCGAAAAGGTTATCGAGCGGTATATCGAAAAATCCCTGTATCTGCCCGGCATGCAGGTCCATCGTGAGAACCCTGTTAGCGCCGGCGACCGTTATGAGGTTCGCTACGAGTTTCGCGGTTATCGGGACGCGCGGGCGGTCTTTCCTGTCCTGCCTGCTGTAGCCGTAATACGGCATGACGGCCGTGATGCGGCGCGCGGAAGAACGCTTGACCGCGTCAATGAGTATAAGGAGCTCCATGAGGTTGTCGTTGCCGGGTAAGCATGTCGGCTGTATGATGAACACGTCCTTTCCCCTGACATCCTCGTCGACGCGCACCCTTATCTCGCCATCGTTGAACTTGTCGATGGAAGCGTTGCCGAGGCGGACCTTCAGGTGGGCGCATATCCTCTTGGCGAGCGCGGGGTTCGCATTCCCGGAAAAAATAAGCAGGTTACCGTTTATCTTCATCTTTTGCCCTTTTTGTTTTTAGACCTGTCCAGTATCCTCGCCGGTACCCCTACCGCGACCTTGCGTGCCGGCACATTTTTATTCTTTAACACGACGCTTCCGGCGCCCGTTATCGCGCCGCTGCCTATCTTCACGGGCGCGACGAGTACCGTGCCGCTCCCGATAAACGCTTTATCCCCCACGGACGTCTTGCTCTTCTTCCTGCCGTCGTAATTCGCCGTGATGGTCCCGCAACCTATGTTGGCGCCCTTACCGATGACGGAATCGCCGAGGTAAGTCAGGTGCTTGGCCTTGGAGCGAGGCCCCAGGGTCGAGCGAACGATCTCGACGAAATTGCCTACCTCCGCACCGTCCTCGATGACGGTGCCTGGCCTGAGCCTGCAGAACGGGCCTATCGAACAGCGCCTGCCTATCACGACACCCTTCTCGATGACCGTGAAAGGATATATCACCGTGTCCCTGCCGATCTTTACGTCCGGCGCTATGAAAGTGGATGCCGGGTCGAGCACGGTCACGGAGCCCTTGTTCATCTCCGCTGACTTCCTCCTGCTCATTATCGAATATGCGTTCGCCAAATCAGACCTCGAATTCATCCCGATCGACTCGTCGGGGTCCCCGGTTTTGAAAGCCCTGACCCGCTTCCCCGAGGATATCAGTATTGCCACGGCGTCCGTCAGGTAATATTCCTTTTTTACTCTGGACCGCCTTATTTTCCTGATTGCGCCAAAAAGATCGCGGCGGTCAAAACAGCATAGCCCGACGTTTATCTCGCGGATCTTCCTCTCTTCCGCGGACGCCTCTTTCTCTTCGACGATGGCCTCGACGCCGCCCGAGATACCTCGCACTATCCTGCCGTATCCCGAAGGGTCGGCCATATCGACCGTAAGCACCGTGCATGACGCGCCCGACGCCTTATGCGAAGCGACCAGAGATCTCAGCGTCTCTTCGCGCACGAGCGGGACATCCCCGTAGAGGACCGCTATATCATCATACTTCGAAAGCTGCCTTTCGGCGGACTTCACGGCATCGGCGGTGCCGAGCTGCCTCTTCTGGACTACGGGCACGGCTCGCCGGTTTTTCAAAAAACGCGAAAGCTCATCTGCCCCGCGCCCCACGACAACGATCGGGCGGCGGAATCCCGCCGACTCGGCCGTCTCCAGGACATGCTGCAGGACGGGTTTACCGTGCAGGTCATGCAGGACTTTCGGGGTATCCGAAAAAAAACGAGTGCCCTTGCCGGCGGCAAGGATTATGCAGCCGAAACCGCTCAATTAAACCGCCTTCTACGCTATCTTACGCTTGTCTTTTTCTTCGTCGCGGGTGATCAGTATGGGCTTGACCCCGCGCGTTATGCATTCAGGCGTGATGACGCACTCCGCAATCTCGTTCTGAGAAGGGATATCATACATCACTTCGAACATTATCTCCTCGAGGATGGAGCGCAGCGCCCTGGCTCCCGTGCCCTTGTGCATCGCTTTCTTCGCGATGGCGTCAAGCGCATCATCCGGGAACGAAAGCTTCACGTTCTCCATCTCGAAAAATTTCGTGTATTGCTTGATCAGCGAGTTCCGCGGCTTTACGAGGACCTCGATAAGGTCCTTCTCGTTGAGCGGGTTCAGCGTCGCGACGACCGGGAAACGCCCGACGAACTCGGGTATCATGCCGAACTTCAGCAGGTCTTCCGGCTCGACCTGCGAGAGCACCTCGCCGAGCTTCTTCGTCCTGTCTTCCTGGTTATTAAATCCTATCGTCTTCTTGCCGGCCCTGCGTTCGATTATCTTGTCGAGCGTCGAGAACGTCCCGCCACATATGAAGAGTATATTCGTCGTGTCTATCTGGACATATTCCTGCTGGGGGTGTTTCCTCCCGCCCTGAGGCGGGACATTCGCGGTCGTGCCTTCAAGTATCTTGAGCAGCGCCTGCTGGACCCCTTCGCCCGAGACGTCCCTCGTTACCGAGACATTCTCCTGCGTCTTGCCTATCTTGTCTATCTCGTCGATATATATAATGCCGTACTGCGCGCGTTTCACGTCGTAATTGCACGATTGCAGGAGCCGCAGCAGCACGTTCTCGACGTCCTCTCCGACGTATCCCGCTTCCGTCAGGGGCGTCGCGTCGCAGAGCGCGAACGGCACATCGAGTACCTTCGCAAGCGTCCTTGCCAGCAGCGTCTTTCCCGAACCGGTCGGGCCGATAAGCAGCACGTTCGATTTCTCGAACTCGAAGTCGCGGTTCTGGGCCTGCGTTATTATCCTCTTGTAATGGTTGTAGACGGCGACCGAAAGCTGGCGCTTTGCGCGCTCCTGGCCGATAATGTACTGGTCGAGCTGGCGCTTTATCTCCACGGGCTTCAGGAGCTCCTTGACCTTCGCCTCACGCTTGGTCTTCAGCTCCTCTTCCTCGTCGCTGGACAGTATCTGGCTGCAAAGCTTGACGCAGCTCTCACAGATGTACGCGCCCTGCCCGGAGAAAAGTTTCTTTACTTTTTCGCGGGATTTCCCGCAAAACGAGCATCTTTCTGCCATATTATATGTCCCGCACTGGTTGCCCGGTGAGGATTCGAACCTCAACGCCGAGATCCAAATTCTCGTGTGCTACCTTTACACTACCGGGCAGAAGAATTCAAACTATGGGTTAGGCCCTGCCCTAAGTGGATCGGGCAGGCCACCCGTGTGGGGTAGACCCTTCTCTTGAGGAGTGAGAAGGTCTATCCCTGTGGGATTAGTCCTCTTCTTCTGCGTAATCTCCCCCTCTGACGGGGGCTGGGCCCTTCTTCTTCTCACCGCCGAAAGCGTCCAGGACTTTCTTCTGGATCAGCTCCCTGAACTCAAGAGTGATCGGATGGGCTATATCTTTATGTTCTGACTGGCGGGCCGAGGCCTCTTCCTCCGGTGATTTTGCCGCCGGACGGACGATCGTCTCAAGGTTGCCGCCGCAGTTATTGCAATATTTTGAACGAACGACGTTCTTGAACCTGCACTTCGGGCACGACTCCTTCATCTTCCTCGAAGGCATCGCTACGAACAGCCCCTTCTGCCCTTCTATTACCTTTATATTCCGCACCACAAAACAGTTGTCAAACGTCACTGTTGCGTATGCTTTTAGTTTCTTGTCCTGCCCTTCCTTAAGAAAGACCCTAACCTCGGTAATGACCATCTGACCCGCTCCTTTTTGCCATGGATGAAAGAGGACGGCTTACCAAAGCGTCGACGCGATGAAAGCCCGCCAACCCTCCCTTAACGCAAGCCTGCTCCTGGCATCGAGGACCTCTTCCTTTCTTGAGGCCGCTCCAAAGACAGTTGGCCCGCTTCCGCTCATCATTACAACTTTAAGCCCGGATCTGGTGACTTCTGACTTGATCTCGGAGATGGCAACATGCTTGCGAACCACCGGGTCTTCTAAACTGTTAAATACAAGCCCCTTAAGCTTATCGGTGTCGATATCCTCAAGAGACGCGGGATTGATTCTACTATGGCCGGGGGTAGGTGTCAAGCCCAAATTTAGGCCCTGATAGGCGTCTTTTGCGAGCATCGGAAAGCCCGGGTTCACGAGCAGGTACCAGAAGCCGGCGCCCTGGGGCACCGCCTCCAGGGCCTCGCCCCTGCCCCGGCCTATCGCCCTGCCGGTATCCAGGAGGAAGAAGGCGACATCGGCGCCTATCGCGCTGCCGATCTCGAATATCTCCCACTTTTCCAGTTTAAGCCCCCATAATTCGTTCAGGCCGCGCAGCGCATAGGCGCAGTTCGAGCTGGCGCCTCCGAGTCCCGCAGCGACCGGTATATTCTTCTTTAATATTATCTCCACTCCGAGGGAGGGTATCGCGTAACGGTCCTTGAGCATCTGCGCGGCCTTATAGACAAGGTTGCGCTGGTCGCAGGGCACTTGCGGGTCGTCGCATTTGACGACGATCTTTTCCGGGATGGGCCTGAAGGAGAGTTCGTCGCAGAGGTCTATGCGCTCGAAGACGGTCTCGATATCGTGGTAGCCGTCGGGCCTCTTGCCGAGGACCCTGAGGTAAAGATTTATCTTGGCGGGTGACTTTAAGGTTACCGGAGGCATTATTTTTTCAGCTTTAGGACTTCGAGCGCGGCCTTCACGATGCCTTCGGAGTCGAGGCCGAAATACTTCATGAGGTCCCTCGCCTCTCCGGATTCGCCGAACCTGTCCTTCATGCCGACCATGCGGACAGGCACGGGCTGGTTCTCCGCGAGCACTTCGGCTACGGCGCTTCCCATTCCGCCCACGACCGTATGCTCTTCGGCGGTGACTACGGCGCCCGTCTCCTTTGCCGCCTTTATGATCACGTCCCTGTCTATGGGCTTTATCGTATGAAGGTCTATAACGCGGGCCGATATGCCCTGCTTCTTCAGGACTTCAAGGGCTTTCATCGCCTCCTGGACCATTATGCCGGTGCCGACTATCGTGAGGTCCGAACCGTCGGCCATCGTCACGGCCTTTCCGATCTTATAATCCCCTTTGTAATCCGTGATGATCGGGAACGGTTCGCGCCCGAGGCGCAGGTAGACCGGCCCCTTGTGCGCGGCAGCTGCCAGCGTGGCGAGGCGCGCCTCCTCGGAATCGCACGGCACTATGACCGTCATGTTGGGGAGCACGCGCATCAAAGTTATCTCTTCGAGCGCCTGGTGCGAAGCGCCGTCCGGCCCGACGGAGATCCCGCCGTGGCTGCCGACAACCTTCACGTTAAGGTTCATATGGCATATAGAAAGCCGGATCTGGTCCCACGCGCGCCCCGAAGCGAAGATGCCGAACGTCGCCGCGAAAGGTATCTTGCCGCCTAACGCGAAACCGGCGGCCGCGGACATCATGTCCTGCTCGGCGACACCGAAATCGAAGAACCTTTCGGGATATTTGTCCCGGAACCAGTTGGCCCTGACCGAAGACGTGAGGTCCGCCGAGAGCACAACGACGTTCTGGTTCACCTTCCCGAGCTCGACGAGCGCTTCTCCGAACCCGTCGCGTGTAGGTTTCAGGTCAGCCATTTAATTATATCCCCTCTTCTATCTCTTTTATGGCCTTTTCCAGGTCGGCCTTCTTGGGTGCCGTGCCGTGGAAACCGACCGAGTTCTTCTCTATGAACGAGACGCCCTTGCCCTTGACCGTATGCGCTATGATTACGGTCGGCTTGCCCTTTATCATCTCCGCCTTGTCGAGAGCGTCCATCAGCTGCTTGAAATCGTGTCCG
This sequence comes from Candidatus Omnitrophota bacterium, assembly GCA_017992785.1. Taxonomy (GTDB): domain Bacteria; phylum Omnitrophota; class Gorgyraeia; order Pluralincolimonadales; family Pluralincolimonadaceae; genus UBA6215. The sequence continues at coordinate 16,613 of JAGONY010000002.1, read as the reverse complement.
TCCGCCTCGATGACGTTCCATCCGAACGCCGACCATTTCTCCCTGAGCGGCTCGATGTTCTTGACGTCGCTGAGCCAGCCGTCTATCTGCTGCTTGTTGTAATCTATTATCGCGCAAAGGTTGTCTATCTTGTAATGCGCGGCGGTCATCGCGGCCTCCCACACCTGGCCCTCGTCCTGCTCGCCGTCGCCCATGAGGCAGTATACCCTGTAGTCCTTGAAGTCGAGCCGCCCGGCCAGCGCGACGCCGTTGGCTATCGAAAGCCCCTGCCCCAGCGAACCGGTCGACGCCTCGCATCCGGGCGTGCAAAGGCTCGCGTGCCCCTGCAAAATCGAGCCGCGCTTGCGCAAAGTCATGAGTTCCTCGCAGGGGAAGAACCCCCTGCGCGCGAGCACCGCGTAGAGCGCCGGGCACGTATGGCCCTTCGAAAGTATGAACCTGTCCCTGTCGGCCCACTTGGGATTCTTCGGGTCATTCTGTAACTTATAATAATACAGCGTTACTATTATATCGACGCATGAAAGCGAGCCGGAAGTATGCCCCGAGCCCGCCTCGGAAAGCATCGTTACGACGTCCTTCCTTATCTCCTTCGCTATCCCCTTAAGTTGTTCTACGCTTGGCCTGTTCATCTATTTTTGGGCTCTTTCGGATTTTTCCAGTTTTTCCCTGACCTGTTTCTGGTCGGGTTTAAGTTCCAGGGACTTTTTCCAGCATTCCTTCGCCTTGTCCTTGAGTCCCTTCTTTGAATAAGCGTCGCCGAGATGGTCGTACAGGATCGGGTCCTTGCCGTAGAGCGTTATCGCCTTCTCGAGCTGCGCTATCGCCTCGTCGGTCATGCCCTTCTGGTAATAAGCCCAGCCGAGGCTGTCTACGTACGCGCCGTTGTTGGGGCTGATATCGATAGCCCGTTTTATCATCCCGACCGCTTCGTCGAGGTTCGCGCCCTCTTCGGCGTACATATACCCGAGGTAGTTCAGCGCGTCGGCATGTTTCGGGTTCAGCTCTATAGCCTTCTTCAGCTGCGCTTTAGCTTTCTCTTTGTCGCCCTGCTTTTCGTATGCGGCGCCGAGGTAAAAATAACCTTCCGCGTCGTTGGGCGCGAGCTCTACCGCCCTCTTATGCGACTTGACCGCCTCGTCGTTTTGCCCCTTCTGAGAGTACGCCATGCCCTTTACTATATAGACGATGTTTATCATCGGCTCGTCTTTCAGGGCCGCGGCCTTATCGAGCAGTTTTATCGCTTCGTCGGGCTTCTTCTCGTTAATATACAGGTAAGCGAGCTCAAGATAACCGTCCGCCTTGTCCGGCTCGAGGTCGACTGCGAGCTTGTACGTCTTTATCGCCTCGCCGGTCTTGCCGTCCCTGTAATACGCGTGCGCGAGCAGCTTGTATACTTTCGTGTTCAGCGGCTCGGCCTCGAGTATCTTCTTGTAGTCCTCCTCGGCCTTCGGGTAATCGCCCCTGAGCTCGTAAAGTATCGCCCTGCTCAGCCGCGCCTCGGAATAATCGGGGTCGATCTTCAGCGCCTCGCCGAAATGTGAAAGCGCCTCGTCATATTTCTCTAATTTGCTGTAAAATATCCCGAGGGTGAAATGGATCAGGCTCGAGCTCTTGCCTTCTTTCAGGATACTCTCGTAGGCCTGCGCCGCTTCCTCTATCTTCTGCTGCAATACGTAGAGGTCCGCGAGCGAAGCGAGGGCCTTTATGTCGTGCGGGTCCCTCTTTACTATCTCCTCGTACTGTCTCGCCGCCCCGTCGTAGTCCTTGTTTATCGTATGGAGCAGCGCGAGGATGAACCTGGCCTTAGTATCGTCGGGATCCTTCGCTATGGCGGTATCGAGGTACTTCGATGCCTCGTCGGGCTTGTTGAGCCTTATGTAATCGAGGGCTATCCTCGTGTTTACCGTGGAAGAACCCGGGTCGGACTTCAACGCGAGCTTGTACTCTTCGATGGCCTTTTCGAATTTGCTCTCGCCGTCGAGCACCGCGCCCATCAGGAAGTGCGCGTATGACCTCGTGCCCGGGCTCGCTTCGGAAGACCTCGAATACGAGGGTGACCCTTTTATCAGCATAAAAAGGGCCACCCCTATCGCGGATAAGACAAAATACTTTTTCACGTGAGAAAAAGTCAGGGCCACAGGAAGACGTTAGTTCTTGTTCTTCTTGTGCCTGTCCCTGCGGAGTCTCTTTTTCCTCTTGTGCGTCCTGATCTTCCTTCTTTTACGTTTCTTGCCGCACGGCATCTTCTGACTCCCCTCCTTTTCAGTAAATTACTTTGTTGAGCGGGTATTCGATGATACCTTCCGCTCCTGCTGATTTCAGTCTCGGTATAAGCTCGCGGACCTGCTTTTCGTCGATTATCGTCTCGACGGCGACCCATCCCTTGACGCTCAGGTGTGATATCGTCGGCCTGCGCATCGCGGGCAGCACGCCGAGCACTTTCTTCAGATCGCCCTCTTTTATGTTCATCTTGAGCCCGACCTTCTCCTCGGCCGCGATGGCGCCCTTTAGCAGTATCGCTATCTTCTCTATCTTCGACTTCTTCCACGCGTCCTTCCAGGACTTCCTGTTCGCGATAAGCTGCGTGGTCGAAGTGCATAACGTCTCTACGATCTTAAGGTTGTGCGCCCTCAGCGACGAGCCGGTCTCGGTAAGCTCCACGATCGCGTCGACGAGGCCGGAATAGACCTTCGCCTCGGTAGCGCCCCACGAGAACTCCACATCCGCCTTTACTTTCTTGTTCTTCAGGTAATCCTTCGTGAAATTCACGAGCTCGGTGGCTATGCGCTTGCCGTTGAGGTCCCTGATGCTGCGGATATTCGATTTTTCGGGCACGGCAAGGACCCAGCGCACCGGGTTCAGGCTCTGTTTCGCGTAGGTAAGCTCTTCGACGCGGACCACGTCCGAGCCGTTCTCGAGCACCCAGTCGTTGCCGGTTATGCCGCAGTCGAGTATGCCCTGCTCGACATAACGGGACATCTCCTGGGCCCTCAGCAGCACGGGCTCAAGTTCGGGGTCGTCCACGGACGGGAAATACGACCTTTCGGAGCCGGATATCGAAAATCCGGCCTTCTTAAACAGCTTAAAGGTAGCCTCTTGAAGGCTACCCTTTGGTAGTCCTATCTTTAATCTTGACATGGCCCCTATTCTATATTCAATGGGGCTAAAAGTCAATTATATTTTCGCTGGCCGGATAGGCGTCGAGCATGACTATCTCATCAACAAGCTCGTCGCTCGTCAGGGAAGAGACGGGATAGAGCCCCGGGCCCCCTTTGGCGGCGAATATTACGCTGAAACCGACCACCATTACCGCCGCCGAAGCGGTCGCGAGGGCGCGCTTGAACTCGGGATTTGAGAAGGCGGCCCCGAGATCCTCCAGCACACCGAGCACGGCCGACCTGACCGAGATACGCTTTACTTCGGCCCTGTCGAGCTTCTCGCCCAGCTCGGCGTCGAACCTGGCCCAAAAACCCTTCGACATCTTCGGCATCGGCGCCCTGGATATCAGGTCGTCAAACTTTTTGCCAGTTTGCATCTTAACCCCCTTACCGCCCTGAAAAGGTGGACCTTCGCGGTCGATTCGCTGTATCCCACCGTCTCGGCGATCTCGTTTAATTTCATCCCCTGTATATGCTTCAGAATGAATACGGCCTTTTGCCTCTCCGGCAGGGCGGTCACCGCGTCGTTTATCATCTGCCTCGTCTCCCTGTCCAGCGCCGCCTGCGAAGGCAGCGGGGCCGGGTCTACCGCTTCCGGCGCGTCATCCTCTCCGTCTTCGGACGGAGGCAGCGGGTCGAGGAAGACGCCGCTCCTGGCCTTCTTCTTCCTGAGGAAATCCTTGCACTGGTTCACCAGTATCCTGTAGAACCACGTGTAAAACCTCGACGAACCCCTGAAATTTATCACTCCGATATAGGCCTTCACGAACGCTTCCTGCAGGACGTCCTTGGCGTCCTCCACGTTTCCGATAAAGCTGAACGCGAGCCCGAACGCCTTCTCCTTGTGCATGTCCACAAGCGAATTGAAGGCGGCCCGCTCGCCGCTCTTTGCCCGCTCTATAAGCCCGGCCTCTTCGTCCAATGGTCTTTCCGTTATTTTACCGGTTCAGCCGCCAGTTCCCTGTTGAGCGACTCGAGGTTCCGCTCGAGCATCTCCATCTTCTGCAGGACCTGCTTGAACTTCTCCGGATTATTGCGCTTAAGCGCAATAAGGCGCTCGCGGACCTTCTCTCTCCTCGAGTCCATCATCTTCTGCATCTCTTCCGGGTTCTTCTCGGCAAACTCGCGGAACCTCTTGCTCCTCTCGGCCCTGCGCATGCCCGATGCCATGTCGCCGGCATTCATCTTCTCTCCGCGCATCTCCCAGCGCTTATGCGCTTCCCTGAACATCTCCCTGCGCGCCTGGTACCTGCCTATCGTGATGCCGGCCGTTACGGAAACGAGCGCTACCACGAGTATCAGAACCACCGCCATTATCGCGATATATCCCCTGTTCATCCCTTCCTCCTTTTACCTGTTTAGACGGCGGCGCCGAGAAAAGGTTTACCTGAAATTGGGAGTTGCCCGGCATCCCGTTTCCTGTTATAATACCTTAAATTTCCCCAAAGGAGAACCTAAAATGCTCAAACAGATCAGGGAGAACGCAAGGATACCGCTTTACATACTCATAGTCGCCTTCATCGGGCTCTATGCCGTCAGCAGCCATGAGACGAGCCCTGCGGCGGGAAAGGTCTTCGGGAAGAGAGTGCAGTTCAGCGACTTCAAGAAATCATATATCGCCGCGAGGACGCAGATGATAATGAAGTACGGCGACCTGCCGCGCGACCCGCAGGTCGAGACCGCCCTCGAAGAACAGGCGTGGGACAGGATAATACTGCTCGCGCAGGCAAAGAAAGAGCGCGTGAAGGTCGACGACAAGGAGATAGTCGCTTTCGTCAAGAAGATAGACGCGTTCAATGACAAGGACGGCTGGTTCAGCAAGAAACTTTACGAGGAGATACTTCGTTATAATTTCGGGCTTACGCCTACCGAGTTCGAGAGGATCGTCAGGGAGAACCTTACGATAGAAAAACTCATAGACAAACATACAAAGACGGCTGCGGTCACCGATGAGGAAGCCCTGAAACAATACAGATACCTCAATGAAAAGGTAAAGGCCGACTACATACTCGCGAAGACCTCCGATTACCTGACGCAGGTGTCGGCTCCCGACGAGGAAACGAAGGCCTATTTCGAGAAGAACAAGGAGGCCTTCAGGATACCCGAACGGGTCAATGTCGAATATATCGTAAAACCGTTCGCGGACGACAAGGAAGAAACTAAGGAAAAGGCCAGGAAAGAAGCGCTCGAGATCTCGTATGAGCTCGCCGCAAACAAGGACCTAGCCGCCGCCGCGAAGAAGTTCTCTTTAAGCATCAAGGAGACGGGGCTCTTCGACGAGAAGGCGTCCATACCCCTGGTGGGCTACGACCTTAAATTCGCCGGGGCCGCGTTCGCGCTCGAGGAAGGAGCCGTAGGCAACCCGATCGAGACGAAAAGCGGGATATATTTCATGAAGCTCAAGCAGAGAGTGCCGGAACGCGACGCAACGTATGAGGAGTCCGCGGACAAGGCGCGGGCTGCGCTGAAGTCCGAAAAGGCCGGAACGATCGCGAAAGCCAAGGCCGAGGAAGCGCTCGCGGAGATACAGAAGGGCATCGCGAAGTTCGGGGACGTCGCGAAGAAGCTTTCCCTGCACGAGAAGAAGACGAATCCTTTCGTGCCGGGCCAGTATATTGAAGGCATCGGCATATCGCCGGATTTCGCCGACGCCGCGCTCTCGGTAAAGCCGGGCGAGGTCGTCGGGGAGGTCGTGAAGGTCAATAACGGCTATACGGTAATAAGGCTGGATTCGATAACGCCGATAGACGAGAAGAAATACGAGGCGGATAAGGAGAAGTTCAAGGAATTGCTCATAGCGCAGAAGCAGTTCTTTGCGTCCCTAAGCTGGTATGACGACCTGAAAAAGAAGGCGAACCTGGAGCCTAACCTACCCTCTCGCCCATAATATTCAGCGGTTGGAGGAACTCGATCTCAAGGAGCTTCCAGCCGTTCTTTTCTTTCCTGAGCTTCAGCCGGAACTTGTCCTTCTCGCCTTCAAGCCCTTCCATGATAGAATCGGACCTGCCGTCCTTGGTCTTGCCTATCATAAGCGCGACGACCTCCGCTTCCGCGGTATCCTTTGCCTCGTTAAGGACGATATCCGTCTTCTCTATATTTATGAAAACGTCCTTGTAATACGCGAGGAACGTTTTCGCGCCGTAAACGACGGTCACCCTGTCGTTGCCGTACTTGTCCTTATAGTCCGCCGAGACCATCTCCGAGAGGCCGATGATATCCCTCTTCTCGAGGCGGGACTTGCCCTGCATGATGAACTTGCGGACCTTAGCTTCCTCGCCGCCGAAGATATCGCGGGCGAGATTGAACCCGAAATACGCCACCGACGAGATGACGACGGCCCAGATATATATCCTGAGCCACGACCTGCCACGACGGCGGTCAGTAGAGCTTCTTATTCGGCAGTTCATTGAACCTCCTGAAGAGTTCGAGACACTCGCCGCGCATAAAACCCCGGACTATCTTTACCTTGCTCTTGCCGAGGGCTTTCAGCCGGCTGTCGGTTATCATAAGTTCGTTAAAACCTATCTTCTTCGCGTCCTTCGTATCAGTCCCGAAGATGACCTTCCCGACGCGCGCCCAGTGTATCGCCGAAAAGCACATCGGGCACGGTTCCGTCGTAGAGTATATTTCGCAGCCGGAGAGGTCGAACGTCCCGAGCTTGCGCGACGCGATGCGTATCGCGTTCACCTCGGCGTGGCAGGACGCGTCGTCGCGGAGCACCGTATTGCGCGCGGCCGCGAGGACCTTCCCGCCTTTTATTATGCACGCGCCGAACGGCCCGCCGTCCGGCTTCTTCAGGTTCTTTTCCGCCTCCGATATCGCGAGCAGCATGAACGACCTGTTCATCTCTTCTCCAGCTCCCTTATCGCGTCCGACGCGATCCAGCGCGCGGCCTTCGAATCGATATTATATATCTCTTTCGCCGCCTTCAGCGCGGCCTTCTTCAGCCGCGCGTTGCGCTTTCCTATCTGCCGCAGCGCCCAGTTGACCGCCTTTCTCACGTAATTGCGCCCGTCCCTGCATTCCCTTTTTATGACCGGCAGGTACTTCAGGAATACGGCGTCCTTCGACTCCTTATCATGCACGGCGAGGGCGGCCATCAGCGCGAATCCCGCGCGTTTGACGAATTCTTTTTTCCTGCCGCTCCATTCAAATGTCTTCTTGTGCGCCGCATCCGTATACGAGAACAGGTTCGAGCAGACCTGGTCGCAGGTGTCCCACGAATCAAATCCCCCCGCCCAGAGATCCATCTGGCGCGGAGTGACGAGGGCGGGGTCATCCACCATGCCCGCGAGTATCCGGGCTTCATGTATGCCGGACGACCATAATATCTGGGCGACGGCGTGGTCCTTGCCTGTCTCTTTGGCTATCTTCCTTAATACGGGTATCGGAACGCCGAGGGTATTGCGGGGGTTGATCCCGAAGCGCGCCATGCCTTCGACGTTCTTCGGGTTTGAGAGCGATTTGAGCTTTCCGAGGATATCCCTTGCACGGCAACGCGGCATAAGTTTATTTTTTCAGGGATATGCCAACGAGTTTCGCCGAGACGCCCGCGATCGCGTTGAGCTTCCTCGCGAGCCCGGCCGCGTCTTTCCCGCTGCCGACGAGCTCGAGTATTATGAGGCCCGTGTCGGAGCAGCTCCCGGCGACGCCGTCGTGTATGCCGAGGCGCGTCTTGACCATGCATCCGTGCTTCGTCAGGACCTTCTGGAACCGCACCGCCGACTTACTCCTCGTGCGCAGCAGGGCTATCAGTATGGCTTTCTTCATCGCATGCCTCCTTAAAATCCCGAAGGGTTCTGTTTGTTCTTCTCTTCGGATTGTATCTTGTAAAGGTAGGCGTCCGCCTCCTCGATGCTCTCGAAGACCTTCATGCTCGGCAGCGCCTTTACTATCTCGAAGACCTTCTTGACCTGCGGCTGGACATTAGTCATCATGAACGTCCCGTTCGACTTATCGAGCGTCCTTTGTATCTTGAATATCGTATTAAGCCCCATGCTGCTGACGTACTCGACGCCGTCCATGTCGAATATGATGACCTTGGCCCCGCCGTTGAGCGCCGGCGAGATCCTGTCGTCGAGTTCCTTATACGTGTCCGAATCGATCGAGCCGTTAAGCGAGAATACGAACACGTCACCGGGTTTCTTCTCCGAATTGACCTTAAGCGACATCTCTTCCTCCTGTTATTTCAGTCACCGAAACATGTGCCCAAAGCGCGGGCGGCTTTCACAAGGTAATGGCCCTGCGGAACAAGGCGCTTTCCGTTAGCGACATCGCGCAGTGATACCTTCGTGAAATCACCGTGCCTTATGCCTACCATGCTCCCGAACGCGCCTTCATCTATAAGGTCCACCGCTTTGGAGCCGAGCTGGGTAGCGAGCACGCGGTCGAACGGCGTCGGGGAACCGCCTCTTTGCAGGTGGCCCATGACCACCGTACGCGTCTCGATGCAGGTCCTCTTCTCGATCTGGGCGCCGAGCACGAAACCTATGCCTCCGAGGCGCACGGCCTCGGTGCTCTCCTTGACGACCTTCTGCACGACAACGTCCTCGCCCTTCGGCTTCGCGCCTTCGGCTACGACCACGATGCTGAACCTCTTGCCCTTGACGTGCCTTTCCTTTATCTTCCTGACTATGACATTGATATCGTAAGGTATCTCTGGGATCAGTATTATATCGCCTCCGCCGGCGACACCGGCGTGCAGCGCTATCCATCCGGCGGTGCGACCCATGACCTCGACTATCATGACGCGATGGTGTGACTGGGCTGTCGTATGGACGCGGTCTATTCCCTCCGTGGCGATCGTGACCGCGGTATCGAAACCGAATGTTATGTCGGTGCCTACTATATCGTTATCTATCGTCTTTGGCACGCCGACCACGGGGATGCCGTCCTCGTTGAGCCGGTACGCGGTCGAGAGGGTCCCGTCGCCGCCTATCGCGACAAGCGCGTCGGCCTTCAGCTTCCTGAAATTATTGACGGCCCTCTTGTGGTAATCCTTGAATGTAAGCCTGCAATTCTTTCCTTCCACGGCGTAACGGTAGGGGTTGGCTATATTGGACGTCCCGAGTATCGTCCCGCCGACGGTAAGTATGCCCGACACGTCGGAGTTCTGGAGCTTCTTTATCCTGTTCTTTACAAGGCCCTCGTAACCGTCCTCAATACCTACGACCTCCCCGCCTTCTCCCATCGCCTTCTTCGCGACGGCGCGGATTACCGCGTTAAGGCCGGGGCAGTCGCCGCCTCCGGTAAGTATCGCTATCCTTCTTTTTTTCATATTTTTATTATATCAGGCAATAATAATTAATCCAACATCAATTTAGGTTGACCATGTAATCATCGAGCGTCTTTTCGATTGCAGCAATTGTCTCTTCCTTCAGACGCGCAGGGCTTGAGGCAACCCATACCGCAAAATTATACAGCTCTTGGTCATTAATTTCTATCCATTTCTTATTCATATATAAAAAAACAAATAAAGTGGTCATTGCTATTCTCTTGTTGCCGTTTTGAAAGGGATGATTTTTTATCATCAGATAGAATAGCATCGCTGCCTTTCGTATAAGACCTTTATATAAGTATGACCCTGAAAATCTCTGAAAAGGTACTGAAAGACAACTTTCCAAAATATTGGGATATCTAGAGGAAAAAGCGGGAATAGGCTCATTAAAATCCATTGTTTCCTTTGCCAGCCTGAATGCGACATATTCAACTTCAGATATTGTAATACCCGCCATCATATCCCTATTCCCCACCAAGAAGCTTCAAGGTTCTTCCGTATTCTCTAACAGTTTTTCTTACGGCATCCTCTATTTGTTTCTTAGTCTCTTCGCTAAGTTTTTTTTCTATAACGGACAAAATTGATTCTCTGGGAATAGCGTAATTTCTACCTATTTTTATTGCTTTAATATATCCCTTCTTAATTCTCATGAACACAGATATTCTTGAAATACCTAATAATTTTGCAGCTTCAGATGTGGTTAAAAACCCTTTATTCACCATAAGTTACCTCGTTAATGTAATATAATATGATTAACATATGTTAATTATATGGTATATAGTTAACATAAATATAGCATAATGTCAACTATAATTTAATTCAATCTCTTTTATGACCGCGAGCATCTCTTTTTTGGTCGAAGCGAAGCATGCCTTCACGCGCAGCTGCCGGACGTTATCGAGGCCCCTCGTATACCATGCAAAAAATTTCCTGAACGAAGGAACGGCCCTCTTCGCGCCGAAGCATCTTATCGATGCGTTCAGGTGGGCGGCCATCGTCTTTGTCACTTCCTTCTTCGACGGCCTCGGCGGGCAGGTCCCGCGGGCCAGGTATTGCTCTATCTCCGCGAATATCCACGGATTGCCGAGCGCGCCGCGCGCGATCAGTATGCCGTCGCAGCCGGTCTCATCGAACATCTTCTTCGCCTGCGGGCCCGACAGGACATCGCCGCTCCCGATGACGGGGACCTTTACGGCGCCTTTCACTTCCTTTATTATCCCGTAATCGACGGTGCCGCTGTAAAGCTGGTTGCGGGTCCTGCCGTGGATGAATATCGCCGCAACGCCGGCGTCTTCAGCGCAGCGCGCGGCGTCGCGCGCGTTGACCGTGTTCTTGTCCCATCCGCCGCGCAGCTTCACCGTGACGGGCCACTTCGATTCCCTCACGAATATCTTCAGGATGCGTTTCAGTTTCTTAAGGTCTTTTAGCAGGGCCGCGCCCTCCCCTTTCGCGACGACCTTCCGCTCGGGGCACGCGGCGTTGAAGTCGAGCAAGTCGAACCTGAATTTATGCAGTTTTTCTATGGCGCGGTTGATATATTCGGGCTCGTTGCCGACGAGCTGGACGCCGAGCGGCCTGTCGCCCTTCGCCGAGCCGAGGAGCTCCAGCGCTTTCACGTTATTGTAGCTGAGCGAGCGCGCGTTGACCATCTCGGTGAACGCGAACTCTGCGCCGAACTTGCGGTTGAGCATGCGGTACGGCAGGTCGCTTATCCCCGCCATCGGGGCAAGGACCAGTTTAGGTAAGCTTAATGTATGTTTTCGGGGCAAAATTTTCCTCGAACTTCCAGACGCACGCTACGCATTCGGTCATACGGAAGACCGCAATGATGTCAAGCCCGAGCTCCTCTACCCACGGCTTCAGGAAAGGCCTCGTCGCGACTATCTCGCGCTTCAGGTCGTCGTCGTATATTATGGACACCTTGCCCGCTACCCTTACCTGCGTGTTCGTATCGCGGTCGAAGAAACACGCCTCGACGAGCGGGTTGTCGCGGACCTGCTTGAAGAGGTCCTTCGTGCTGCCGGTGTGGAATACTATGCCGTTCTCGTCGGCGCGGTACGCCATCATCCCGCGCACGCGCGGCTGTCCGCCGTCATCGAGCGTAGCGAGATGGCACCTTAAATTAGCGTTGATAAGCTTGAATATCTCTTCCTTGGTCATTTTTCTTTCCTCGTCGATACCGACTCGATCTCCTTTGCCGTGAGCGCGCGATTGTATATCCGCACGTCGCCTATCCATCCTTTCCAGTACCGGTCAGGGGAGGCCGAATAACCGTTCCCTATCGCGACGTTCCTGAGGTTAAGCGACCGTTCTTTCCAGTATCCGGCATTGTTGCCTATATTGGGATGGACCGATGTATCCGGGTCCGGATGGTTTGCAATAAATATCTGCTTCCCGTCAAGATACCCGTAGCCGGCCTTGTCATCCCAGGCGTAGGCCACATGGTACCATCTCATCGGTTTCAGCGAATAAGTGAAGAACCCGGTGCCGAGGCCCAGCGCTCCCACGACGAACTTCTCGTCCGAATACTCCTCGAACCTTATGCAATCGTCCCAGGCCGCATAGTTCGTGCTGAACGGGTTGCGGTAGTTCCTGACCTCTTCGGCTTTCATCCAGAACGATATTGTCCCGGATGGAAAATACCCGAGATCGCCGGCAAGTATATAATTGTCGACGCCGTTAAAGTAATATACTTTCCCCATCTCGGGATCGTTCGCCGGCGTCGCCCCGAAGACAGTGCCGCTATGGCCGTTCCCGCTTTCGTCGGGTATCTTGCCGTCGCGGCTGACACCGCCGAAAGAATAACGAAGCGCCAGTTCTTTCTCGGGGAGTTCCGGTTGCGGCTGCGCTTGAGGCTTCGCCTGCGGCTTCGCCGCAGAATACATGCCGGAGGCGTCATTTATTGCGTCGATATCGTATTGCCTTCCGGTAACCGGGGCCTTCTTCGGCAGGATAGCGCATCCGGCGCAGGGAAAAGACAGCGCCAGCATTACCGCAAATATCCTTATGTTCATTTTTCCAGTGCTTTCTCGAGCTCAGCGTTGAGACGGTCGTTCGCGTCGAGCGCCTTGTCCACGCTCCTGCGGACGGCGGTGCTGTTCTGCCCTACCGCGCCGAGCGCTTCGATATTGACCGTCTCCATGCGGCCCTGCACTCCCTTATCCACGGCAGACTGCTGTTCATCGACCCATGATCCCGCTTTATCGCAACCCGACAGCATCATTACGGTCAGCATGATTGCCGGAACGATCGCCTTATTCATGGACGCCTCCGCTTAAAGGTACCTGACCACGTATTCAAGCGACTTCTTCTTCGGGCCTTCGCGGGCCTCGAGCGGATACCCTACCGGGATGACCGCCATGAACTCCCCCCGGTCTTCGCCGAAGAATTCAAGGACCTTGTCCTTTATCAGGAACAATACCCCGAGCCAGACGCTCCCGAGCCCGAGTGATGTCGCCGCTATCAGCAGGTTTTCGGCGGCCGCAGCCGAACTCTGTATCTCCATCGTGCGAAAAAAATCCGCCGCCTTCTCTTTCTCTATGCTGAAGAGTTCCGTGCCGTGCGTTATCAGCGTGCCCGTATTTACGACCGCGATCACGACCGGCGCGCTGATTATGCTGCGCGCGGCCATGCGCAGTATCGACGAGGAAGGTTTTGGGAAGTTTGCCGACTGCTCCGTCACGAGTTCGGCGAGCTCCCTCTTCCTGTCGCCTTTTATTACGATGAATTTCCACGACTGCTGGTTATGCGCGGAGGGCGCCCTGTTGGCGGCGTCAAGGACGGCCCTTATGAGCCCGTCATCGACCGGCGCGTCCCGGAACTGCCGGACGCTGTGGCGCCGGTAGATCGTGTTCAGGGTCTCGTTGTCGGCTACCATTTGATCTTTTCCCATTCGGTTATTTTTTTGAACCCGGGATCCCCTTTTCTGTACCGGATGAACGCCTTGATTATCTCGCCCGGCTTCAAGCCTTTCTTTACCGCCGCGTAATGATGTTCGGTATCCCCTTCCTGGTATTCGAGGTCATAGCCGCCGTTGGCGTTCGTGCAGACCTGGATATAGTCCATCTCCGACCTGGAGAGGATGACGAAATAAAATACCTTTTTCGCGGGAAGCGTGTTTATAGCGTCCGTGATCTGCTTGTCCGAGGGGGCCGGGATCTTCCTGCTGTCGTTGATATTCAATTCGTACTCTTCGGCATCGTAATCCCTGGCACAGGCCGCGGGAGCGCCCAGAGAAAGGACGGATAACGCTATTACAAGACAGGTTATTTTCATTTTGACTCGCCTCCGAGATGTATATCATTATATGCCTTGGGCCCGGCATTTCAAGAACAAAAAACAGAGAACTCTAAAGGGACGGCAGGCCGGCCAACCAATAAAAAGGCGTCTTCCGCATCGAATACAGAAGACGCCTTCGTCCTGTCCTGGTCCGTTTCAGGAGGAGACCCTTGCGATTATCTTCTTGGCCGTGTAATAGAACCCGATCTTCGGGTCCTTCAGCACCGGCGGGACGAACCCGAACTCTTTTACCGGGTGGAAGCCGGGCCCTTCGACCATGATAGCGACGGTATTGTCGTCGCGCAGGAACGACTCGGGTATGTAGAAATCGTTCTGCGGGCCGACCGATTCGTACTTTCCGAGCGCTTTGCCGTTAAGGTAGATCATGCACCGCTCGAACGCGTGATCTATCGTCAGTTTAAGCGCGCAGACTCCGCCCTTTCTCGGCAGGAACCTGAACTTCCTCCTGTACCATACGAGCTCTCCCATCTCTTCCGGGAAGACATACTTCCTGGCGGCATGGGCCTTCCTCCACTGCGCCTCGTTGCAGTCCGGCTCGTGGTACCCCTTGATGAGGCCGCCGGCCTTCTCGCGCACGAGCATGCTTGTCAGCGCCATGCCGAAACCTTTACCCGAGACCCTCCCGGATATCTTCACGGGTTTCAGGATCCCGCTGTATTTCTTTATCGCTCCCTCGTGCGGATGGGCTTTCGTGTGGTATGCGTTCTCGTACCTTACCGCGAGCTGGTTGCGGCCTTTTTTGACGAACGCGGAAATGTCGATCTCGCGGCACTCGATCCCGCGCCAGGCGAACCTGCCGTTCACATAGACGTAGAACCTGTCCATGTCGTTCGCCTCGATCTTTATTGTGCATTCGGAAGGCCTGGCCTTCAGGTTGAACTTCTGCCTGTACCATACGAAACCGTGCTCAAGCAACCCTGCCTGTTCGAGCGAACCCGGTAACTTTACCGCCTTCCAGGAGGAATCGTCATAACCCTCCTCCTTCTCCCCGACGTCGGAGATGAACCGCGGCGAGTCGAGCCATGTTATCTTCGGGAGCTCCTCGACCGCGCAATCGTAGTCGAACGACACGGATCCCGTCGCCTTGTCGTATTTGAACTCGGCCTGCCCGCCGTTTATCGCGACCGACTTCGGCGCGAAACCGCAGAATATCCTCGTGCGCTGGTTGCAGCCGTTCTTGACCTGCGCGTTTATATCGATCGACCTGCCGTCCGCGAGGAAGTCCTCGATATAATAGAAATCGCTTATGGCGACCGCGCCGTCCTTGTCCCAGGCCTTCGCGGCGGTTTTGTCGTCAAGGAAGACGAGGAATACCCCGCCTATCCTGACGATACGCGCCCCTTCGTTCTCGTTCTCGATCAGGAAACCGCCCCTGGCCTTGCTTATCGTGAACTTGCCTTCTATTATCTCCGGCTTCGCTTTCCCGCACTTTACGAGCGTTTCGCCGTCGACCTCGGGCCTGCCGGAAAGGAAGACAAACTCACGGACGCCTATCTTCTTCTTCATCAGGAGTTCGCACGTCGAATAGCGGATCATCAGGTCATCGCCGACCGTGATATCCACCGGGAAAAGGAACGAGGACCTCGGGGAGAGTTTCAGGTCCTGCGCGGACGGAAGGACCATCTCCTTTCTCTCTGCGGGCGAGTAATATGCGACGCGCGTCTTATGCGTGTCCTCCGTCAGGTTGCGGACCATCAGGAAGCCGCCTTTCCTGCCGTACCTCTCGACGGCCTTGATGTTCTCGAAGGTCCCCGAATAGTCGGGCCTGGCCTTCCGTCCGTCGACGAGCGCCACGGCCTCGCCGCCTTTCGCGAACCTCGCGGCGCCTTCTTTCTTCTCCGACTCGAACAGCTCATCCTCGAACGAATCGAGGAATTGCGCGCAATTGCGCGCCATATGGTATTTGGTAGGCGAGACCTCGCCCCACTCCCTTACCGGAGAATGTCCGAAGTCGTAGGTCGTGCATGTGCCTATCCCGCCGTAATCGCCCTTGCAGTTCCAGTACGGGAACGTCGTGCCCCCGACGAACAGGAAGTGGTTCATCACCGAAGCGCCCTCGACGATGACCGTGCGCAGGATAGCGCGCGTGACTTCGGGCTCTATCTGGTATAACGGTTTGCCGAACTGCGCGAACCAGCCGGTCTCGAGCTCCATTATCATCAGCGGCTTGTCGGGCTGCTGCGCGACAGACTCGTTTATGACCCTGTCGAAATCATCGAACTCCCAGAGCCATATCCACGGGATGTTCGGGTAATAGGTCCGCGCGTCGATTATCTCGCTCTTCCTGAGGAAGCTCCCCTCGACGGTGAACGTCGGCACGTCTATGCCTTCCTTCTTCGCCATCTCGAGCAGTTTCAGGTGGTACGCGAGCGCGCCCTCCTTATACCTCTTTATGCCCGTGAACGCTATGAGGTGGTCGTACTCGTTCTCTATCTGGAAGAGCACTATGTTGCCGCCCTTCGTTATGAGGTGCGGCCTCAGTATGCCCGCGATCTCCTTATAATACCTGCCTATCAGTTTCAGGTACTCGGGGTCCTTCTCTCGCAGGTTTATCTTCTTTCCGAGCAGCCAGTCCGGGAACCCGCCGAAATCCCATTCGGCGCAGATGTATGGGCCTGGTTTTATGACGAGGTAGAACCCGTACTTCTGGGTCAGCGTAATGAACTTATCGAGGTCCCTGTCGCCGTCCCAGCGGAACTCGCCCTCCCTCGCCTCATGGAAATTCCACGGTATATACGTCACGACGAGGTTCAGCCCCGCCGATTTCATCTTCTGCAGCCGGTCTTCCCAGAGTTCGTGCGGGACGCGGAAATAATGGAACTCCCCGCCGTAGAGCATGACCCTCCTGCCGCCGATCAGCATGCTCTTCCTGTCGAACG
>JAGONY010000015.1 GCA_017992785.1 Candidatus Omnitrophota bacterium | reverse complement strand
ATATTGAACAACCTCGGCATAGCGATCACGCCGATCCTTGCCACCTTAGGTATAGGAGGCCTCGCAGTCGCGCTTGCGCTGCAGGATTCTCTCTCGAACCTGTTCGCCGGTTTCCATATCGTTGCCGCCAGGCAGGTAAAGATAGGCGACTACATAAAGCTTGAGACCGGGGAGGAGGGCTATGTAAGCGACATAACCTGGAGGAGCACTAAGATAAGGATGCTTGCCAATAATGTTATCCTTGTCCCGAACGCGAAATTGACGCAGGTGATCACGACGAATTATTACCTGCCGGAAAAGGAGATGGCGGTGCTCGTGGACCTCGGGGTCCATTATAAAAGCGATCTCGCTAAGGTCGAGAAAGTAACATGTGAAGTGGCGAAAAAGGTCATGGAGGAAGTGCCCGGGGGCATACCGGGATTTGAGCCGTTCATACGTTACCATACCTTCGGGGATTTCAGAATAAACTTCTCGGTCATCCTGAGGGGGAAGGAATTTGTCGACCAGTACCTTATAAAACATGAGTTTGTCAAAAGGTTGCATGAGAGGTATAATAAAGAAGGGATAGTCATACCGTATCCGATAAGGGCTATAAACCGCGAACAGGAAGGGGCTTGATAATATGAGGCGAGTGCTTCTCTTTATACTTCCGATACTTATAATCGTCGCCGCGGTCTTTACCGTCTTCGGCATTGTGCAGGTCAACTATGAGGAGGGCAAGCTCATGGACGACCTGAAGAGGAAGGCGAGGGCTGTTGCGGAGAGTACGGAGCTTTCCGCGAAGTATATCCTTATCAACAACGACCTCAGGTCGGCAAACCGCCTCACCGAAAGTTTCCAGAAGAGGGAGAGGCTCCAGGGGTGCGTAATCTATGACGGCAGCGGAGGCGTACTTTCCATAACTTCCCGCATCGCGGACTGGGGGCATAAGGACAAGCCCTATGTCAGGCAATCTCTGGAGAGCGGCGTGCCGAGGGGAGCGCTCGAGCAATTCAAGGAATTTTCGGTATATAGTTATGTCCTCCCGATAACCGACGATGAGAACAACAAGCTGGGCGCTGTCGAGGTAGTATATGACACTTCGTCTGTGTTCACGACGCTGGCCGGCTTATGGAAGCATATAAGCACAGCCCTGATAACTCTTGTCGTCTCAATAGCGCTTGTAATGCTGCTGCTGCAGAGGCAGATCTTCATACTCCCGATACTCCAGCTTACCGACTGGTTCCACAGCTTCCAAAAAGGGGAGACCGACGAGCAGCATCCCATAACGAAGGAGGGGGGCGCCTTCGGGAAGCTTGCCAGCGAGGTGGAGCAGTTAGCTTTGAGCCTGAGGATAGCGCGAAAGACCATATCCGGCGAGGCCCAGGCCCGGTTGCAGAATAATGAGCTCTGGACACAGGAAAAACTTCGGGACCTTGTGCTCGCGAAGCTCGGCGAGAACGCGCTTTATGTCGTATCGAACAGGGAACCGTATATGCATGTCAGCGAAGATGAGACGGGCAGGGCGAAATGCATACGCCCCGCGAGCGGCGTAGTTACCGCGATAGACCCGATACTCCGCGCGTGCGGGGGCACGTGGATAGCCCATGGCAGCGGCAATGAGGACAGGAAGTTCGTGAATTCGAAGAACAAGCTTCCGGTGCCGCCGGGAGAGGACCTCTATATTCTTAAAAGGGTCTGGCTCTCGAAGGAAGAGGAACAGGGCTATTATTACGGTTTTTCGAACGAAGGCTTGTGGCCGCTCTGCCACATAACTCATACTCGGCCCATCTTCAAGGATTGGGACTGGGGGATGTACAAGAAGGTAAACCAGAAATTCGCTGACGCTATCCTCGAAGAACTGCCGTCGAAAAACCCGTTCATATTCATACAGGACTACCATTTTACGCTCCTGCCTAAATTGATAAAGGAGAAACAGCCGAACGCGACGATAGCCCTCTTCTGGCATATACCATGGCCCAACCCGGAGATATTCGCGACATGCCCTTACCAGAAAGAGATACTCGACGGGATGCTCGGGTGCGACCTTATAGGGTTCCACGTCCAGTACCATTGCAATAATTTCCTCGATACGGCCAACAGGCTGCTTGAGTCGCGGGTTGACACGGAGAAGTTCAGCATTGTCCGCTCGGGGAAAGAGACGTTCGTCCGGGCTTTCCCGATAAGCGTGGACAGCCACATGGAAGAGAACTCCAGGCAGGATATAGGCGCGATCAACGGCCTCAAGGAAGAATTCGACCTGAAGGGCAAGATAGTGGCCGTCGGTGTCGAGAGGATCGATTATACCAAGGGCATCGTCGAGCGGATCTCCGCAGTAGACAGGTTCCTCGAGAAATACCCTGAATACAGGGGCAAGTTCGTCCTTGTGCAGCTCGCGGCCCCGAGCAGAACCCATATAAAGCGCTACCATGACCTGATATCTGAGATAGATGAAGCAGTCGAGAAAGTGAACTGGAAACATTCCGACGGCGACTGGAAACCGGTCATATACCTGAAGAAACATTTCTCGCCGGAAGAGATAAAGCCGTATTACGCGATCGCGGATATCTGCATCGTGAGCTCGCTCCACGACGGGATGAACCTCGTCGCGAAAGAATATGTCATGTCGAATAAGGGCCTCGACGGAGTGCTGATACTGAGCCGGTTCGCCGGGGCGGCAAAAGAGCTGGCCGATGCGGTGCAGATCAACCCTTACTCCATTGAGGAATTCTCCGACGCTATAAAAACGGCCATTGAGATGCCGGCTGAAGATAAGAGGAAGCGCATGGAAAATATGCGCAATATCGTCAGGGAGAACAACGTATACAAGTGGGCCGGAAGTATAGTAACGGAGCTTACCTCAAAGAAGAAGGAGTAATGGTATACCTGTTCCTCGATTATGACGGGACCATTGTCCCGATCGCGGATACCCCCTCGAAGGCGGTGATCCCGAAAAGGACGAAGGCACTCCTGCGGAGGTTGGCGCTGGCCGGCGGTTTTAAGCTGGCGGTCATAAGCGGCCGGTCGCTTAAAGACGTAAAGAAGATGGTCGGGGTCAGGGGTATAGTGTATTCCGGCAACCACGGTATCGAGGTCAGCGGGCCGGGTATCAGGCCCAGGAGTTTTGCCCCCGCCGGATTCAGGGGGCTCATAAAAAGAATTGCGGGGGACCTGCGCAAGCGCATGGCCGGGGTGAACGGCGTGGTCCTTGAGGACAAGGGTTATTCGCTAAGCCTCCATTACAGGCTGGTAAGCAGGAAAGATATCCCCCGGGTCAGGAAGGCGTTCCGGGCCGCGACGGCGCGGTATATCGCAGGAGGAAAGGCAAGGGCCGGCGCCGGCAAGATGGTGCTGGAGATAAAACCGCCGGTCGACTGGGACAAAGGAAGGCTTGTGATGTGGCTTCTGGCAAGACAGCGGCACTCCGCCGGAAGGGGAAGGCCCGTCCTGCCGGTATATATCGGGGATGACATTACCGACGAGGACGCTTTCGCGGCGCTGGGAAATAAGGGGATAACGGTATTTGTCGGGAAGCCGGGCAGGACGAAAGCCGCGTATTTCCTGAAGGACCACAGGGAAGTTATCAGGTTTTTGAAGCAAGCGGGACGCCTGGAAAGGGAATGACAGGATGGCGGATACAGCGACAGCAAAAGAACCCTTCGTATTCTATACAAGGATGCACCTTACCGAGCTCACCGGCCTGAGGGCGTCAACGCTCGGCCAGCTGCTCGAGCTCGTGAAAGAGGTCAACGGCTCCTGCATATATCACCATACCCACAGGTTCCTGCAGCAGCACCAGTACCTTTCGCCCGAGCCGCCGAACGATTTCGCCTACTGGGTGACCGAGGTCCTCGGCGAGGACGGGCTCGGGGAACGGCTCGCGAGCATCGATGTCGTGCAATTCAGCACTATCCGCAGCCTCAGGGAGAAGATAGCCGATACTATAGAATCCTACCTGGCAAAGAATCCGGAGGCAAAAGTCAGGTTCTCGGGAGAGAACGAGGAATTCCATTTCGTGAAATCGATAAGCTTCGTAATACCGACGAAATATACCGCGCACAACCTCTGTGAATTCGCCGATATACTGGGCAAGGTCACGATAGATTCGATCTATTACCATATATTCGAGTCGCGACTGCGCCTCGAGAAGGGCACGAACGACTTTTCCAACTGGATAAGGACCTCTATAGGCGACGAGCGTATAGCGAGGGAGATATCACAGCTCGACCCGTATACGTTCACGCTGGAGGGCCTAAGGAACAGGATGGTCCGCATAATAAATACGAGGTCATCTTCCTGAAATGGCAAAGATAGACGAATATATACCCGTGGTCGGGCAGCCCCAGATAGACGACCTGAGACTTCTTGCCGATAAGCTGCGGGGCAAGGTCATCCAGAATATCAATTCCACGTCCGTGGGCGGCGGCGTGGCCGAGATACTCAGCAGGATGGTGCCTATGCTGAAGGAACTCGGCGTCGACGCGAGATGGGATTTTATCAAGGGAGGGGAGAGGTTCTTCGAAGCGACGAAAAAATTCCATAACGCCCTTCACGGCGTCAATGTCGGATCGCTCGACGGGGATTTCGACGTTTTCCTCGAGACGAGCCGCAGCAACATAGAGGAGCTTAACACATACGGCGACGTCGTCTTCGTCCACGACCCCCAGCCGATAGCGCTCGTAGACAAGAAGGCAGGCAACAAATGGATATGGCGCTGCCACGTTGACGTATCCGAACCGGATAAAAGGGTGTGGGATTTCCTAAGGGGCTATATAGACAGGTATGATGCGGCAGTCTTCTCGGCGCCCGCGTTCTCGCAAAAATTGCCTGTAAGGCAGTTCCTCATATCCCCGTCTATAGACCCGCTTAGCGACAAGAACAAGGAACTGCCGCAGGAGACGATAGACGCGGTGCTGGAGAAATACGGCATCCCGAAGGACAAGCCGATAGTTACGCAGATATCGCGTTTCGACAGGCTGAAGGACCCGCTCGGCGTGATACAGGTCTACAAGCAGGTGAAGAGGTATTCAGATTGCCGGCTCGTGCTCGCCGGCGGAGGCGCCTCCGACGATCCCGAGAGCGCGGAGGTCCTTCTTGAGGTCAAGGAAGCCGCCAAAGGCGATCCCGACATACATATACTGCTGCTCGCGCAGAACGACATCGAGATAAACGCGCTGCAGAGGGCTTCGACAGTAATAATGCAGAAATCCCTGCGCGAAGGGTTCGGGCTGACGGTATCGGAGGCGTTGTGGAAAGCGAAACCGGTCGTCGCGTCGAATGTAGGCGGGATACCCCTTCAGATAGCCCACAAATACTCGGGATTGTTATGCCATTCGATAGAAGGCGCCGGTTTCTCGCTGAAACAACTGCTGCACAGCCCGGATTACGCGCGCAAACTCGGCGAGAACGGCAAGGAACACGTCAAGAACAACTTCCTTATAACGCGCCACCTGAAGGAGTACATGCTCCTTTTTCTTTCCTTGTACCATCCCGAGGATATTGTATACCTATGAGCAAATGGAAAAGACGGAAATAACGGTCATCGGCGCCGGCGTCGTCGGGTTGGCTGCGGCTGCGGCGTTGTCCGTAAAATACAGGGATATATTCCTCATAGAGAGGCACGACTCGTTCGGGCGCGAGACGAGCTCTCGCAACAGCGAGGTTATCCACGCGGGTATCTATTACCCGAAAGATTCGCTGAAGAGGAGATCCTGCGTCGAAGGCAACAGGATGCTCTACGAATACTGCCTCGCGAACAATATCCCGCATAAAAAGACCGGCAAGCTGATCGTCGCGGTCAATAAGGAGGAGCTGCCGGACCTCGAGGCGCTCTTCAGGAGGGGAAAAGAGAACGGGGTTCCCGGCCTTGAATTGATATCCGCGGCGGGCGTCAAAAAGCTCGAACCGGAAATATCGGCCGAATCCGCGATATGGTCGCCGTCGACGGGAATAGTGGATACGCACGCCCTGATGAAGGACCTTGAGCGCAAGTTCAAGGCGCGCGGAGGGACGCTTACATATAATACGGAAGTGACGGGTATCGAAAAAGCCGCGGAAGGTTTTAAGGTCACGGTAAGGGATACCGACGGCGGACGGTTGGATTTCCATACCCGGGTATTGGTGAACAGCGCCGGGCTCGATTCAGGCAAGGTTGCCGCGATGGCGGGGCTCGCCATCGATGAATACTCGATAAAGCCGTGCAAAGGGGATTATTTCCGCGTAAGCGCGCCGAAGGCGAAGATGATAAAACATCTTGTATATCCGGTGCCGAAGAAGAAAGGCGCGGGCCTCGGCATACACGCGACGCCGGACCTCGGCGGCGGCGTCAGGCTCGGGCCGGACGAGGAATATGTGGGGCGCATCGATTACAGGGTGGACGCGTCGAAGGCAAAAGGATTTTGCGACAGCGCGCGCACTTTCTTCCCGGCGCTGGAGCCGGGGGACCTGAGCCCGGACACATCGGGCATAAGGCCGAAACTGCAGGGCCCGGGGGAGGAATTCAGGGATTTCGTGATAAGAGAGGAGTCCGAAAAAGGTTTTCCCGGGCTCATCGACCTTATCGGGATCGAATCGCCCGGGTTGACCGGATGCCTGTCCATCGCAGGCATAGTATCGGGAATGGCCGACGGACTAATTTAATCCCCATTTCGGGCGTGCCACCTGCCTGCTCCAGAACTCCCTCCACCAGTTGCACGGCTTGTTCTTGTCGCCCGTGTATTCCGTCGGGCGGCGCGTATCGCCGCCTACTACGAGGCTGCCGACGTAATCCGCCTTAGCGTACACTTTCCCGATCTGCTCTGCCATCTGCTTCATGTCGTGCTCGGTCACAATTCCGTTGCTCGTCGCCTTATAGAACTGCACGGTGACCCTTATCGGATAAGCCGGGTCGCGCTCGATATCGAGCCCCGCGATCTCGGTAAACGGACCTTCGACCCTGCCGTGCCCGATCACCGCGTTCTCTACGTTTCCGGCTTCCTTGCATTTGAGCGCGGATTCGTATTTATAGGAAACCATGGGCGCGCACCCATCGAAAACATACCCGCATCTCATCGGGTTCTTCTGCTTGAGCGGCACCTGTATCAGCATTACCATGTTCAGCGCTTCGGTCTCGTCGGGCCTGCTGTTTGCCGAATAACCTTCGTCGTTGTTATTAAGGTAATCGCTGAGCCGTTTCCCGGTAAGGCTCGCGCGCTCTCCGTTCTGGTTGAAGAAGAGGCGCTGGCCCCATACGCCGCCGGCGTTGAAACCGTCGCGCTTGTTATCGATGACCGTTATGCTCGTACCCTCGCGCGTGGCAAGTATGGTCAGGACCGCGGGATCCCCTTCGACCGACTGGTAATTGAACAATACGGGATTGAACTCCGCCGTGCCTTCCCTGGGTATCGGCAGGAAGCACGCCTGCGCGCTGACCAGCACGTGTGAATCGCGCGGCGCGAGCAGGGACCTGCGGCTGCCTTTCCATGAGCCTGGTTCGCTCATATATTTACGGATATCGCCCAGGAATTCGCGCAGGGATACGCGCTTGAGGCCCTCGGCTTTTTCGTTGCCGACGAGGATATAGAGCTTGTCGAGGTCTACGTCGCCGGTCCTGTCCGAAAAATTCGGGAACCGTATTACGGGCATGCAGGTCAGGTTGTAATTGCCGGAATACGGGTCCCTCTGCTGGACCTGGATGGTCATATCGCTTATGTTGGGCCCGACGCTTGAATTCTTGTACCTGCCCGTATCCTCCCAGGTCAGGTTCAGGATATTCAGCCCGTATTGCCGCGCGAGCCTGATCGCATCCTGATCGCAGGTCATATTCGCGGTGCGGTTTATCACGCTGCCGAAATCGGGGGTCTTCGCGTCCGCCTGAGAAGCGAGCGCCGCGATCATCGCGAAACACGCCACTTTTGCCGCTGTCTTTATGTATCCCATGGCTTCCTCCTTTTGTTAGGGTTATCCGCCTTCAACCTTTAGACAGGAGAGGGGTCCCCTTTGTTCCAAGAAAAATCTTGATACTCGGGGTTAAATTAACTATAATATCGCCCATGACCACTCCCCTCAAAAAATGGGTTGAAACACAAGCCAAGCTTACTAAGCCCGACAGGATAATCTGGTGCGACGGTTCCGAAGAGGAAGCGCGCCGGCTCATAGAGATAGGGATGAAGGAAGAGAACATAGACGGCCATCCCATCTTCAAGGAGCTCAACCAGAAGACCTGGCCGAACGCTTATTACCATAAGAGCCACCATACCGACGTCGCGAGGACGGAGCACTTTACGTTCGTCTGCCATCCCGAGAAAGCCACCGCGGGGCCGAACAACAACTGGATGGACCCCGGCGAGGCGAAAGCGATGATGACAAAGCTTTCGGACGGCTGCATGAAGGGCAAGACGATGTACGTCCTTCCTTATATGATGGGCCATCCCGATTCGCCGTACGCGAAAGCGTGTATCCAGATCACGGATATCTCGTATGTCGCCGTAAGCATGCGCATAATGACGCGCATGAGCAAGAAGGTCATCGAGAAGATAGGCGACCGCAGCGATTTCGTCAAGGGCCTGCATTCCGTGGGCGATTTCGACCTCAATAAACGTTTCATTATGCATTTCCCCGATGACCATCTCGTATGGAGCATCGGTTCGGGATACGGCGGCAACGCGCTGCTCGGGAAGAAATGTTTCTCGCTGAGGCTCGCGTCCTGGCTCGGCTACCAGGAGGGTTGGCTTGCCGAACACATGGTCATCCTCGGCATAGAAGACCCTCAGGGCGAAGTCACTTACATAACGGCGGCGATGCCGTCCGCGTGCGGCAAGACGAACCTCGCTATGCTCGAATCGGCGCTTCCCGGATATAAAGTATGGACAATAGGCGACGACATTGCATGGCTCAACGTCGGCCCCGACGGGAAGCTCTACGCGATAAATCCTGAGGCAGGGTTCTTCGGCGTAGCGCCGGGAACGTCGATGAAGACGAACCCTAACATGATAAAGACGCTGAAGGGAAAGAAGTTCTTCCCGACCATTTTCACGAATACCGCCCTCGATACCGACAGGAACGAGCCATGGTGGGAGGGCTTCGACGGGCCTGAGCCGAAGCACGCGCTCGACTGGCAGGGTAACCCGTGGCAGCCGGGCTCGGGCAGGAAGGCCGCGCACCCGAACTCAAGATTTACGTCATCCATATATAACTGCCCGACGCTTTCCGGGGAGTTCGACGACCCGAAGGGAGTTCCGATATCCGCGATAATACTCGGCGGGCGCAGGACGCACCTGATACCGCTCGTTGTCGAGGCGATGAACTGGCAGCAGGGCGTATTCCTCGGGGCGCGCACCGGATCGGAGACGACCGCCGCGGCGTCCCACCGGGTCGGCGTATTGAGGCGCGACCCTATGGCGATGCTGCCGTTCTGCGGGTATAATATGGGCGATTATTTCAGCCATTGGCTCAATATCGGGAGGCAGATGCACAACCCGCCCAAGATATTCTCCGTGAACTGGTTCAGGACCGACGATGAAGGCAGGTATATATGGCCCGGTTTCGGCGAGAATATCCGTGTCATCAAGTGGATAATAGAAAGGGTCAATAACGGCGCAAAGGCGAAGGAGACCCCTATCGGGTATGTCCCGCACGCGTCGGACCTTGACCTTAAAGGGCTCTCGATACCCGAGAAGAACCTCGCGAAACTCCTCGAGATAAATACGAAGGAATGGGGGTCCGAGCTCGAGGATATAGGGAAGTTCCTGAAGCAATTCGGCGACAGCATGCCCGCCGAGATCTGGAAAGAATACGAAGCTCTGAAATCCCATCTTTAAGAGGTCATGACCTAGTTCCCCGCTTATAATGCTGTGGGTAGCTCCCCGCATATAGGTGTAGTGGAGCATCCAGGCCTTCCAAGAGGTCATGAAAGTACTCATCCAATTCGAGAATAAACCGCTGCTTTTCCGCGATCCCGTATCGGTGATATCGTGCGAAGGACCGTCGTCGCTTTGGGAATGTTTCGCGAGGATGGAAGACGCGATTGGGAAGGGCTACTATCTTGCGGGATTCGTCTCCTACGAAGCGGGATACAGTTTCGAGGAGTGCCTCGGCGGCGATACCCGCAGGGATTTCCCGCTGCTTCGCATGGGGGTTTATGACGCGCCGGCCGCCGTAAGGATGCCTCCCGCCCCCGCCCGGCCGCGGGTATCGTTGGGGGATATGCGGCTTAATATATCATACGAGGATTACCATTCCGATATAACGGCTATACGCGAATATATCAGGAACGGCGATGTCTACCAGGTGACCTACTGCATAAAATTCCTCTTCAGGTTCCGCGGGGACCCGTTCTCGCTCTACAGGATACTGCTGAGGGAACAGCCCGTTCCTTATCCCGCGTATATAGATACCGGCAGCCACTATATCCTTTCGCTCTCCCCGGAGATGTTCATTAGGAAGGAGGGCCCGCATATAACCACCAAGCCGATGAAAGGCACGTGGCCGAGGGGCGGCAACATAATATCCGATACGATAGCCGGCGTAAGGTTCAAATATGACGCGAAGAACAGGGCGGAGAACGTCATGATCGCCGACCTGCTGAGGAACGACCTCGGCAGGATGGGAACGGGCATAAAGGCCCCGAAACTGTTCGAGGTCGCGAAATACAGGAAGCTGCACCAGATGACGTCGACTATCACCGGGGAGACCGACGCGCGCATCCCGTTCCGGCAGGTCTTCTCATCGCTTTTCCCGTCGGGTTCCGTCACCGGCGCGCCGAAGATACGGGCCATGCGGATAATAAGGGAGCTTGAGGGGGAAGACCGCAGGATATATACCGGAGCGATCGGTTATATATCCCCGGCCAGGGACATGTTCTTCAACATACCCATACGCACGATTCTTATCAGCGACGGCGGTGGAGAGATGGGCGTGGGCGGCGGAATTGTCTGGGACTCGACCCCGCGCGGCGAATGGGAGGAGGGCCTGCTTAAGGCAAAGTTTCTTACAGATTATGCCCGTAATATGTTATAATACGCGGGTGAAATACGATCATGCCTTGTTCCTGAATCCTTACATTGAGAGCAACAACACCAGTGTAATGAAGCTTTTTCCTCCGACCGGCCTCGAATACGTCGCGACAAGCGCCGAAGGCCTCGTCGGCAGGATCTCCATGCTTGACCTCAGGTATGAGAAGGAACATTCGGATACCGCAAAACTGCTCGATTTCATATCGAAAGAGATCGATATAATCTGCGTCAACATCGGCTGGGACCGCCAGTTCAAGGAGATATGCGACCTGCTCAACCGCATGCCTACCGGGAAGACCCTCGTCGTGGGAGGGTATAAGGCGACCGAGATGGCCGATGAGCTTTTCAGGCTTTGCCCCAAGATCAGCATAATAGTCCGCGGTGAAGGCGAAGATACGATAAAGGATATACTCAACGGTGTCCCGCTGAAAGATATCCTCGGCATATCGTACGCGGAGAACGGCGCTGTGGTCCACAACAAGAACAGGCCGCTGCGCGACGTGAACGACATCGAATCCCCGGACCGCGCGCTTAGGGCGAACGAATATAAACTCTCGATCAACGGCATAGAGGTGATGGGCCTGACCTTTGATTCGGTGCTGAGCGCGAGGGGATGCCCCCATAATTGCAAATTCTGCACGTTCAGCTTGAATCCGCTCGGACAGAAAAGGACATATTCGGCGAGAAGCGTCGATTCCGTCCTGAAGGAACTTGAAGGCATTACCGCCGACGTGGTGCTTTTCAGCGATGACGACCTTTTTGTGAATCCTGCCAGGGCGGAAAAACTGTGCGACGGCATCATAGAGCGCGGTATAAAGAAACGCTTCATCGCCCAGGCGCGTATAGAGATATACAAGCATCCGCGCCTGCTCGACAAGATGGTCAAGGCGGGGTTCAAGGCCCTGCTGATGGGCATAGAATCTCCGAATGACAGGATCCTTGCGCAGCTGAACAAGGGGTTCGATTCGGCGACGGTCCGCAAGGCGTTCAAAGTGCTCAAGAAGTACCCGATATTCTACAACGGGTATTTCATCTACGGCAACATCGGCGAGAGCAAGGAGGAGATGCTCTATATCCCGAAGTTCGCGAAAGAGATCGGGCTGGATTTTATATCGTGCAACAAACTCAGGATCGAAAGGTTCTCGCCTCTCAGGGAGCTGGCCGAGAAGACGGCCGGATACCATATAACGGAGAAGGGCGAGCTTTACTCGGACACCTACAGCCACGCGGCGCTCAAGAAGATCGGCAGGACGATCAAATTCTCCTTTTATACGCCGCAGCGTTTTATCAGGGTATTTTGGAAAGGCGTTTTCGTCAACAGGTTCCTGTCTTTCAGGGAGGTCGCTTCCCTTGTGGCGGTGATGCCGCGCCTTCTCGCAAGCGCGATAGCGCGCGATCTGAAGAAGGGCAGGCTTAAGGATTCACTTAAAAGGACATTCGTGGTCAACAGGGCTTAAAACAAAAAGGTGAAAAAATGATGCAGCATAAGAATAACCATAATGAAAAACCCGCGCAGCCGGCGCAGAGCTTTTACGGGCTCGGTATCGCGCCAAAGATACTCGATATACTCGAGCGAATAAAATTCACCGTCCCGACGCCGATACAATTCAAGGCGATCCCGCTCGCGATAGAGGGCAAGGATGTCGTCGGGATAGCGCAGACAGGCACCGGGAAGACACACTCGTTCGCGATCCCGATGGTCCAGCGCCTCGCGCAGGTAAGAGGGAAGGGCCTTGTAATGGCCCCGACGAGGGAGCTCGCGCTGCAGATAGACGAGGTCTTCAAGGGCCTCGCGCACGCGTTCGGCATAAAGACCGCCTGCCTCATAGGAGGCGCCTCGATGCACGAACAGCTGCGCGCGCTGCGCAGGAACCCGCGCGTGATAATCGCGACCCCCGGGCGCCTGCTCGACCATCTCGAACAGCGTAACCTCACGCTCGGCGACACGGCGATGCTCGTCCTCGATGAGGCGGACCGCATGCTCGACATGGGATTCGCGCCGCAGATAGAAAAGGTATTGCGCCACCTCCCAAGGGAGAGGCAGACGATGCTATTCTCCGCGACGCTTCCGAGGGAGATACTGCAGATGGCCTCGCGCCACATGAAGCTTCCCGTATCCGTCGAGATCGCCCCTTCAGGCACGGTTGCCGAAAAGGTCACGCAGGAGTTGTTCATAATACAGCAGGAATCAAAGATAAAACTGCTTACGAAGCTTCTTTCGCAATACCACGGCGCTGTCCTGCTGTTTTCCAGGACAAAACACGGCGCGAAAAAAATAGCGAAGGCCGTAAAGCATATGGGCGTCAGCTCGGCCGAGATACATTCGAACCGTTCGCTCGGACAGCGCAGGGAAGCGCTCGACGGGTTCAAATCGGGCAAATACAGGGTCCTCGTGGCCACCGATATCGCCTCGAGGGGCATAGATGTCGCCGGCATCGAGCTCGTCATAAACTACGACCTTCCGGAGGATGCGGGCAATTACGTCCACAGGATAGGAAGGACGGGCCGGGCGGGGCACAAGGGCCACGCTATATCCTTCGCGACCCCGGACCAGAGCGGGGATGTCCGCAATATAGAGAAGCTCATGAGGGTATCCCTTCCTGTTTCCAAGCATCCCGACGTTACTCCCGCGGAGTTCAGCAAGCTGCAGGGGCCGGCCGAGGGCAGGAGGCCGAGGTATGTCTTCAAACAGAGGCGTTCGAGGTATCACAGCCGCAGGCCCTGATATAATATCTTGACGTTGCGGCGGCCGTTATCTATAATAATGCGTAAAATCGAGCCCAACTTATGACCATAACCATTGTTTTCCTTATCTTCCTTGCCTTATTGTTCGATTTTTTGAACGGTTTTCACGATTCGGCGAATTCTATCGCCACGATCGTGTCGACGAGGGTCCTTTCGCCGCGCCATGCAGTAATATGGGCGGCGTTTTTTAATTTTATAGCGTTCCTTTTCTTCGGGCATCTCGTCGCGAATACGATGGGCAAGGGGATAATCGACATTTCGATAGTGGACAAGGGCATAATCTTCGGGACGCTTGTCGGAGCCTGCGGCTGGAACATAATAACTTGGTATTTGGGGCTTCCTACGAGCTCGTCGCACGCGCTGATGGGAGGATTGATCGGCTCCGCGCTCGTAAAGGCGGGCACGGGAGCGCTTATATGGCAGGGCATCATTAAGACCGCGACGTTCATCGTCGTATCCCCGGTGATAGGGCTCATCCTCGGCCTCGCGTTCGGCGTCGCCGTCCATTGGATATTCCGTTACAGCGCTCCGCTTAAGGTCGACCATATATTCAGGAAGGGCCAGCTCGTGTCGGCCGCCGCATACAGTTTGGGCCACGGCGGAAACGACGCGCAGAAGACGATGGGCATCATCGCCAGCCTGCTCTTCAGCGAAGGGCTTCTCGGCAAGGAATTTTATATACCATTCTGGGTCGTGATCGCCTGTTATGCCGCTATAAGTATCGGAACGATGTTCGGCGGCTGGCGCATTGTCAAGACGATGGGCCAGAAGGTCTCGAAACTGAAGCCCGTCGACGGTTTCTGCGCCGAATCCGGCGCGGCTATAACGCTGTTCATATCATCCGCCTTCGGCATCCCGGTAAGCACGACGCATACGATAACCGGTGCGATAATGGGCGTCGGGTCCCTCAGGCGCCTCAGCGCGGTCCGCTGGGGGGTCGCGGGGCAGATCGTCTGGGCATGGGTATTGACGATACCGTGCTCGGCGCTGATATCGGCCCTGGCCTATAGTCTGGTGAAATGAGGTATTCATACCCCTTATTCGGCGGGTTCCGTACCAAGGTAACTATTGCGCTCGTCCTCTCGCTGCTTTTCGTGGCATTCCTCAGTAATTTCCTCGTATACAAATACAGTTATAATTCGAGGTTCTCACAGCTGCGGGAGGAGCTTGAGCTCGTCGCGCAGACCGCGGCCTTGAGCATAGACGAGAACATCCTGATGCGCGTGCCGCTCAATCGTTCCGGCGCGGACAGCGAGGAATACAGGATAATCGCCGAGAAGCTCCGGAAGATAAGATCATCCGACCCGCAGATAATGTTCGTGTATACGATGGCAAAAACGACCGATGAGGGCGTATGGCAGTTTATCGTGGACCCCGAGCCGCTCGCGAAGTCGAAGAGAAAGGAGGCCAGGACCTCCTATCCCGGCGACAAATACGATGTGTCGCGCTTCCCCGAGATGATGAAGGCCTTTCAGATCCCGTCCTCGGACAGGAAGCTCGTCGAGGACGAATGGGGCACTACGCTTTCAGGCTACGCGCCGATACGGGACGCCGGAGGAAAGGCCGTCGCGGTGCTCGGCCTGGATATGTCGGCGAAAAAAGTCCGCGATATGGAAAAAGAGCTGAACCGCCGGGCGCTGGCCGTCCTGCTGCTCGGTATCTTCTTCGCGGTCATCCTCGGCCTGCTGATAGGCAAGAATACCACCGACCCCATAAAGAAGCTGGAAGAGGCGACACAACGGATATCTTCCGGGGATTTCCAGTACAGGGTAGATATCGGGGGCAATGACGAGATAAGCCGCCTCGGCAAGGCGTTCAACAGGATGGCCGAGAGCATATCCGAGTCGAGAAAGGCGCTGCAGGATTATTTTTACAGGATAGTGCAGACCCTCGCGCGCAGCATCGAAGCCAAGGACACGTATACGAAGGGCCATTCGGACAGGGTCGCGGAATACGCGATGAAGATCGCGCTCGAGATGGGCATATCCGCGGAAGAAGCCGAGATGCTCAGGAGCGTCGCCGAGTTGCATGATATAGGCAAGATAGGCATCGAGGAAAAGATACTGAACAAGGACGGCAAGCCGACCCCGGAGGAATGGGAGATAATCAAGGAACACCCGAAGACCGGGGAGGAGATCCTGACGCCGGTCTTCCTCGACAAGAAGAAACTCGCGATAGTCAGGTCGCACCACGAGCGTTACGACGGCAAGGGATATCCCGACGGGCTCAAGGGCGACGAGATAGATATCCTCGCGCAGATCGTCTCCGTCGCGGACTCATACGACGCCATGACCTCAAAACGCGCATACAGGGATTCGATGGGGAAGGCCGCGGCGATAGATGAGCTGCGCAAGAACAGCGGGACCCAGTTCAACCCTGAAGTGGTCGAGGCGTTTGCCAGGATCCTCGCGCGCGAATAGGGCCTTTTAAAAAGGAGTGGAAGATGGACGTAAAACTCAAATACGCCGCGTTCACCGCATCATTGGTCCTCGCCGTTACAGCTTTCGGGCCGTGCGATGCCGCGCCGGCCGCGAAGAAAATACGCATAGGCGCGTCGCTGCCGACCCAGAGGGACGAGCGTTGGGTCAGGGACGCGCAGAAGATGAGGGATATCGCGAAGGCGCAGGGACTTGACCTGAAGATGCAGATATCGGACAATGACGCCGCGAAACAGATGTCCCAGTGCGAGAACCTGCTCGCCCAGGGCATAGACATACTCATCCTCGCGCCGCACGACGCGACGAGCGCTGCGGCGATAGTCGACGAGGCGCACAATGCCGGGATAAAAGTGATATCCTACGACCGCCTCGTGCTTAACACGAAGGTCGACCTTTATATCTCATTTGATAATGTCGAGGTCGGAAGATTGCAGGGAGATTACCTGGCAAAGGCGGTGCCGAAAGGGAATTACGCCGTGCTCGGCGGCGCGCCGACCGATAACAATGCAAAATTATTCAAACAGGGCGCGATGTCGGTCATAAAACCGCTCGCGGCGAAGGGTGACATCAAGATAGTCATGGACCAGTGGATACAGGACTGGCAGCCGACCGTCGCGATGAACCTCATGCAGAACGCGCTCACGGCGAACAATAACAAGATCGACGCGGTGCTCGCACCCAACGACAATACCGCCGGAGGCGTGATACAGGCCCTCGCGCAGGCCGGCCTCGCCGGTAAGGTCCCGGTCACGGGGCAGGACGCCGAGCTGACTGCCGCCCAGAGGATAGTGAAGGGCACCCAGTCGATGACCGTCTTCAAGGACACGAGGGAGCTCGCCTCGAAAGCGATGGATGCCGCGCTGAAGATCGTGGGCGGGCAGGAACCCGGCGCCACCGGGACCGTGAACAACAATAAAATGGACGTCCCCTCGATACTGCTTAAGCCGGTCGTGGTCGATAAGGATAATATAGACGCGGTACTGATTGACAGCGGATACCTGAAGAAGGCGGACGTATACAAATAGGGCGGGGCCGCGGAAAAGATATGGCAGCAAACATACTTGAGATGAGCGGCATAACGAAGGAGTTCCCCGGGGTAAGGGCGCTTGACGGGGTCACGTTCAGCGTCGCGAAGGGGGAGATACATTCGCTTGTCGGCGAGAACGGCGCGGGCAAATCGACGCTGATGAAGATACTAAGCGGCGTATATCCCGCGGGTTCCTACGAGGGCGGTATATCGATAGACGGCAAGGCCATGCGTTTCGCGGACATAAAAGACAGCGAGCGCGCCGGCGTCGCGATAATACACCAGGAACTCGCGCTCATCCAGCAGCTCAGCATCGCGGAGAACGTTACTCTCGGAGACGAGGCCGCGAAGAACGGCATCATAAACTGGGACGAATGTTTCCTGAGGACCGAGAAGGCCCTGAAGCAGGTGGGCCTCGATGTAAGCCCTTCGACGGAAGTGTCCAAACTCGGCACCGGCGAGCAGCAGCTCGTCGCGATCGCCAAGGCGGTATCCAAGCAGGCGCGCATACTTATCCTTGATGAGCCGACCGCCTCGTTATCGGCGGGCGAGGCCGACCGCTTGCTGAATATCCTTAAGGCGCTGAAGGCCGGGGGCGTCACCTGCATATACATCTCCCACAGGCTGAAAGAGGTCTTCGATATCTCCGACAGCATCACCGTATTGCGCGACGGCGCGACCGTCGGCACCTACCCGAAGAAAGGCCTCGATGAGAATAAATTGATATCGCTCATGGTCGGCCGCGAACTTTCTAACGTCTACCCGCGCAAGGAACGCGTGCCGGGAGAGACCATCCTTGAGATAAAGGACTGGACCGCGATCAACACGGGCATGAACAGGGCTGTGCGCGACATAAACCTGTCGGTGCGCAGGGGCGAGATACTCTGCATAGCGGGGCTTGTCGGCGCCGGCAGGACGGAGCTCGTGATGAGCCTCTTCCATATGTGGGGCCAGGCGATGTCCGGGAAGGTATACCTCGAAGGCAGGGAGATATCCCTGCGCGACGCCGGCGACGCGGTCGCAGTCGGGATCAGCATGGCCTCAGAGGACCGCAAGCGCTACGGGCTCATACTCGACGAGGACATAAAGAGGAATATCTCGCTCGCGAGCCTCGGCAAGATATCGTCCGCGCAGGTGGTCAACGAGAACGAAGAGATAAAGGCGGCGGAGAAGTATACCGCGGACCTGAGGATAAAGACCCCGTCGATAGAGCAGAAGGCGGGCAACCTGAGCGGCGGCAACCAGCAGAAGGTAGTTCTCGGAAAGTGGCTCATGACGGAACCGAAGGTCCTGATACTCGACGAACCGACGAGGGGGATAGACGTCGGCGCAAAGGTCGAGATCTATAATATAATAAACGACCTCGTCGATAAGGGCGTCGCCGTGCTCGTAATATCTTCGGAGCTGAACGAGGTGCTCGGCATCAGCGACAGGATAATCGTGATGCATGAAGGGCAGATAACCGGCGAGATCCTGAATAAGGACGCGACACAGGAAAAGATCATGTTATATGCCACCGGGACGCGGCAGGAGTGCGTCCAATGACGACATAAGGACAAGGATATGGAAAAGAGGCCCGGACTCAGGAAGGCGATAGCGCAGGACAGGATACGCAAGTTCACTATGCTGATCGCGCTTGTCGCGATTTGGCTGATATTCACGTCCCTGACGCACGGGATATTCCTGACCCCGCGCAACCTCTCTAACCTTTTCCTGCAGACAGCCACCGTCGCGATAATAGCGATAGGCATGACGCTCGTGATAGTCACGCGCAATATAGACCTTTCCGTCGGCTCCGTCGCGGCGCTTGCCGGCGCTATAGGCGCGTTCCTGCAGGTCAACATGAACTGGCCCGCCGAAGCCGCGATACTGGCGGCGTGCGGCGCCGGGCTGCTGATAGGCGTCTGGCACGGTTTCTGGATAGCCTACAGGTACGTGCCGTCGTTCATCGTGACCCTCGCGAGCATGATGATCTTCAGGGGCGCCGTGCTCGGTATAACGAAGGGTGCCACCATTGCGCCGTTATCGGACCATTTCAAGGCGATAGGGCAGAACTACCTGTCCCCGGAAGCCAGTTTAATAGTCGGCATAGCGACGATCGCGGCATATATCTTCTTCGACCTCAACAAAAGGAGGCAGAGGAAGAAATACGGGTTTACCGTTGCGTCGATTGCATCGGAGCTCGTGAAGGTCGCGGTGATATCGGCCGCTATAGGGGCCTTCTTCTGGGTGATGATCCGTAACAGGGGCATCCCTTACGCGGTCCTTCTCGTGATGGCCCTCGCGCTCGGGTTCAGTTTCATCGCGCAGAACACGGTCTTCGGAAGGCATCTTTACGCGATAGGCGGCAATCCTGACGCGGCGGCGCTCTCCGGAGTGAACATAAAGAGGAAAGTGATGGCGCTCTATGCCATATTCGGCGTGCTGACCGCGATAGCTGGCCTCGTGCTTACTGCGCGGCTCAACGCGGCGACCA
The DNA here is from genome assembly GCA_017992785.1 of Candidatus Omnitrophota bacterium. Lineage (GTDB taxonomy): Bacteria > Omnitrophota > Gorgyraeia > Pluralincolimonadales > Pluralincolimonadaceae > UBA6215. The sequence continues at coordinate 3,598 of JAGONY010000015.1, read as the reverse complement.
CCTCCGCGGGGCAGGGCATGGAACTCGATGTCATCGCGGCCGCGGTAATAGGCGGCACGAGCCTCATGGGCGGCGAAGGCACGGTATTCGGGGCCCTGATCGGCGCGCTCATCATGGCAAGCCTCGATAACGGCATGAGCCTTATGGACACGAATATAACTTTCCAGTATATTATTAAGGGCATGATACTGCTGCTGGCGGTGTGGGTAGATATAGCGACAAGAAGGAAATCGCAGTAATGGCAAAAGCGCAGCACTTGAAGTTCATGAAGGAGGCGGTAAGAGAGGCCCGGAAAGGGGAAAAAGAAGGCGGCATTCCCATCGGCTCGGTCCTCGTGAAGGGCGGCAGGATAATAGGGCGGGGCCATAACAGGCGCGCACAGAAGAAGTCCGCGATACTCCATGCCGAGATGGACTGCCTCGAGAACGCGGGGCGCCTCAAGACGGGCGATTACAGGAAGTGCGTCATGTACTCGACGCTCTCGCCGTGCGACATGTGCACGGGCGCGATACTGTTGTATAAGATACCGGTCGTGGTCATAGGAGAGAACAGGACTTTCAGGGGGCCGGAGGCCTACTCGAAGAAGAGGGGAGTAAAGCTCATCAACCTTGACGATGAAGAATGCAGGGAGATGATGAGGCGGTTCATCCGCGGGAAACCGCGGCTATGGGATGAAGACATAGGAAAATAAGGAGAACAATAAAGTGTTCAGGGAAAAGATAAAAGTACTCGATTGCACGATACGCGACGGCGGCCTCATAAACAAGCACGACTTCGACTTTAAATTCGTCCGCGCGGTATATAAGGCGCTCTCTGAGGCGAAGATCGACTACATGGAGATAGGGTACAAGAACTCGAAGAAGCTCTTCTCCGACAAGGAATACGGCCAGTGGAAGTTCTGCGAGGACGACCTGATAAGGAAGGTCGTCGACGGCATCGAATCGCAGACGAAGATCTCCGTAATGGTCGACGTCGACCGCGTGGACCTCGACGATATCAAACCGCGGAAAGAGAGCCCGGTAGCGATGATGCGCGTGGCAACGTACGTAAAAGACATAGACAAGGCGATATACCTCGCCAACCATTGCTCCGAAAAGGGCTACGAGACGACCGTAAACATTATGGCCATATCGCGGGGGATGGACAACGAACTGACCGAAGCGTTCCACCAGCTCGAGCAGGAGTGCAAGGCCGGCGTCATATACATCGTCGACAGCAACGGCGCCCTCTACCAGGAGACGACCGAACTGCTCGTCAAGAAGGCGAAGCATATAATAAAGAGCAAAGAGATAGGCATGCATGCCCATAACAACCAGCAGCTTGCCTTCTGCAACACGATAGAGGCGATAATACACGACGCGAACTATGTGGACGGCACGGTCTACGGCCTCGGCAGGGCGGCTGGCAACTGCCCGCTCGAACTGATCCTCGGCTTCCTGAAGAACCCGAAGTTCGATATACGCCCCATCCTCGACCTCATATCCAAGGAATTCATACCGCTGAGGGAGAAGATAGAATGGGGCTACCTTATCCCTTACGCGATAACAGGGATACTCGACGAGCACCCGCGTTCCGCGATGGCGCTCAGGGGCAGCGACAAGAAGGAAGATTACAGGGAATTCTACGAAAGCTTGATGGGCCATGGAGAAACGCAGTAAAAGTATATTCGGCAGGTTCCGCCGGCCCGCGTATTTCCTGATCGCGGCTGTCGTCATCTATGCCTTGTTGTGCCAGTATATCGGCAAGGTATTCATCCCGCGTGTCCTTATACCTAAGGTCCGCGCGTACCTCGAATCGGGCAATACCGGCCCGTTGTTGGTCTCCGTGGGTGATATCGATTTCGTGCCCGCGAGCGGCTTCCTGCTGAAGGATGTCCGGCTTTATACGAAGAGGGGCTCCCCGTCCGACTATATAGTATCGTCGAAAGCGGTCGATATTGACCTCGCGTGGTTTGACCTGCTCCTCAAGCGCGTGACGATAAGGAGATTCGATATCACGGATGCGGAACTTAACGTATACCGCGGCAGCGACGGCTTATGGAACGTCGGCCCGCTCGCGAGCATGGGCATGGGGGACGCCGAGTCGAATCATTTCGGCGGCTTTCAGGTAACGGTAAAGGAACTGCGCCTCCTGGGCGGGAAAGCAAGGTACTCCGACCGCCTTGTCCCGGAGAATTCAATAGAAAAGACCTACGATATCGCTTACGTCTCCGTCACGGGCTCTGATGACGGCAGCAGGATCATTCTCTCGACGAAATCGACCGGCCCGAAGAAGGGCTCGCTGAAGCTGACCCTCGAATATTCCCCGGACGCCGAGCCCCGCGGGAAGGGCAGCATAAGGATAAATACCCCCAACATAAACGAGTACTGGAGCTACTATATAGACGATCTCATAAAGCCGTGGGAGCTGAAGGTCGGCAACACCGAGCTCAAGGCGGATATATCATTCTCGCCGGGTGTATTCAGGATGGAAGGCGTTTACGGCCTAAAAGACGGCGAGATCACCTACGGGGACCTGCACATATCCGCCGATTGCGTCATGAAGCACACGTTCGAGCGACTGAAGGGCAGGTCCGTGTCTTACGCGGAGCTCGTGTTGAAGGGGATGGAGATAAGCGCGGGTGATAACGTGATGGTCTCCGGCGCGGAATGCCGGGCTTACTTAGACAAGGACGGCGTAGATATATCGGCCATCGAGGGCCTGGCCTTCAATAAGCCGGTATCATACAAGGGCATGTTCATATTCGGAGATCCCAAACGGCTTTCCGTAGACGGCCAGGTGTGCGGCATACGCAACACTCTCGATATGGAGATATCGGGCCCGGATAAGGCCTCGTCGGTACTGCAGGTGTTCACGTCCTATTCGAAGCTGACGGTAAAGGCCTCGTCGAACGACCTGAAGGGCCTTGTCTTCGATATCGGCATGGCCGGTGACATAGACCTTTCGGATATCGGAAGGGTGGCCGGGCTGGTGAAGCGCGAGATGTCAGGCAAGGCATCGGTATCGGGCACGCTTTCCGGGGAACTTGACCGGACCGCTTCATTCAACGGCATGGCCGGGGTGAAAGTGGATAATTTCACCCTGTTCGACATGACGCCTAAGTCGTTCTCGATAAAAGCAACGGTCAAGGACGGGCTCGCGGACTGCGAAGCGCCTAAATTCCCGCTTTACGAGGGCACGGCCGCGGCGAGAATAAAGTTCGATGCGGGGCTCTCGCCGCAGAAGTGGGGCTTTTCATTCGACCTTGAAAAATGCGACCTGTCATCCCTGTCGCTGGAAGACGCCCGCCTTGCCGGGATGAAGGGCCATCTCGACGCGAACATCGCGTGCTCCGGCGTGCTCGGGCAGTCGAAAGCCGCGATAGGCGGCGGTTATGTGAAAATTACCGATTGCAACATCAAAGGGGTGCCGTTATTCATCGCCGTAGAGAAGGGAATGAATGCCGTAATAAAGGATTTCACGCTGCCGGATTTCAAGGAGATAAGGGCGGGTTTCGACGTGGCTGACGGGAATATGGCGATAAGGTCCGCCTGCCAGTCGCCGCTGATAAAGATAGAGATGTCCGGAAATTGCGATTTTTCCGGGAACATCGATATGA
>JAGONY010000057.1 GCA_017992785.1 Candidatus Omnitrophota bacterium | reverse complement strand
TCTACGACGCCGGAAAGGGCAACATAACCATTGACAACACAGGGATTAAGGACGCGGCGATCGCATCACTGCGCGCGCAGATAGCGATAGTCACGCAGGAGACGATACTCTTCCACGATACGATAAAGGCGAATATATCCTACGGGCGGCAGGGGGCTTCCGAGGAAGATATAATCAAGGCGGCAAAGATAGCCAACGCGCACGACTTCATATCGAAACTGCCCGACGGGTACGATACGGTCGTAGGCGAGCGGGGCCACCGTTTATCCGGCGGCGAACGCCAGAGGATAGCGATAGCCAGGGCCGTGCTCAAGGACGCGCCCATACTGATACTCGATGAAGCGACCTCACAGCTCGACATGGAGTCCGAGGCGATAGTCCAGGACGCCATCGAGAAGCTAATGAAGGGCAAGACGGCTTTTGTGATAGCCCACCGCCTCTCGACGGTCAAGTTTGCCACGAAAATAATCGTTTTGGAGAAGGGAAAGATAATTGAGACGGGCACCCACGAAGAACTGCTCCGCAGGAACGGCCTCTACAAGCGCCTTTACGACCTCCAATTCCTCGAAGAAGGGATTGCCTGAGGGCCAAAAAACGCTTGAAATAGCCCCTTAATTGTGCTAATATTACCCAATTCCGTAGTCCAATAACGAAAACTAAAAGGAGGAAGTACAATTGGCAGCTACACAGACAATAAAGCAGTTGCTTGAAGCCGGAGTCCACTTCGGCCACCAGAAGAAGCGTTGGAACCCCAAGATGAAGAAATTTATCTTCGGAGAGAAGAATGGCATCTATATAATCGACCTCGAGAAGACGGAGAAGGCGCTCGCCAGGGCCCTCGGTTTCCTCAGGGAGACGGCCTCGAAGGGCGAGGCGGTCCTGTTCGTAGGCACGAAGAAGCAGGCGAAGGACGTCATAAAGGAAGAGGCCCTGCGCTGCGGCATGTTCTACGTGACCGAGCGCTGGCTCGGCGGCATGCTCACGAACTACGCCACGATAAAGAAATCGATCAAGAGGCATAAGGAGATCACGAAGATGCAGGAGGACGGCACCTTCGAGAAGCTCTCCAAGAAAGAGACCGCGAAACTCGGCAGGGAACTCGCGAAACTGAACCGCGACCTCGAAGGCGTGCTCGATATGGGCAAGCTCCCGGCCGCGTTATTCATAGTGGATTCGAAGAAGGAAGAGATCGCCGTTTCGGAGGCGAACAACCTCGGCATAGCGGTGGTAGGGCTCATAGACACGAACTGCGACCCGGAGAAGATATCCCATCCGATACCCGGCAACGACGACGCGATACGCTCGATAAAGCTCATTACGAGCCTCGTCTCGAACGCCGTATCCGAAGGACGCAAGGCGTACCTCGACGATAAGGCGGCGGAAGAGGCAAGGCAGGCCGCCGAGGACGCGGATGATAAGGTAGAGGTCGACGAAGACGCGGCCGAAGAACTGAAGAAGAAGGTCCTCAAGGGAAAGAAGGTCGAAGAGGCCGAACCGGCCGTAAAAAAGAAAAAGACGACAAAGGCATAAAATGACGACTACGATAAAAGCAGAAGACGTAATGAAACTCAGGGAATCGACCGGCGCCGGCGTGATGGCCTGCAAGGACGCGCTGACGAAGTCCGGCGGTGACACGAAGAAAGCAATAGCGCTATTGAAGGAGAAGGGCCTTAAGACCGCCGAGCTGAAGTCGTTGCGCAAGGCGAAAGCGGGCACGATCCACTCCTATATACACCACGACTCGAGGATAGGCGTTCTCGTCGAGGTCAATTGCGAGACGGATTTCGTCGCGAGGACGGATGACTTCCAGAAACTCGTAAAGGACCTCGCCCTGCAGGTCGCGTCCACGAGCCCGAAATACATGAAGAAGGAAGACGCGCCGAAGGACTTAAGCGACGAAGAGATAAAACAGGCCTGCCTTTTTGAGCAGCCGTTCGTGAAGGACCCGTCGCTGTTGATGAAGGATTACATTACTCAGGTGATCGCGAAGACCGGCGAAAATGTGGTCGTAAAGAGGTTCGTCAGGTTCCAGTTAGGCGAAGAGGCGTAAAAAATGGCAAAGCCGAGCAAACCGCTGTTCAAGAGGGTGCTCCTCAAGATAAGCGGCGAATCGTTAAGCGGCCCGCATGGCCACGGCATCGAGCCGAAGGCGTGTTCCGAGATCGCTGAGAGGATCAAGGAGGTCCGCGACCTCGGCATAGAGATAGCCGTAGTCATCGGAGGCGGCAACATCATCCGCGGCGAAAAGTTCGCCGCGAAAGGCATGGACCGCTCCACCGCCGACTACATGGGCATGCTCGCGACCGTAATAAACGGGATGGCCCTGCAGGATTCGCTTGAGAAACTCGGCTGTTTTACGAGGGTGATGACGGCCATACAGATGGAGCAGATCGCCGAGCCGTATATCAGGCGCAGGGCGATGCGCCATCTCGAGAAGGGAAGAGTTGTTATCTTCGCTGCCGGGACGGGCAACCCGTATTTTACGACGGACACTGCCGCGGTTCTCAGGGCTATAGAGGTCGGCGCCGACGTCATTCTGAAGGCGACGAAGGTCGATGGCATATATTCGGCCGATCCCGTAATAGACAAACACGCGAAGAAATACGACAAGCTGAAATACATAGAGGTAATAAACAAGGGGCTCAAGGTAATGGATTCCACCGCTATAAGCCTCTGCATGGATAACAGCCTTCCGATCGTTGTCTTCAACCTTAACGTTAATGGCAATATCAAGCGTGCCTGCCTCGGCGAGAAGGTCGGCACGATCGTCTCATAATAAATAAGGAGGCGCGGGTCAGATGAGCAGCTTCACGGGCCATACCGTAAAAGACGTATTACGCGACGCGGAAGAGCACATGAAGAAGAGCACGGACGTGCTCGCACATGATTTTTCGACGGTCCGCACGGGCCGCGCGACGCCGTCGCTCGTCGACGGCATAAAGGTGGATTATTACGGCACCCCGACCCCGCTGAAATCGCTGGCGGCGATATCGACGCCCGACGCGAAATGCATCGTGATACAGCCGTGGGACGTCTCGGCAAGCGCCGAGATAGAGAAAGCCATATTGAGGTCGGAGCTCGGCATCACGCCGGTCAACGACGGCAAGCTCATACGCCTGATGATACCGGACCTCTCGAAGGAACGCCGCATAGAGCTCGCGAAGGTGGTCAAGAAGATGGCGGAGGACTGCAGGATCTCTATACGCAACGTGCGCCACTCCGCGATAGAGCACCTGAAGAAGATCGAGAAGGATAAGCTCATCACGGAAGACGACAAGTTCAGCGGCCAGGAGCAGGTGCAGAAGCTGACAGATAAATATATCGCGAAGGTCGAAGAACTGCTCCTCGCGAAAGAAAAAGAGATAACAGAGATCTAACAGTGAGCCGCTAGCTCATCCGGTAGAGCAACGGCCTTTTAAGCCGTGGGTGCTGAGTTCAAGTCTCAGGCGGCTCACCAAAACTATGCTCGACCTAAAATTCATAAGAGATAACCCGGAGAAGGTAAAGAAGGCCTGCGATGACCGCGGCAAACCCGCGGATATCGACGGCCTGCTCGCGCTCGACGCGAAACGCCGCGGCGTGCTTAAAGAGTCCGAGGATATCAAGCGCAACAAGAACGTCGCCTCAGAAGAGATCGCCCAGCTTATCCGCGAAAAGAAAGACCCTAAAGCCAAGATCGCCGAGATGAAGGCGATATCCGAGAAGGAGAAGGCGCTCGACGAGCAGGTCCGCGCGGTTGAGAAGGATATCCAGGCGGCGCTCTACAATATCCCGAATATCCCGCACTCGTCGATCCCGGTAGGCAGGGACGCTTCCGCCAATAAGGCGGTAAGGGGCTGGGGCGAGGAGAAGAAATTCGATTTCAAACCGAAGACGCATATTGAGATCGGCGAATACCTTGATATACTCGACCTGCCGCGAGCGTCGAAGATATCCGGCAGCAACTTCCCGCTCTTCAAGGGCGACGGGGCGAAATTAGAGCGCTCTTTGATAAATTTCATGCTGGACCTGCATACGAAGGAGCACGGCTACAGGGAAGTGTTCCCGCCGTTCCTCGTGAACCGCGCTGCGATGACAGGCACGGGCCAGCTGCCTAAGTTCGAAGAGGATATGTACCGCCTCAGGGACGACGACCTGTTCCTTGTCCCGACGGCGGAAGTGCCGCTTACGAACATGCACATGAACGAGATACTCAATGAGGAGGACCTTCCGGTCTATTACACGGCCTATACGGCTTGTTTCAGGCGCGAGGCGGGTTCCTACGGCAAGGAGACGAAGGGCCTTATGAGGGTCCACCAGTTTGACAAGGTCGAGCTGGTCAAATTCGTCAAGCCGGCGACCTCTTACGACGAATTGGAAAAACTCGTCGGCAATGCCGAAAAAGTCCTGCAGAAGCTCGGGCTGCAGTACCGCGTCGTGATGCTCTCGACGGGAGACCTGAGTTTCTCCGCGGCGAAATGCTACGATTTCGAGGCGTTCGCCCCCGGCGTTAACGCGTGGCTCGAGGTATCGAGCTGCTCGAACTTCGAGGATTTCCAGGCGCGCCGCGCGAACATAAAATACCGCATAAAAGAGACAGGCAAATCCGAATATGTCCATACGTTAAACGGTTCGGGTGTAGCCATGGCCCGCACGGTCATCGCGATACTCGAGAACTACCAGAACAAGGACGGCAGCGTCACTATCCCCGAAGTCCTGAGGCCGTACATGGACGGACGGGACAGGATAGTACCACCGAAAAAGTAATGGGCCGAATAGCCAAATTCGCCGTCTCGATCCTCGCGATACCCTTCGTAATATCGTCCTCTTACGCGCTATACCGGGAAATCGGCAAGATATACTCGCTCGACAGCAACCAGGGGTATTTCATCCTCGGCGCGGTCGTCTACCTTATAATACATACGGG
>JAGONY010000014.1 GCA_017992785.1 Candidatus Omnitrophota bacterium | reverse complement strand
CCGGACGAGAACGGCAACTATTTCGTCAGGAGCAAGAAGATCAAGCCGTCGAGCAAGCTGGAGTCCTGCGTCTTCATCGACTGCGACACGGTCGACCTCTTCGGCAGCTACAAGAACTGCATATTCATCGCCTGCGAATGGGTCAGGATAATGAACTGCTTCGAAGGCAGCGGTTCACTCTTCTACGCCCTGAAGAAGAAGAACTTCCTGCGCAAGGAGATGAACTACAAGCTCTTCGCGCACTTCCTGAGCGGAAGGCGTAATATCGAGTTCGAATGCGATATCTACGACGATTACAGGAACCTCTACAGCGCGATGAAGAAGGTAAGCGACGATTGGCTCTACTACCACGAAGTTTTGAAGGAAAGCTACAACACCAAGTAGGCCCCTACTGCCCCGCCTCCCACGACCTTATGCACCTGGACATGTAAACGGTCATCGCCCTCTTGGCCCTTAATTCGTCCTCATAGATCCTGACAAGCCTGGCTTTGTATGACCTGTCCAGTTTCTTCCAGATATCCTCCATGGCCCTGACATTTTCATTGAGCCTGTTGAAGTCATTTATAATTATCCCGCCGTACAGCTTGCCAAGGTATATCCTGTCGTCTTTCGTGTGATCGACGTTGAGTATCAGCAGGTAGACCGCCTCGGCCGCTATTATGAGCCATATCCAGTTGCTGAAGAACTTCGGGTAGAATTCCGACATGAAATACATCAGCAGGGCGGCGGAGAGCGTGAACACGAACACGGCCTTCGCCTTCCCCAATTTCCTGCTGTACCTTATTTCCTCCTGCCTTTCTCCCTGCATCAGTTCCTGGTGCGCGAAATATATATCATCCATGAAGTCGGCTTTGCGGACCGGCGAAGCCGATGCGTATCCGGCCAGGTTCTGCCTGAGCCACCTGTCAAGCCTCGCGTACCCGCTGAGTTTCCATTTAAGCAGCGCCCATCCCACGAGCATAGCTATGCCAAGGAGCGTATAGACGACCGATTCGGGCGAAGCCGTGGCCGGGCTCGATACGATAGAGGCAGCGCCGAAAACGATGCTCGCGAACAGCGCCGGTATCGCCGCGTAATTCCAGAACTTCGATATCGTTATCTCCTTGAACAGCGCGACCGGCTGGGAATGCGCGAAGAGCGGCATTATTATGAACGACATCGTCGTGCTTATATAAAGGACCGAGAATATGAAAAGCGCCTTGACCGCCAGCGATGAGAATATGAGGCCCCACATGACGAAACCGACCCCGGTGAAGACGAGCAGCACCATCGCGTAGATCATCTGAAGTTTTATTACGGACATCTTGCGGATATCGCCGTCGGGGACTATTTCGTCGCGCCAGCCCTTCAGGAAACCCAAGCCCGTCTTTTTCCATCCGAGGCCCGCCCCGTACATCGCCGCCACGACTGCGAACGGCATAAACGGTATGAAAGGGCTTATCCACAGCGGTACCGTCTCAGTCGACACAAGCAGGTACGCGAGCGGGAGGCCCACCATCGTGCTGAATAGAGCCGCCTTCAGTATTGCCCTCTTCTCCCCCCATATCACCTTGAGAGGCAGATGGCCGAGGTTCCATCCCTTCGGGCTTATGATGAAGACCGCCTTTCCCTTAAGGCCCGTGAGGAAACCGAACGCATACGCCGGTATGACCGACGCGTAGAAGAAGTGGTTCTTCGCGACAAGCTTCATGTATGCGGAGAAGGACCTCCTGAAGCCGTAATGCTCCACGAGGTACGCGACGCCGGTCGCGGTTATCGCCTGGTTGAAGAGCAGGCCGAGGATACCGAAGACGATCGGGTACGGGACCGCCATGAAACCGTTTATGCCCCAGCATATCATCAGCCACAGGTAAAGGAAATTTATCACGAACATCAGCGGTGTCTGGTAGAAGAACGAGAAGCCGAACATCAGCATGAACTTCTGCGCTACATGGACATTCCGCGAGTCGAGTATGCCGCGCATAACGCGGCCTATCGCGGCGTCGGAGGAGCCCATTGCCCATTTCGTCAGCGGCACGAGGCTCGTGAAATACGACGTCTCCCTGCCCTTGCCGAAAGTCAGGTATTCCTTATGCGAGGTCTTCAGCCCCTTCTTCCATAATGACGTGGCCAGGAGTATATCCTCGGATATATAATCCTGCGGCAGGCCGCAGGCCGCGGTTATCATGTCCGTTTTTATGATCGCGCTGTGGCCGTAAAAACCGCAGGCCTGGAAGATATTCAGCGTCCTCTGCGTCACCGAGACGAAGGTCTCCTCGTTGAAACCTATCGCCTGCGAGATCCATGAATAATTCTTGTTGAATATGTATTCCGCGAACAGGACTTCGCCGAGAGACGGGTCGTCCGCGAATTCGGAAAGCGCGACGGGCAGTTTCAGGGCGTCCTCTATCCTGACAGAGCAGTTCGCGTCGAAGAAGAGGACCGTCTCGCCCTTCACGAACGGCAACGCCTGGTTCAGGCCGCTCGGCTTGCCCTTCTTTACCGTATTGGTGAAAGGCGCGGTCTCTATAAGCTCGATGCTGTCCGTCGCCGGGTTATAGCGGTGGAGCCCGCGGTCGAGGCCCTTGCCGTCGCCCTCTGCCGCCGCCCAATAAACATCCAGGCGCGGCAGTTCTTTCATGAGCCTCTTCAGGGACTCCCTGTCGTAATCGCGGGTCGCGGGGCTGTAAAATCCTTCGTAATTAAGCAGTATCTGGACCTTGCGGGATACGAGCTCCTCTATCTCCGCGGCGGACGCGCCGGGATAGCACGCCCCGGCATAGGCGGCAAAGGCATCGCGTATCCTGTATACCTCCACGGCCGTCTTCTCGACGCACTGGACCGTAAGGTTCGCCCACTTCCTGATCTTTTCCTTCAGTTGTTCCGGCAACCCTTCGGGAAGCTTCTTCAGGCCGAAGAGCAGCTTTAGATGCTCCCTCGTTATATACTGCCCGAGGTCGGCGGTACTGAGCCGTCCGACGAATTCTTCCCACTGCGGCCTGTAGAACCCGATAAGGTGGTTGAGCCTCGTGACTTCGGCGCCCCTGTCGCAACCGTTGAGCTCATCGAACGAGAAACTTACCGGTTCATTGAACGCCGTCACCATCGCGGTGAACGTAGGCAGGTCGTTCCAGGAGCTTGCCTTCGGCATCTCCATGAGCCAGCTGTTGACATAGAGGCGCATCCTTTCGGAGGCCTCATCTGCGCGCGGGGCCGAGGCAAGAGCCGGGGCCGCGTTATTCTCCGAATATGAGAGCCGGCCCCTTTCCGCGGCGCTGATGACATAATAATCGTAAAGCTCTTTTGTCATCAGATTCCAATATGACTTCCATAACGCTTCGGACGGCGCGATCACCTGCCCGAAACACCGCTTTGAGGCCTCGAACTTCTTCATCATCTGCGCCCATGATATGACCTGTCCTACGCCTTCCCTCTTGCCGCGGTAGAACCCTATCAACGCTATTATGATATAGAAGAGCGAGAAGAAGCTTGACAGTATGAACGTGAACGTAAGCAGCAGCGCGCTCGCGTTGATGAAGAGGCCCCATCCCGCGTTCACGAACGTGAGCTTGCTTATGATCCTTACTGTCCAGATTATAACGAATATGCTGAAGAGGCCCCAGAGGTAAGAAGCCGAACCGAACATTATCCAGAACAGCCTGATCGACCGCCTGAGTTCCCTGTTCCGCGCCGCGCCCTTCGGCGCGGGACTGCAACCGCCTAATGTGCCCCTTATGAAGGCCATCGTTATAAGGAGGCCTATGAGTATCAGGGCCGTAACCTCGACGAACGCTGCCCCTACAGGCCCCATCGCGCTTTCGAGGCGATAGGCGAACGGTACGCGTTTCAGCGCTATCGCGACGCCGCCTAAAGTCACCGCCGCGAACATCGGCGCGAGGAATCCCCAGAAACGTCTCAGGTTCGAGACGAACTGCGGGATGCCGGCCTTATCCGGGAATGTCTTAAGCCATGCGAAGTTCTTGTATGATTTCACGTCGGCGGCTGTGTCCTTGCCCGCCTTCGACGCCAGCCAGGAGAGTTTCTGCGCGGCGGTCTTCCCCTCCAGCCGGGCGAACGAGGCGATGAAACCGGGCCTCTTACCCTCAAAAAGCTCGTTCATGTCGTCATACGTAAAAATATATTCCTTTATGAGCCCCAGCTTCTTGTCGTAACCGGGCCTTAACGCTTCGAGGAAAGCGAGCGTATCCCCGCGTATCTCGCCCAGTATCTCGCCCTTCCTGCCCGCGTCGAGAAGGCCGAGCGACTTATCGAGCAGGTAGTGCCTGAATCCGGTAACGGCGGCCCTGAATTCCATCGATTCGTCAAATATGAGCCTGAACAGGACTATCACGGACAGGCTATCCCTGCCGGGCTTGCCCGCGGCGATGCTGACGGAATGCCCGTTCCTCTTCGACCACTCCTCGAACTCTTTCACTTCGGCCGGGAACAGGTTCCCCAGGTTTATCTCCTCCCTTCCGATACGGCACGCGATCCTGTCCAGCAGGACATTCACGCTTGCCGTATGTTCGGCCGGGTCGGCCCCGAAACCGCGCAGGCATTCCTCGATCCGCGGCCTGAATACCTTCCCGGAAACGGAGAAGAGCACCGATTGCGGCTCGCGCCCTTCATAGACCCTAATACAGGCGGCTTTCAGTTCTTCCGGCACGGAGAGCCGCGCGAGCGCCTCCCTGCTGAACGGTTTTATGGCCGCACATGCGGCGGCGATCCTTGCTTTCCTTCCGGCCCTTAACCTGCTGCGCGATATATATCCCGCGAGGAAGAAGATACCTGCCACGAGCGCCACGAGCGCGAGCGGATTCTGCCATTCGATAGACCTCATCAGGTATATCGAGCTGCTCTCGATGTGCTCTTTCTTGAACTTGTAGACACCGTTATCGTCGAACTCGTAATCCGAGCGTATCCAGTGCTCGATATCGAACGGCCTCCTCTCGAGGAACGTCTGGGTCTGCCACCCGTTACGGTGATAGACGCTCGCGTCGCCGATGAAGACCGCTACTATCTGCGTACCGGGCTTCGTGCCTTCGGGCTGCGTGCCGGGCCTGAAATCCCTTTCTATCTTTATCGGCCTCAGGTATGAATACGGGACGAGCGGATCATAATATTCCGTCTGCCTTCCTCCCTGGACCGGCAGGATGTTCATGAGGCGCAGGATTATGAAGCGGCGCTCAAGGACTATCAGCTGGCCGCTGAGCGAATGCACGTCATAGAACGCGTAATCTGAGTTCAGCACGCCGTATTTCACTCCCCTTATCGGGGGCCCGTCCGGGAGCTTGAACGGCGGCACTTCCGACTCGTAAGGCACCTTTACGCCGGGATGGCTGAAGGTGCTGCGCGGGTATTCGACGGTGCCGGAAAAATATTTGATCTCGCCTATGCGCCCGTTCGGCTTTAGCACGTGATAGCCGGGCATCGTGCCGAAAGGCGCCTCCGCGACGTTCTCAAGCGCCTCTTCGAGTATTTCGCGTTTCACGAGAGAGCCGCATTCGGACTTCAGGCGCTCTCTCAGCTCATCGGCGCCGAGGCCTTCCTTATACCATTCATATATTACGGTATCCTCTTTCTTCGCTATTGCGCGCGAACGGGCCTCGCCCCTCTCGTCCTCCCATGACTCGATGAGAGTCTCCTTGCCTAACATGTTCCGCTTGAGCTTCAGCGTGCTGCCGCTGTGCAGCGTCGTCTCGTCTCCGAGCATGACGAACTTGACGTTCACGAGCTCCCTGCCGAGAACGTCGTCGGGTATCATGTAGCTGACCGTCGTAATGGCTACCGTATTGGTGAAATGCGGCAGGCCGTCCTCTCCGGTCACCATCCTGAATACCCTCTTCTTCATCTGGGGCAGCAGCGTATCGGCGTTTATGCCGAGCGGCGCCATCCTCGCAACATAACCGGGAGGCAGGACGGAATCCGCGCGGACCGAGCTGTCGACGTCGCTTATCGAGACAAGTTCACCGGCGAGGTTGAAGGTCAGGGTCTTTGAAGGTATATCGGCCTCGGCTATCCAATCGACGGGGACCTCGATCGTGCCGCCGCGCACTATAAGCCTCTGCCGGCCTAAACTGTCGCCCGGTTCATAGAACACGAAATAAGGCGCTTCCCCGGGTGCGGCAGGGTCGCCCGTGAGGTTGTTCGTGACCTCGTTCTCCTCGAGCATAAGCATGTCGCTGATCCTGCCCACCTTCTCCGCGCCGAGCCTGTTCAATATCAGCAGCGCGGACGCTTCCCTGTCGTCTTCCGGCAAAGAAGTCAGGAACTTCACGAGCGCGTCCTTGAAGGTAAATACCTTCCCTGTCGTCTTGTACCTGCGGACCCATGAAAGGCCCTTTGTAAGTTCTTCGAGGTTCGGGCTCTCCGACGTGGCGGTATGGCCCGGCCGTTCGAGGAACACCTCCTTCGTGACTTCGCGGTCCGCGCCGTACTTCACAATCGTTATTATGTTCTTTACCATCTGGGCGGATATGTCGCCTTCCGGCGTGTAATATTCGATCTTCTTCGTATATCTTGCTTTCCCGTCCTCGAATATTATCCTGCCGTTCTCGTCCCTCGCGAATATATGGACCTCGGAAACGAAATATTTCTTGTCGGGCGTATATCCCTTGAATATGCTCTCCGAGATGTCGGAGACCCAATCACCGTTCTCGTCCGTGCGGTACGTGTGGCTTCCGACGACCTGCAGGGTCTCCTTATCGTATTCGAGGTCGGTCTTTATCTCGGACTTGACCTCTTTCGTTAGCGGGTCTATTTCGATGTTGCCTGAGTATATCGTCTCGAGGTTTCCCGACATGTCGTAGACCTCGACGTACAATATGCGGCCGGTCGCCTCGTTTATTACCTTCAGCCAGACGCGCCCGTATGAATCGCGCAGGTCCCTTCCGAGTTGGTCCCTGCCGAGGATCGATTCGTAGGTCCTTAAACTGTTCTCCGCCCTTGCTTTTGCCGAGGCGAATTCCCCGAACCTCTTCTCGGCCGCCTTAACGCCGTAATAGATGACGTGAATGAGCCCGTTCTCGTCATGCCAGGCGAGCTCTCTGGCGAGCCGGTCGTATTGCTCAATAAGCTCGAGCCGGGCCTGCGCGTCCTTTTCCGATTTGATCTGCTTCAGCAGGTCCAGCAGCCGCCTCTTGAACTCTTTCGTCTCGGACTCTATGACATCTTCCCCGAGGTAGATCCATAACGGCTGCGTCTCCGAAGGGGTATCGCTCGCGAACTGTTCGCGCGGTTTGATGACCATGCCATCCACAAGCCCTATCTCGTATTTCACGGCGTTCGTCTTCGGGGCCTCGCCGATGCGCCAGTCGGTCAGGTTGAACTTCGTGCCCATGATTATCTCGCGTCCGCTGGCTACGGAAACGCCGCCGACACGCAGCCTCCTCGTCTCGTCGAGCCCGAGGACCCTTGCATAATACATTCCCCTTTCCTGTGTTGCCAGCATCCCTTTTGCATCCGGGATTATGCCGGCAGAAAGCAGGTCCTGCCTTTCCCAGTCCTTTGCCTTTAAATACCTCCTGAACTCATCCTCGCTTATAGGGACCTTGGAGACGAGGCCGGGAAGGTCGTCTATCGACTCATAGTAGTTCATTATATTCATCTCTGAGTCGACCTCGAGCGCCGTGAAATACCTCGCTATCAGGTGCCCCTCGGGAAGGCCGACGGATGACTGGAATTGGGCTTTCGGGTCCTTGAGGCCGGCCCTGTTCTCTTCAGGGACGTCGCTCTCGGACGCGAACTGCCTGATTATGTTATAATCTCCGTCTATCTCGAACGCGTAGTACGGCTTATATTCCCCGTCAAGGTCCAGGTTATACTTCGGCGCCATCCTCCACTTTATCCCGGAATCCATGTCATAATACGAGTACTCGGAACGGATGGCCTTGCTCAGCTCTTCGGGAAGGTCCGAGAATTTCCTGTAAACCACCTTATTGCCTTTTCCTACCCCTATTACATCGTAATCCCTGCGCCCGGTATCCAGCACGCCTCCGAACCAGCAATTGTAGCTTGTCATAAGGACGGCTATGACCCTCTTCCTGGCGATAGTTGCGTCCTTATTGACCTGGTCATAGAGGACCTTATAATACACGATCGGTTTCTTCATCGCCTCTTCCCTTGCCGCTTCCTGCTGGGCGATCAGCTCGGCTTCGGATATGATCTTTTCCGGTTCCGGGATAACAAAGGTTTTTTCGGGTTTTATTACCTCGCCCGTATCGGACATCCATTTCGCGGAATCCTTCAGCGCGTCGCGCAGCCCGAAACCTTCGAGCGCGAACGGATTAAATCCCGATAACGGGAAAGAGGCCCATGAGGCGGAGATATCGGATTCTGCCTGCGGAGTAAGCCAGTTGTCGAACGGAAAACGCCTTATCTCTTTCTCCGAGGCATAGGGCAGGGATGCCGACTTCCCTGTGCGCGCCGCCATCCTCCCGAGGCCGTCAAGATAGCGCTGCGCTTCCTCGAGCAATTTGGAAGAGTATTCGGCGTCGCCTTTCTCCTTCGCGTGCCTTGCCATCACGAGATACGCCAGCACCGCCTGGGAAGTGAACTCCGGACTCAGCACGGGTTTCCTGCCGGGCCTTCCGGATTTGTCGGTGAAATCGAAACCTTCGAGACCTTTTACCGTGACGCCGGACGGATGCAGATAATCCACCTTCACCTTGGCGCCTTCCAGGCTGTCCAATATCCTGCGGCTTGTTCCGGCGCCGGCGAATCGGACGTCGCCTTCCGAATCGAGCGTCTCAGGGCCGAGTATGATGATAGCGAGCGCGTTCGCGTCGGTCGCATAAAGCGGGTTCACGGCGTCCTTGGATGTGCCGGCGGTAAAATATCCTCCGTCCTTGTTGAATACGCCGCTCGCTGAGAGCCAGCCGAGTATCTTTGATCTTGCCGCGGCGTACTTTTCCTCACCCGTGATCTGCGACAGCATGCCGAACAACGCGTAACAATCGAGGTTCTCTTCGGTGGATTTCGCCTCGTATTCTATATTGCCCTGTTGAGGGTTCTTGCGTATACCGCCGTTATCCGTCTGGAGCTTCAGCAGGAAATCCGCACGCCGCTTAGCTGCAACCAGCCACTTCTCGTCGCCGGTCAACTTGTACTGCCTTATGAAACTTATGCCCCAGTATGCGTTCGGCCCTGCGGTTATCAGGGGGTCCTCGCTAAAACCGGTGCGCGTATTAAACCCGTTCGGGATATCGCGCGTCTCGCCTCTCTGCCTAAACACTTCCGCGGCTTTCAAGGAAAGGTCCGTTTGCCCCGCCATCACGAGATTCTGGTGGGCGACCGCCTGCGCGTACGCGTAGGTCATATCCGAGAAGGGGTTCTTCGTGCCGCTCTTCGATATCATTGTAGGGACAAGGCCGGTCTCGGGATTCGACCATTCCAATATGAAGGATACCAGTTCACCCGCATTTACCGGGGCATCACGCTGCGTCGAACGGTCGAGCGGGTTCTCGGCGCGCGCGGCGACGCCTGCGTCCGACCGCTGCCTACCTGCCGCGCCATGCTCATCCGGAGGACGACGCACGCATGAGCGCGCCGCGATGAGGACTGCCGCGGCCGCTACCAGCGCTATGGCTACTTTTTTCCCGCTCTTTGACATATTCCCGCTCATTTTGTGACGAATGTTACGTAAGATTCTATGCCCTTTGAAGTATATCTTATCAGATAACGGTCCAGTTCGTTCATAAATTTCATCATCCTGTAGAACGCCTGTATCTTCCTGATCTTGTTATTAAGCACCGTCTCTTTCAGCTCCCTTTGCCTGATCAGGGACGTCTCTCCTGCCGCCTCTTCCAACAGCATCTTCTCGGCCATCTCATTTTCCAGCGCCGCTTCGTTCTTCTCGTAGTTCGCATAGTCGGCAACGGCTATCTGGTAATCGGTAAACCTCCTCAACGCGTCCTGGACCACGTGTTTCGTATATTCTTTCGATCTCAGCGCCGCGACCTTCTCGCTTATAGCCGCGATCCTCGCCTTGGTCCCGGTGGCGGGATTGAATATCTGGTCGATGGAATTCAGCGAAATGAATTCCGACATATTGTCATAGCGCGAAAAGGCGGCTTCATCCCTCATCACCAGGCCCATGAAATCCGTAAGATATAGGTACTCGAGGTTGACCGCGAGCTCCTTTACCTGTTTTGATATGGCTTCGGTATCAAGCCTGGCCATGTCGAGGTTGATCTCCGCGCGCTCGAGCAGGTCATCCTGCAGCAGGCCCTGCAGCTCCTGCCGCGCGGATGTAAGTTCGCTTAACAGCCGCTCTTTGATCTCAAAACCTTCCGTAAGCGCGACGCGCCGGGCGGATCTGTCGTAGACCTCGGTATTCACGATCGAGAACCGCGGGTCGAGGCCTCCGACCGCTATGCCAAGGTTGTTCCTGTAGCCTTCGGTATACCTGTTGGTATCGATGTACTTCTGCAGCAGGCTCTCTACGAACTCCCTCTGCTTCAGCAGGTCCGCTTGCGCTATCGCTTTCGCCTTGAAGAGATTTTCCATACCTGCCAGGACCGTCTTCTGCTTTTCGTATTCCATGTTGACTTCCGAGGTCTCCGCGAGCGAACCAAGGTAGCTCGAGTAGGCATCCGCGACTTTCAGGGTCAGGTCGAACTTCGCCTGCTCAAGGTCCTTTTCGGCAAGCTCGACCCTGCGCCGCTGGATCTTTAACATATATTTATTCACGAGGTCTATATTAGCGGTCGCTGATATCCCCGCGGTCTTGACCCTCTTTGTCTCATTCCAGCCTTTATTATCTATTATGTAGGAATTGCCTCCTATATTGCCCTTGACCTTCACCGTCCTGTAATAATCCAGCGTCTCCTTCTCGAGATCAAGGCTCTCTTCATATTTCCTTACCTCGCGGCTGTTTTGCATGGCAAGGTCTATAGCTTCCTGTAATCCCGTCAGCAGTATCTTTTCTTTGCCTTCGGGTTCCGCATCTTTCTCTACTACCAATAATTCTCTTGCATTGTGGTAATAGTTATCGAGGACGGCTTCGTCATAGCTCATCTGCGCAACAATATAGTCCAGCTTTGAATCGACCATCTGCTTCTTTGTCCGGCCGCCGAACCGGTAGAGCTCCTCGGTTATCCTGTACTGCGTTTCCATGTTCTCCTTCTTGCTGCGCAGGTCTTCCAGGAGCGCTTCCGACGAATCGTAGGCGGTCTTGACGGATAGCCTCTCCTTTTCGTAAGCGTCCATGCTCTTCAGATAATCGATCTCCGACTTGATGCGCGCCCGCGCCGCCTCGGACCACGCTATCTTCTCACCGCGGTTACCCCACGGCACTGAGACGCCGAACGATACCTGCCTGTCGGGATTATTCCATCCTTTATACTCCATTCCCTTCATCTCGCATTTTACCTGGAGCACCGCCCCCTCATATGCGACGGCCTGCGCCTCTTGCGCCCTGTTCTTCTCTACGGCGCTCAGGGCTTGCTTGACAGGTGCCTTGCCGTCGAAATAAGGCGCCACCTTCGACCGTACCAGCTTCATGAACCCGGAAAGCCCCCCGTCCTGCCCGGACATCGGAAGCTCTTTAACGCTTATCATCTCGTTGAGCGGTATTCCGGTCCATTTCTTGAGGTTATACTCGACGACCGCCAGCGAGAATTCAACATCCGCCATCCTCCTGTCAAGCTCCATCTGCTGCAGGACCAGCGGAAGTATATCCGAACTGCTGTACTTGGGGTCCTTGCCTTCCATGTCATCCAGCATATCGCGTATTATATCGTCCTTGATCTCTTTGATCCTGTTCAGCCACTTTAATGTATTCTTGCTCCTTAATATGAACAGGTAATTCTTTATTATCTCATCCGCGACCACGTTCTGTAACGCGGCCCCCTCGTACTTTGCTTCTTCCATACCGGCCTTCGCCGCCCTGACGGCCTGGCCGTTCTTGAAATTAAAAAGCCGCCCTTCAAGCGAAAGGTAAGCCCTGGTCGCCTGGGACGGCAAGCCGTCTATGTTCGCATTTTCAAGCACAGCCGCGCCTGTGATCTTCGGGAAATATCCGGCCTTCGTCGCGTTGATCCTAACATTCTCCATCCTCATCCTCTTCTCGGCTATCTGCTTGACGGTCAGGATGTCGTTCCTCTCTCCCCTCGCGAGCAGGTATTCCAAACTCATATCCTGGTATTGGGGGCTCGTCTGCTCGGGTTTCAATTCGATGCCCTTGAGGTTTGAGATCATGACCGTATAATCGACGAGCGCCTGCTGCAGCGCATACCTTGCCTTGTTTAGATTGTCGTTCATCCTTATTATCTCGATGACCGGCAGGGACAGCCGCTCCCTGAACATCCTCAGCGTATCTTCCGTCTTCGTAATATATTCCTTGTAATTATCTATAAGGCCGCTAAGTTCGGCCAGCTTGCCGCTTGCTATCAGGTCCGAATATTCGAGGTCCTCCTCGGCTTTCAGGAGTTCCAACCTCGCAATCTGGGCCTTTATCCTGCTGACATCATTAAAACCTCCGGTGCAACCAAAGTCGGTTATGTACAGTTCCAGCGCCGTATCGGTTATGACTTTCTTCTGGAATTTCGAGGACCTGCCTTCGGCAATTCCGAGGATGGTCGTGGAAGAGAGCCTTAATAGCGGCGACGCGCTGATGCGGGCTGCCACGTCCTCCGCCTCGGCCCTTTTCTTGTATATGTCCAGCGTGTAATCCACCGGCCTTATCAGCGGGTTTTCGTAGAATGAGACGTCCTTGTTGATATTGTCAGTCAATTCCTCTACTGTTATGTCGATATCTTCCCTGTCCTCGAGCCCGAGAAGCCCGCGAAGGTCCCTTCTCGTGTTGATCAGCGTGTTCAGCGCGCCGAGCTTCTCTTCCGTGACCACGGCAAGATAGTTCCTTATTTCCAGCTTCTCGACATCCATATATTCGCTGCTATTTTCGACCATCCTCAGGACCTTCTCGAACGTCTCAATATTGTCGCAACTGGCCCTGTAATTCTCCTGGGCCCTCGCGACGGCGTAATAGAGGGTGATGAGCTTGCGGCTCTTTTCGGAGACCGCCTGCTTCAATTCGAGCATGCTCGCCTCGTGGCCCTTAACGTCCTTCAGGATATAGTTGAAGCTGTTTGAGGTAACGGCGAACTCTATGATGAGCTGCTGCTCAAAGAACATCTCTTTTTGCTGCTCAAGCTTCGTAAAAATATTAACGGGCTTGACTATGCTGGCACCGACACTGATTTTCGGCATGAACGTGTCGAGCTTCCTTGCTTTTATCTCGAGGAGGGACGCATCACATGCGAGCTTGTTTATCTGTATTTCGGGGTCTACCTCGTACATCCTGTTCAGTGCGGCTTCAAGCGAAAGTTTACTGTAATCTAATTCCTCGCCGCCGGAACACGATATCGACGGGAATGATATCGCGAGCGCGATAGATATTGATATAACATATTTAATGCGATTTCGGCTAAGCATGACCCCTTTTATTGTTAGGTAATGCTACTTATTAGCCCTAAGGCCTTGTGAATGCATCTTGAGCCACGCGTCGATATCCTGCTTATTGAACAGGTACTTTCTCAGGACCTTAACATGCGGAAAGCTCTGTTCCTGTATAAGCTTACGGATACTGCCCTCGCTGAGGCTCAGATAATTCACGACCTCTTCCATAGTTATGTATTTCGTGCCTATGTCCATATGGACTCTCCTTCCCTCATATTTCGTATATAATTGTATTACGCGTATGGGGGGTCGTCAAGGATTTTTTACATAAAAGGCAAGAAATGGGGTGGGAACTTAATCCGCGGTCTTTTCGGTATCTCTCTGGTTTCCGTTCTCGTCGAAGCTCGCCTTCGATCCTCCGGATATCAGGTATTTGAGCGTGCCAGATTCGCGCATACCGACGACCGCTCCTTTAGGACAATCGGTCTTCCCTATCCTGTGCTCTTTGGACAACGTGGCATTCTGAAGGTTTCCGGACTCATAAAAATCTACCTTCGTTCCCTTAGCGCAGGGTATGCCGTTTATCTCCCTGTCGGCGTTTAGGGTCGCATACTGGAGCTTTCCGTTCTCATACAGGCCCGCAACCGTGCTTTTTGCGCACGGGACCCCGAATAACTGCTGGTCTGCCGCGAGGGTCGCGAACTGGAGTTTGCCCGACTGGTAAAAACCGGCCTTCGCGCCCTTCGCGCAGCTGATGCCGTCGATATCCTGTTCGTAGGAGAGCGTGGCGTACTGGAGCTTTCCGCTGTTGTAAAATCCGATAGTCGAACCTTTCGCGCAGGATATCCCCTGGACATCGCTCACCTCCGCAAGTACGGCCCAGTCAAGTTTCCCGTTCTCGTAAAAACTCGCGCTCGGGCCGTTCGCGCAGACGATACCCATTATCCCGGTGGGCGCGACGAGGTATGCGCTCTTTATGCCGCCCGTCTCATAAAAAAGAAGGTATGTTCCCTTCGCGAACATTATGCCCTGCACGCACGAATCGCCGGACAATATCCCGTGCTGGAGTTTACCCGACTCATAAAAACCAGCTATCGAACCCTTCGCGCAGGATATCCCCTGGACCTGCTGGTCCTTGCCGAGCGTTGCATACCGGAGTTTGCCCGACTCATAGAAACCCGCCTTTGAGCCCTTCGCGCAAAGAAGGCCGTTTATCAGCTCATTACCCGTGACTACGATATAATCCAACCTGCCGTTCTTCGTGAAATATACCGAGGTCCCTTTCTTTATGTCCAACCCGAACACCTGTTGGTCGGCGGCGAGGTACACATACTCGATCCTTCCGGATCTGTCGAAATAGACGGACGTGCGTTTCGCGAACCTGATGCCCCCGACCTGCTGGTCGGCGCCGAGGCTCGCGAACTGCAGCCTCCCGTATTCATCGAAATACACCGTCGTCCCTTTGGTGAAGGCGATGTTCTGGATCGTCTCGGGCCTCTTCAGGACCCTTTCGCGGACCAGGACCTCCGCGGACAGGAATGCCGCAACCGCTATGAACGCGGCTAACGCTAAAGCTGTACGACGCAATTTCTTCCCTTGTCCTTTGCTTTATAGAGCGCCATATCGACCCGCTTCATGAAGTCGTCGGGGAATATGTCCCTCTTGATGTCGTCCTCGGTAAGGGTCGTGACGCCGATACTGACCGTGACCCTGAGCTTCTTGTCCTCATACTCGACAATAACATCCTTTGCGATCTTCTGGCGCACCCTCTCGGCGAGTATGTATATCCCCTCCCTGTCGGTCTCGGCCGCGAGCACGACGAGTTCCTCGCCGCCGTACCTTGCCGCGATATCTGATTCCCTGAGGCTCGACTTAAGCATCTCGGATATCTTTATGAGCACCTCATCGCCGACCTGGTGCCCGTAGTTGTCGTTGAACAACTTGAAATGATCGATGTCGAGCATCATCAGGGACAGCTTTGCCCTGTACCTCTTCGCCCTGTAGACCTCCGCCTTCAGCGTCTCAAGGAAATACGAATGCGTGTAGAGATGCGTGAGCTCGTCGGTTATCGCCCGCTCCCTTTGCTTCTTGAGTTCGACGGTCATCACGTTGAACGATCTCGCGAGTTCGCCGATCTCGTCGTCCGTCTTTATGTCTATCTTGTAACCGAGGTCTCCCTCTGCGACTATCTTCGTGCCGACAAGAAGTTTCCTGACCGAGACGAGCATGCTGTTCGACAGCACGAGGCCTATCGCGATAGCGATCATTATGCTCAGCACGAGCAGTACCATCGATTGGCCCCTCATCTTGGCTACGCCGTAAAGGGCTTCCTGCGCCGGCTGCTTCACGACTACGGAACCGGTGGCGGTCCCCGTAAGCGGCATGTATGAACTGAGCATGTTGCCGTGATTAACGCTGCCTGTCTTTCCTTCAAGCGCGAGCTTCACGGTCCTGTCGCTGCCGACGTTTCCCGTCTTCGCTTCCCCGGACCTGTAGACTATCTCGCCTTTCCTGTCCGTAACCACTATCACGCCTTTCTCGCCGACCTTGGTCCTGTCAAGGGTCGGCCAGAGGCTGCGCAGCTTGACGGACGTCACAAGCACGCCTATCCTCCTCCCGAAACTGTCGTAATCGAATATCGGCGCCGCGATGGTAATCAGCGGCTGGCCGTCGGAGGAAAAATATATGTCCGAAATATAGCTCTTGCTCTTGGTCTTCAGGAACAGGTCGCTGCCAGACATGTCCTTGTTCTGGTCGGAAGGATTGCGCGAGGATATCATGATGCCCTGGTCGTTCAGGACCGCTACCGGGTCGAGGCGCTCATGCTCCGATATGACCTCGTACATCATCTTGTCTATCTGGAACAGGTCGAGGTCTTTTATCCCGGGCATCATAGTCATAAGCTCGACGGATGACCTGGCTTCCTGGATAAAACTCTCTATCTTGCTGCGGACGTTCTCGCACGCGGTCAGGTTCCTCTTGAGGACAGCGTCCTCGAGCGACCTCTGGCCCTGGTATATCAGTATCATTCCGCTGAGGAAGGTCGTTACGGTAACGAGCAGGATGAATATGAGGATGAACCTGAAGTTTATGCTTGAGGTAAAAGGGATCTTCTCTCTGGTACTGTTGAGCGGGACTTCTGCCAATTTGATCCCCCTGTTAAAGAGAGGCTACTTTTTAAGGATCTCCTTGAACTTCTGCGTCAACGCGGGGACTACCTCAAACAGGTCCCCGACGATCCCGTAAGTCGCAACGGAGAAGATCGGCGCCTGCGGGTCTTTATTGATCGCTATTATGATCTCCGATGAAGACATCCCGGCGAGATGCTGTATCTGCCCCGAGATGCCGCACGCAATATAGATCTTCGGGCATACCGTCTTCCCGGTCTGGCCGACCTGGTGCGAGTAAGGTATCCACTCGGCGTCCACCGCCGAACGCGACGCGCCGACTGCGCCCCCGAGCACCTGCGCGAGCTCCTCTATGACCTTGAAATTCTCGGCCTTTCCGAGCCCCCTGCCTCCGGAGACGATGATGTCCGCCTCGGTAAGGTTGACCGTTGCCGAAAGCTCTTCCACGACATTCGTTATCTTTGTCCGCGAGTCATAAATACCGGCGGGGTAATCTTTCTTTATTACCTGGCCCTTTTTCGACTTATCCACGGCGGCTTCCTTAAAGACCTTATGGCGTACCGTCGCCATCTGCGGCCGGTAGTTCTCGCAAAGGATAGTGGCCATGATATTGCCGCCGAACGCCGGGCGGGTCTGCAGCAGCAATCTCTTCTGCTTGTCTATCGCGAGGCCGGTGCAATCGGCCGTAAGTCCCGTGTATATCTTGACCGCGATCCGCGACGCGAGGGACCTGCCTATCGAGGTCGCCCCGTATAAAAGTATCTCCGGCTTGAACTCCTTCACGAGCTCGACGATTATGTTCGTGTAGGGTTCGTCCTGGTAATCCTTGAGTTTCGGGCTCTCGACAAGGTAGACCTTGTCCGCGCCGCGCGAGAAGAGTTCGTCCGCCTGGCCGGCGACGTTGTCCCCTATCAGCACCGCCGCGAGCTCCGTGCCGAGGTCGTTAGCGAGCTCCCTGCCCTTGCCGAGCAGCTCGAACGCAACGCTCTGGACCTTGCCCTTCTTCTGTTCGGCGAAGACCCATACGCCCTTATAGTCGTCGAGCCGCACCTTCGGCCCGACCTTGCATACGGTCTTCTCTATCGCGTTGAACTTGCACGCCTCGACGCACGCGCCGCAGAGCGTGCATTTGACGAAATCTATTACGGCGAGCTTTCCCTTTTTGGCCTGCGCGTCATCTTTCATCGTTATCGCGCCGAACGGGCACGCCTTTACGCATAGCGTGCAGCCCGTGCATTTATCCGCCAGTACCTGTATCGAACATTCCCTTGAATTATTATCAGCCATTTTATGTTTTGCTCACAGATATGACCACGTCTTTGATGGAATCCGCCAGCTTTCCTGCCATCTCCGGGACCTCCCCCTGGAGTATCTGGCCGCCCGTCCTCTTCGGCGGGGAAAATATCTTGTTGACCACTGTGGGCGACCCCTTCAGGCCCAACCTCTCCGGGTCAGCGTCTATATCATTCGCGCATATTACCGTTGCCTTTGACTGCTTCGCTTTTATCTTGCCCTTCAGCGACGGGAGGCGCGGGATGTTTATCTCTTTCACGACCGTTATCAGGCAGGGCAGCGGCGTCTCTATGACCTCGTACCCCTCCTCGGTCATCCTCTCGAAACGCGCGGAACCTTCCTTGATCTCTTCGGTCTTCTTGACGTAGGTCACCTGCGGGATATCGAGCGTCGCGGCGATGCCGGGGCCGACCTGCGCCGTGTCGCCGTCTATGGCCTGCTTGCCGCATATTATAAGGTCGAACTTCCCGAGCTTCTGTATACCCTTCGCGAGGGTGTAGCTCGTCGCCCAGGTATCGGAACCCGCGAAAGCCCGGTCGCACATGAGAACCATCTCATCTACGCCCATCGAGACCGCCTCGCGCAGCGCCTCTTCGGCCTGCTGCGGGCCCATTGTAAGGACCGTTATCTTCGTTGTAGCGGCGCCGAGCTTTTCCTTTATCCTCAACGCCTCTTCTATCGCGTACATGTCGAACGGGTTGACTATCGACTGGACGCCCTCGCGCATCAGCGTGTTCGTCTCGGGATTTATCCTGATGTCCTGCGTATCGGGGACCTGTTTTATGCAGACGATTATATTCATTTCCTCAGCTGCTCTTTCAGCACTTCAAGCGCGATAATGTTGCGCTGTATCTGGTTGGTGCCCTCGTATATCTGGGTTATCTTCGCGTCGCGCATGTACTTCTCGACCGGGTAATCGCGCATGTAACCGTAGCCGCCGAGGACCTGTATCGCGTCGGTCGTGACCTTCATCGCGGTATCTGAAGCAAATAACTTCACCATAGCGGACTCTTTCGATACATCCTTCGCGCCCGAATCGACCATCCTCGCGGTTGCGTAGGTCAGTGCGCGCGCCGCTTCGACCTGCGTGGCCATGTCCGCGAGCATGAACTGGAGCCCCTGGAACGACGATATCGTCTTGCCGAACTGTTTGCGTTCGCGTGAATATTTGACCGCATGGTCCAGCGCGCCCTGCGCTATGCCTACGGCCTGAGCCGCGACACCCGGGCGCGATTTATCGAAGGTCTTCATGGCTACTATGAAACCCATGCCCTCGCGGCCGAGCAGGTTATCCTTATGGACCTTGCATTCATTGAAAATAAGCTCGCGCGTCGCCGACGCGCGTATGCCGAGTTTTTTCTCCTTCTTGCCAAAATCGAAACCGGGGGTCCCCTTTTCGACTATGAAGAAGCTTGCCCCGCGGGCTCCCTTGTCCCTGTCGGTCATCGCTATGACCGTGTATATCTCCGCTTCCCCGCCGTTGGTTATCCACTGCTTCACGCCGTTCAGGACGTAATAGTCGCCCTCTTTCCTTGCGGTCGTCGCTATGGCGCCCGCGTCCGAGCCCGCGCCGGCCTCTGTCAGGGCGAAAGCCGCGAGTTTCCTGCCGCTCGCTATCTCCGGAAGGTACTTCTGCTTCTGCGCGTCGCTGCCGAACAATATTATCGGATAGGTGCCGAGCGCGGTCGCCGCGAAGCATATCGCGATGCCTCCGCACGCGCGGGAGAGTTCTTCGGTCACGAGGCAGAGTTCCATCGCGCCGCCGCCGAGCCCGCCGTACTTCTCCTCTATATATACGCCGCAGAGGTCGGATTCGGCCATAACCTTCATTATCTCCCAGGGGAAGGTCTCTTTCTCGTCATGCTCGGCCGCAACCGGGGCTATCTTCTCTTTCGCGATCTTTCGCGCGAGGTCGCGCACCATTATCTGCTGTTCGGTCAGAAGGTAATCCATTTTTTCTCCAATTTTTAAGGCAGGAACTTCTTGACGGCGACGCACGCGTTGTGCCCGCCAAAGCCGAAGGCGTTTGATATCGCGACGTTGACCTTGACCTTCCTTGCCTTGCTCGGTACATAATCGAGATCGCAGGCCGGGTCGGGCGTCTCGTAATTTATGGTCGGAGGCACTATATCCTCCTTTATCGCCATGACGCAGGCGGCGAACTCGATACCGCCGGCCGCGCCGAGGCAGTGGCCCGTCATTGATTTAGTCGAACTTACGGGTATCTTGTATGCCAGCTCGCCGAAGACCTTCTTTATCGCGAGCGTCTCTATCTTGTCGTTAAGTTGCGTGGAGGTCCCGTGGGCATTTATGTAGGACACGTCCCCAAGCCCGAGCCCGCCGTCCTTAAGAGCGAGCTTCATGCACATCGCGGCGCCCTCGCCATTCGGGTCCGGGGCCGTCATATGGTAGGCGTCACCCGACATGCCGTATCCGGCGACTTCGGCATATATCTTCGCGCCGCGTTTTTGCGCATGCCCGAGCTCTTCGAGTATCGCGATGCCGCAGCCTTCGCCTATGACGAATCCGTCCCTGCCCTTATCGAACGGCCTGCTCGCGCGCTCCGGGTCGCTATTTCTCTTCGAAAGCGCGGTCAGCGCGCAAAAACCGCCGACACCCGTAGGCACAACCGCCGCCTCCGTTCCTCCGGATACCATGACATCGGCATAGCCGTGCTGTATAAGCCTCAGGGCCTCGCCTATCGAATGGTTGCCCGTCGCGCATGCCGTCGCAACGCACGAGTTCGGGCCCTTGAGCCCGAACTGTATTGATATCTGGCCGGGTGCCATATTGACTATCAGCATGGGGATCAGGAGGGGAGCGAGCCTTCCGGGGCCTTTCTCTTTCCAGATAAGGGTCTGGTCCTGGATGACCTTGAGGCCGCCTATTCCGGAACCGACAAGAACGCCGATCCTGTAGGGGTCCTCTTTCGATATGTCCAGCCCGGAATCATCGATCGCCATCTTCGCGGAGCCGACCGCGAACTGGACAAACCGGTCCATCCTCCTTATGTCCTTCTGGTTCGCGATATACTTGGAGGGGTCGAAATCCTTGACCTCACAGGCAATCTGGCTGTCGAATTCCGAGGGATCAAACTGGGTTATCCTGCCTGCGCCGCTTTTACCCGCGAGGAGGGAGGCCCAAAGTTCGTCTTTGCTGTTCCCTACCGGAGTGATGGCGCCAAGGCCGGTGACTACGACTCTTCTTCTTTCCATAAAAAATATAGGCCCTACCTTTATGTGGATTAGGTAGGCCTGCCCCCTGGGCTAGGCCTTACCGCCCGATTTTTCTTCGATATATTTGATGGCCTCGCCGACCGTCTTCATCTTCTCGGCGTCTTCATCCGGTATCTCCGCCTTGAACTCCTCCTCAAGCGCCATGACTATCTCGACCGTATCGAGCGAATCCGCGCCGAGGTCGTCTATGAACGTCGCCTGGGGGGTGACTTCTTCGAGTTTTACGCCCAACTGCTTTGCTATGATCTCCCTAACTTTATCTGCTACAGCCGACATGTACTCCTCCTTGTTGGGTTGACTACATGACCATCCCGCCGTCGATCTTTATAACCTGCCCTGTTATATATGACGACGCTTCAGATGCCAGGAACATCGCCAGTTCAGCCACGTCGTTAGCTTTGCCGAATCTATTTAAAGGGATCAGGGACAACATCTGGGCCTTTACGTTCTCGGGAAGCTTGGCTGTCATATCGGTCTCTATGAAGCCCGGAGCGATCGCGTTCACATTCACGTTCCGCGAAGCCAGCTCCTTCGCGACGCTCTTTGTTATCCCTATTATGCCCGCCTTGGAAGCCGCGTAATTGGCTTGCCCGGCATTACCCATTATCCCGATGATCGAAGCTATCGACACGATCTTCCCGTATCTCTGCTTCATCATGACCTTTGAGCACGCCTTGGTGCAATTGAATGTCCCCTTTAGGTTTACGGCGATCACGGAGTCGAACTCCTGCTCGCTCATTCGGACTATCAAGGCGTCCCTGGTTATGCCTGCGTTGTTAATCAGTATATCGATTTTCTGGAATTTGTCAAGCGTCTTATTGACCATATCCTCGACCTGCGAGAGGTTCGTCACGTCGACGACGAACGTCGCCGCTTTGCGCCCGAGCGCCTCTATCTCCCTGCTCGTGGCGTTAAGGGCTTCCTGGTTCACGTCGCAAAGCGCTATATCCGCGCCGTTCTTTGCGAACGCAAGCGCTATCTCCCTGCCTATGCCCCTTGCTCCCCCGGTCACGAGGCACACCCTGTCCTTGAATATCATGCGTCTCTCCTCTCTACCCCTGCGCCAACGCTTCTTTTACGGCTGAAACGTCGGAGGCGGTCTCCACGTTAAGGCATTCGAGCGCGGGGTCGATCCTGCGCAACAACCCCGCGAGCACCTTTCCAGGCCCCACTTCAATAAACCTCTTTACACCTTCATGCGCGAGGAGTTTGATAGAGTCCTCCCAGAGCACGGACGACTTCACCTGCGCCACGAGGTTCGCCCTGATCTCGTCAGGGGAAGATTCATACCCCGCGTTTACGTTCGTTACTACCCTTATCTCCGGTTCCTTTATATCTATATTATCCACCTCTGCCTTCAACTTGCGCGCGGCCGGCTCCATGAGGCCGGAGTGGAAAGCGCCGCTTACATCGAGTGTTATTACCTTCCTCGCTCCCCTCTCCTTCGCGAGGTTCGAGGCCGCTTCGACCTTCTCTTTGGTCCCTGATATCACTATCTGCCCCGGGGAGTTCAGGTTCGCTATCTCGGCGCCAGTCTCGGCGCAGGCCTTCTTCGTCTCTTCGAGCGGAAAACCGATCACCGATGCCATCGTGCCGGGATTCTCGCGCGAGGCCTCCTCCATGAACTGTCCGCGTTTCCTTACGAGCGCGACTGCGTCGTCGAAAGTCATCGATCCCGCCGCAACAAGCGCTGTATATTCGCCGAGGCTAAGACCTAAGGCCGCTTTCGGCGCCAGCGGGGCCGGCAGCGCGGATTCAAGCGCCCTCAACGCGGCAATAGAGACGGTAAGTATCGCCGGCTGGCAGATATCCGTCCTTGTCAGTTCTTCCTTGGGCCCTTCGAAACAAAGTTTTGCTATATCAAAACCGAGGATATGGTTGGCTCTTTCGAATATTACCTTCGAGGAGGGAAACTGTTCGTATAGCTCCTTGCCCATGCCGACATACTGGGCCCCCTGGCCGGGGAATATTATGGCGGTGTCTACCATTCTATTACGCACGACCCCCAGACAAAACCGCTCCCGAACGCCACGAGAAGGACTTTGTCGCCCTTCTTCACGCGCCCCTCATTTACGGCTTCAAAAAGCGCGACAATCGCCGAGGCGGCAGACATATTGCCGTATTTTTCGACGTTCACGAAAGCCTTCTCTGTAGGTATCCCGATCCGGGAGATAACAGCTTCTATTATCCTCTTGTTGGCCTGGTGGGGAATTATGCAATCTATATCCCCGGTCGAAAGGCCCGCCTTCGCGATAGCTTTGCCGACCGCGTCCGTCATTACCCGAACGGCGTTCTTGAATACCTCATTGCCTTCCATCTTCAGGAAATGCAGGCCCTGCGTCACCGTCTCGTGCGAGGCGGGATTCACCGAACCGCCCGCGGGGAACATCAGCAATCCGCTCTTTGTTCCGTCTGCGCCGAGATAAGAAGACAATATGCCGCCTTCCTTGACCGGCGCTATGACGGCCGCTCCCGCGCCGTCACCGAAGAGCACGCATGTCGAGCGGTCCTTCCAGTCGACGAAACGGGAAAGCAGCTCGACGCCGATAACAAGAATATTCTTATACATCCCGCTCTCTATGAACTGCTGCGCTATCGTGAGTTCGTGTATAAAACCGGAACACGCGGCGCTGATATCAAAACACGCGGCATTCACGGCGCCGATCTTCGCCTGCACGAAACAGCTCGTTGCGGGGAAAGGCATATCAGGTGTTATCGTCGCGAGTATTATGAGCTCTATGTCCTTCGGGTCAAGCTTCGCGTCCTTTATCGCGGCTTTGGCCGCATGTGCCGCGAGGTCTGATGTCATCTCCTCCTTGCAGGCTATCCTGCGTTCGGAGATCCCGGTCCTCGTGCGTATCCATTCGTCCGAGGTCTCGACGAGCTTCTCGAGGTCAAGGTTCGTCATGACCCTGCTCGGCAGGTACGCGCCGAGGCCTATTATGCCGGCTTTTACCTTATTCGATCGTTTACGGGTAGTTTTCGGTTTTGGCGTCATTTGAAGGTCTTTACCGCTTCGAGGATATGGTCGTTCACTTTGTGTTCCACGAATTCGCCCGCGACCCTGATCGCGTTCTTGACGGCCTTTGCCGACGAGCGGCCGTGGCCGATTATGCATATGCCGTTGACGCCCAACAGCGGGGCGCCCCCGTATTCAGCGTAGTCGATCTGTTTCTTTACAGCTTCGAACGCCGATTTAGTAAGAAGCCCGCCGAGCATCCTCAGC
>JAGONY010000001.1:67500-89001 GCA_017992785.1 Candidatus Omnitrophota bacterium | reverse complement strand
AGCGTATAGTGCATCCCGAACCTTCCGCGCATCGGCGCACTCAGCAGCCCGGAACGGGTAGTCGCACCTATCAGCGTGAACCGCTTCAGGTTGAACTTTATCGTCTTCGCGTACGGCCCCTTGTCTATAGTGAAATCGATCTGGTAATTCTCCATCGCCGGGTAGAGGAACTCCTCTACGACCTTCGAGAGCCGGTGTATCTCGTCTATGAAGAGTATGTCGCCTTCGCCGAGGTTTGTCAGGATGCCGATCAGGTCCCCGGCGCGTTCTATTGCGGGCCCCGACGTCGCCGTTATCTTCGTGCCCATCTCGCCCGCGATGATGTGGGCAAGCGTCGTCTTGCCGAGCCCGGGAGGGCCCGAGAATAGCGCGTGCTCGAGCGGTTCCTTGCGGCCCTTGGCCGCGGCTATGGCAATAAGCACGTTATCTACGACGGCCTTCTGCCCGACGAAATCACCGGCCTTCGCCGGCCTCAGCGACAGGTTGAGTATCGCGTCTTCTTCGGCCTCCTGCGCGACGACCAGCTTCTCGCGCAGCTGCCCTTCCTCCCTGGCCTTATCGGAGCTCATTTCGCGCCCTTCTTATTCTTGTATACTTCGTTCAGCAGGTCCTCGGCGGTATCTATCTTGGGCGAACGCTGCAGCGCCTTCTGCACCATATCCTTCGCTTCCTGTTTCGTATACTGCAGCTGCAGCAGGACATCGACCGCCTCCTCGACAAAATCCTGTTCTTTCAATACCGTGACCTCTATGCCGTATTCGCGTATGAGGCCGAACTTGCCGACCTTGTTCTGCAGTTTCGCGACTATCTCCTTTGCCCTCTGCTCGCCTATCCCCGGGAGGGACTTCAGCGTCGACAGGTCACCGTCGGCGATCGCCTTGACCACCTGCGGTATGGAGGCATTGAGCGCCTTGACGGCGGCTTTCGGCCCTATGCCGGAGACGGTTATGAACTTTTCGAAGAATTCCTTCTCTATCTCGTTGAGGAAACCTATCAGGACGGGAATGCTGCGGGCGGGGTCGGTATGGTGGTAATGGTATGTTATGAGCTTGACCGTGCCGTCGGGGGCTGTGCTGCCGTCTATCGCCTTCATGACGCAGCCGGGTATCAGGACCTCGTAGGAGAACCCGCCGTCCACGTCGAGGATGAGCGACGACTGTTTGCGCTTCGCTATCTTTCCCCTTATATGGGATATCATCTCTTCCCCCGGTTGACCTTCAGGGTTAATCTCGTGACGGGCTCCTTTTGCGACATATACGCGTGGGCAACCGCGAGCGCCAGCGCATCCGAAATATCGGGCGGTTCCGGCGCAGCCGCCATATTGAAAAGGCCCTGTATCATGCGCTGAACCTGGTGTTTGCCGGCATGCCCCGCGCCCGTCAACGCCTTCTTGATGCGGGTAGCGGAATAACCTACGAGCTCCGCGCCAGACCGCTTCGCGAGCAGGCATATGACGCCCCTCGCGTGCCCCATAAGTATCGCCGTCATCGGGTGGTTGTAATGCGAATAGAGCTGCTCGAGCACGAACACTTCGGGCCTGTGCTCTTTTACAAGCCCCTCGAGGCCTTCGTATATCCTCGCGAGCCTTGCCTCTATATCGTCTTTTGCGGACGTCCTGACAACGCCCGCCTCTATCAATCTGAGGCCGCGCGGGCCGGCTTCAATGAGCCCGTAGCCCGTTATGCATAAACCTGGGTCGATACCCAGTATCCTCATTATCAGTCCTTGGGCTGCTCCAGTATGTCGTCGGGAATATCGAAATTCGCGTAGACGTTCTGGACATCCTCGTAATCTTCGAGCATCTCGACGAGCGCGAGCACCTGTTTCGCGGGGGCTCCGGTAACCTTTACCGTCATCGTCGGCAGCATCGTGACTTCCGCGCTCTGGCATTCTACCTTATTGTCATCGAGCGCCTTCTTTACCTTCTCGAAATCTTTCGGGTCCGTCGTGATCTCGTAAACGGTATCCTCGGTCGCCATGTCCTCGGCGCCGGCGTTAAGGACGATATCCATGAGCTTGTCCTCGCCTATCTTCGATTTCTCGACGACGATCAGGCCTTTCTTGTGGAACAGGCGCGATACCGAGCCCGTGCCCGCCATGCTGCCGCCCTTGCGTGATAGTATGTTCTTTATCTCCGCCGAGGCCCTGTTCTTGTTGTCTGTAAGCGCCTCTACGATTATGGCCACGCCGCCCGGCCCGTATACCTCGTAGTAGATCGTCTCGTAAACGACCCCGGGAAGCTCGCCGGTGCCCTTCTTTATCGCCTTCTCAATATTATCCTTCGGCATGTTCACTTCCCTGGCCTTCGCGAGCGCGAAACGCAGCCTCGGGTTCGTATCGGGGTCGCCGCCCCCGTCTTTCGCGGCAACGGTTATCTCTTTCGTCGCCTTGGTAAAAGCCCTTCCCTTTACCGCGTCAGCAGCGGCCTTCTTGTTCTTTTGTGTCTTCCATTTTGAGTGTCCGGACATCTGGGAAAATACCTCCGATTAGGTTTGCTTTGTGGATTTAGATAGGGAATTATACCACTTTTAGGAGGGTATTGGCAATAGTTTACTTATGCTCGTGGCCGTGCCCCGCATGGCCGCCGGCCGCTTCCTCGGCCGCCTTCTTCATATTGGCGACTATGGCCTGGGTAATCTTGGCGGGGACTTCCTCGTAATGGTCGAATTTCATCGAATATGAGCCGCGGCCGCCCGTCATCGAGCGCAGTTCCGTCGCGTATTTGAACATCTCTGACAGCGGTATGGACGCCTTCACGTACTCCTGCTTGCCCCTGCCCTCGATGCCCATGATCCTCCCGCGGCGGGAGTTTATGTCGCCCGTTATCTGCCCGAGGTAATCGTTCGGCACGATTATCTCTACGCTCATTATCGGCTCAAGCAGGACGGGGCTCGCCTGCTCCTGGCCGCTCTTGAACGCCATGGAGCCGGCGATCTGGAACGCCATGTCCGACGAATCGACCTCGTGGAACGACCCGTCGAAGACGGTTACCCTGACGTCGACGACAGGGTAACCCGCGAGAAAGCCCTTCGTCATCGCTTCCTTCACGCCTTTCTCGACGGAAGGTATGAACTGCCTCGGTATCGCGCCGCCGACGACCTTGTCTACGAACTCGTACTGCTTGCCGTGCGGGAGCGGCTCGAGTTCAAGCCAGCAATCGCCGTACTGCCCGCGGCCGCCGGACTGCCTCTTGAACTTACCTTGTATCTTTACGGCCTTCTTGATCGTTTCCTTATAGGGGACCTTCGGGACGCCCACCTCGACCTCGACGCCGAAACGCTTCTTCATCCTGTCGAGCATGACATCGAGATGCAGGTCCCCCATCCCGGATATCACAAGCTCGTGAGTCTGCTCGTCGCGGCTTATCCTGAACGTCTGGTCCTCGGAAGCCAGGCGCGTCAGCGTGCCCATTATCTTCTCTTCGTCCTGGCGCGTCTTCGGCTTTACCGAGCTCGATATGCACGGCTCGGGGTATGCGGTCGGCTCGAAGACGACCGGGCTCTTCTCGTCGCACACGGTATCGTTATTGTGCGTATCCTTGAGCTTCGCGACCGCCGCTATATCGCCCGCGCCGGCCTTCTGGACAGGGCCCTGTTCCTTTCCCTGCAGGATATATATCTGGCCTATCCTCTCCTTAAGGTCCCTTGACGAGTTATAGAAACCCGTGTTCGACTCCACGGACCCGGAGTAGACCCTGAAGAGCGTGAGGTGCCCGACATACGGGTCGAATATATCCTTGAAAATGAAAGCCGAGAACGGTTCGGAATCCGACGGTTTCCTCGTTACGGGTTCCTTCGTCTTCGGGTTTATCCCCTCGGCCGCGGGACGGTCCGCCGGCGATGGCAAAAGGCCCGTGATGCCGTCGAGCAGTTCCTGGACGCCGATATTCTGCACGGCGGAACCGCAAAATACCGGTATTATCTTGCCCGATACGCATGCTGATTTCAGGGCTTTCGTGACCTCGTCCGCGGAGAGCTCCTTGCCCTCGAGGTATTTCTCGGTAAGCGCGTCGTCGGTCTCCACGACGGCGTCGAGCAGGTCCTCTTTCAGTTTCCCGCCCTTCGCGAGCACGCTCTCGACCGATTTTAACGACTGCTGTTCGCCGACGGGCGAGTTAAGCGCGACGCACTGCCTGCCGAACCTCTCGCGTATCATGTTCAGCGTATTCTCGAAATTCGCGTTCTCCTTGTCGAGCTTATTTATGAATATTATGCGCGGCAGGCCCCTCTGCTCGAGGAATTCCCAGACGCGCTCGGTGCCTACCTCTATCCCGTGGACCGCTTCGACCAGCAGCACGGCCGCGTCGGCCGCGCGCATCGGCGATATGACGTCGCCGACGAAATCCGCGTAACCGGGTGTATCGAGGATATGGACCCTCGTGTCTTTCCAGATAAGGTGCAGGAGCTTCGAGCTGATCGATATCTTGCGCTCGATCTCGTCGGAGTTATAGTCGGAATGGGTGTTGCCTTCCGAGATCTTACCGAGACGGGTGGTCATCTTTGCGTCGTAGAGCAGCGCCTCGACCAGTGAGGTCTTGCCGGAGCCGGAGTGTGACACGAAGATTATGTTGCGGATGTTCTGAACGGGATATCTTTCCATAGGATCCTTCCTTTAAAATAGCTTTAACGGTGAGGTTTGCCCTTTTGGATATCTTTCAGATAAGTATTTAGGTAATATAACTCTGCTGAAAAATGTTGTCAAGCAAAAATGCCGTTAGAATTCGCGGCGATAGAGGAATTGCGCTTCCTGCATGTATGTTACGGTCACGTCCTCGAGGACGGGGGTCTCCAGCGCGGGCGTGCCGGTCGTCGAAATCGCCTTCTGCTGCAACTGGAAATCGTCCCAGGCAACCCAAAACGGGAGGCACCCGCCTACTTCCCAGGGGACCTTGCCATCCCTGAAGCCGATACGAACCGTCGCCGCCGAGGGCGGCGCCGCCACCCATCCTGTATCCACATAATGCCATTGGTATCTCGGATCGATTGCGGGTGCAAGTGACCGTGATCCCACGACCCCCCCGCTGCCGTTATAGAATATCATATACATCTCATCGGTCCACTTCCATCCGCCGTTTGAGGCCGAGAACCATCCCGTTAACCTGTACTGTGCGCCGTTAAGGGACGGGAACTCCTGGTACGCGCCCGATTGGCCGCGGCCGAATTCGTCCCTGTGCCAGAAAAAGTATGTCCCGCTGTGCGGGACCGCCCCGTCGCTGCTGGTGGATACCCAGGCGCCCGAACCGTCCGGGACCCAACCGCTTGTATTACCCGTCTCGAACCCGCCGTTGACTACAAGGTTATCGACCTCGGGTATCGACTCTGTCTCCGTAGCGGAGAGGCCCGCTTTTATCGCTATACTGTCCGACACGGTATTTATCGCGTGCCCGCCCGACGGGTCGGTCCATCCGCCGGTCCAGGCGGTCTTCGTGCCGGTCGTGTCAACTGACAACGTCACGCCGCCGCCCTCATCGGCTATATCGTCCGGGATGGCCTGCGTCCACGTCACGGCGCCCCAAAGCACGGTCGCGCCCGGCTCATACAACGGCGACACGTACGTCCCTGCCGGCACGTAGATGCCGTTATTCAGGTCGGCGTTTATCTGGATATCCGAACGCTGGCTGTTCCATATCCACACGGAGCCGATGACCGAATTCGAGAACTCGAAGGTCCCCTGATTCGTGTTCCACTTGCTGTATTCGTTGCCGCACATGAAATCGTAATTGATATCTCCCTTATCCTCGTAATCCGAATGGTAATAATACACGTTCAGGTTCGAGGCGCCGGCGGAACCGCAATCGCTGAACAGCTTCAACTCCCCGTTCAGGTACACATAGATCGGGCAGACGGCCGAATTGTACGTGCCTTCAGGATTACCTTCTATCGGGGAGGGGTTGATCCATGTTATCGCGAGATGGTTCCATTTTCCGGCGTCCCAGTGCCCCCAGCCCCTGCCGCCGTACGGCCACCCGAACCAGGTATCGCCCCAGTAGAAGTCCGATCCCGCAAATCCCCATGCGCCGGCAGAGGTGTTCCATGTGCCGCCGCCCCACAGCGCCTTCGCGTAAGTCCCGCCGCCGTCCGACCACATGAACAGCGTGAAATACGGCACTCCGTTAGGGTCTGTGAAACCTTCTATGGCGCTTCCGCTCGTCAGCCTCAAAATCTTGCGGTCTATGTCGGAATCACCATATATCCTTGAGTCGGTGCTGTTCCATTGCGTTTTGAACCATATCTCCATCGTCCCGTTGCCGGCAAGGATGTTGCCGGGCGTCTTGTACGCGGCCCTTACCTGGTCAAACATGTCGACAAGCATTCCCTCGGGCATGAGTTCTCCCCGGTCCGAATAATTCGCAACACTCTCGACGTTGGGCTTGGTTCCGTTTGAGCCGCCTCCGGGGACATCGACGGGATCCCCGCTCCCACCGGCGCTTAACGCGCTTAGCGAAACTTTGTAGGGAGCGTTGAACCAGCCCGATCCGCCCGAGGCGTCGGGCCCGCCCGAGGTCTTCTTCGCGAGCATTATCTGGCCGTCATATGCCGCCGCCTGCGGCGCCGAAACCTCGGCCTCGACCGGCTCGGGATATGTCGTGACGTTCGCCTTTGATGAGCCCGTCGCTTCCATCTGCTGCTGGTTGGTCAGCCTGTATATATCGTAGATCTTAGCTACGGTAACGACATTGTTCCGCGCAAGCGGGATGCCGGAGCGGCTGATCTCTCCGGAAGAGGTTATCTCGTAGTAACCGCCTGAGTTAAAACAGAATTCCGTCGTATAGACAGTCAGGCCTTTGTCGCCCGCGTCGGCCAAACCGTTCCTGTTCCAGTCTACCAGGTATTTGCCCAGGTATCCCATCTTGCTCGCCCATCCGTAATTGCGTATCCAGGAAAAACCCGTGTTCGGGCAGGCATTGGCCATCACGAGGTCGGCATCCCTTGTCCCGATAGACCCGCAGTTCTTTACCGACAGGTAGAACTGGCTCCAGTTCGAATAAGGCCTGTGTGATACGATATATTGCGCGAGCAAGTCGGCTTCCGTACTGTCGATCGTCAACGTGCCCGACGAACACGAACCGCATGCGTCGCTCGAGGAAGGCCCGTTTATCTGGCCGTCCCCTCCGCAGTTTGGGCAGGCATGCACGGCGGCGACCCCGGAGAGGACCGCCTGTATAACCTCTTTACTGGCGGTGTTCACGTTTACCGGCGACCTCGGCTGGACGGCATACGGCGACGTGACATCGACAGGATTGACGGTCAAGGGGTCTACGTAGCCGTATACGGTCAAGTAACCGGCGACACCTGCGTACTTGTCTTCCTTTTCCTGCTGCGTATCCCCGCTGATATGCATTTTGATCTCTTCGAGGCAGGAATACGGACGGTTATCCGCGATGTTGTCGCAATCGGCGTCGGTAAGCAGGGCCGGGCTGGACGTGCCGCTTAAGTTCTTGAGTATCTGCGCGAGGTTGGGATTTTCATCATTGATGTTGATGCGGCTCGCGCAATCGATGACCGTCACGTTGTATGAGCCGGTAAGCTCCCTGTTGAGGTCCATAGTGCCGCTGTATGAAAGCGCTGCAATATCAATGGCGTCCGTCGTAGCGCCGCCGTCGCCCAGGCGCAACTCCGCCAACGCGCGGGCGATCCCCGTGTCCGCCGCCATCCTCGCCTTGGCCGCGTAATAATTATTATAAGCGGCCTTCAGGCTAATTATAGACCCTATCGTGAAGGTCACCCCGACAAACGACAGGAATGTCAGCACTCCAAGCGCTATGAGTATCGCAACACCCCTTCTTGCGCGCATCTTATTTATACATCTCCAGCATTGACGCTTCTTTCCTTATATTGTCCAGCAACCCGTTGAACGCGGCCTTATCAAGCAATTTCTTGAGCTCCTCAGGCCTGATCCTGGTCTTCGGGTCGTTCTTTATCCTGTTATATGCCGGGAAGTCCCTGAGTTCAAGGTTGCAATACTGCCAGAGCTTCAACAGCGAATTCGCGGCCATCGTCACGGCTTCATCCGCTTTAGGGAAGAAGGAATTCCGCGGGTCCTGTTTCTTCTGGACGCCTCTCATATAAAGCATCCACGTATATGACCATTTGTCCCATTCCCTCGCGTTGAACTTCTTCTTCGCGGACGCGAATTTGGCGGAGAGTTCCGACTGCATCATCTCGAGCTTAGCAATAGCGGTGCCTACCTCGCATTTCGCGTTGACCTCCGCTTCGATGATCTCCCTTATTCTGCCGGCGTAAAGCGGGCATGAGGCCTCGACGGTCTTTACCCTGGGGCCGAACGCAAAATTGCTCTGCAGTATCTTCCTGACGTCCGGGGATTGGCGCTCGGGCATGAATATCGCCGAAACGGTATATACGGCAGGGAAAAATCTCCTCTTCGAGAACCTGAAATTCATCGAGATCCTGTTGTCAAAAACGCTCGTCCTGCCGGACGCGATGAACCTGTCGCGCCTCTTTATGAAGATCTCAACCGCCGCGCCGTTGGGCAGGGTCGCCTCTCCCGAAACAGTAATGCGCACGTTATCGGACTGCGGCTCGTACGACGCGGTTATCTTGAAATCATACGGCACCTTGTTGTCCCGTATTTTTTCGTCTGCGACGGGAGCTTTTTCGGCATCCTTATCCGGAGTCCCGAAGAAATCCTCAGGCAGGTCTTTCTTCTCTATCGATGCGATATCTTCCCTCGGAACGATCGTCTTCCCGAGTTTCATCCTTATAACGACCTGGCCGCCGGACTCCTCGATTATCTCGCCCTGAAGGACCCTTCCGTTCCTGAGAAAGATCTCGTCGGCCGGCGCGCTGCCTCCGAAAATAAAAAAAAGGCCGGCCAGGATAACGAGCACCCTGCCGGCCTTAAATAACATGCTAAAATTCTCTGGTGTATAATACCTGCGTTCTGGGCAGGTAGGTTATGCTTACGTCCTCGATAACAGGCGTGTCTACAAGCGGCACGAGTACAGTCGCTCCCTGTTCTATTAGCTCGAGGTCATCGAAACTTGACGACATGGCATTGTGCCTGTCGTAATGGCAGAGCGATATTGTCACTGAAGTCGCGTCGAGCGGGGCCGTTATCCAGCTTCCGTTGGACGGTATAAGGGTCTGGTGCCATTGGTCCATCCAGCCGTGGACCGCTACCTGTCCGCTGTTATATCCGCCGGTCCCGTTAAAGGCCAGGATAAAATAGACGTTATACCATTCGCCGCCGCTCGGCACATATGTCCATCCCCTGAATTTATAGCTCTTTCCCCCGGTCACCGGACAAACATAATGTATAAAGCCGTTCCCGAAATTCATGGCGGACCAGATGCCGGAATGCGGACGCCTGGACGAGCGCAGGAAGGTGCCCCAATCGTGAGCCCAGCCGCCCGGAAGCGGTGTTTCCGTCCCCCCCTGTCCCGGCGGACCTGTCTCAAAACCCGGGTTCGGAAGCACATTCGCGTCCGGTTGGGCTGTCGAACCCTTCGTGGAAGCTAAAACGCTCCTGAACCGTATTGAGCCGCTCCTGAGCCGATTGCCGGAGCCGTCTACTATCGCCTCTCCGGTCCCGGTAGACGTCCAGTTGCCGTAATAAGTCCCCGAGATATTCGTATCCACGCCCATAGTTATCGACTCTTCACTGCTGGGCACTATGCCGGTCCAGCTTGCCGTGCCCCACTCTACAGTCGGGCCTTCTGAAGCAGGTACGGTAAGTGTAGGCGAAACATAGGTCCCTGTTTTCTGGAAGAGCCCCCCGCCGTATTCGGCCAATACCTGCGCCGCGGATAATTGGGTATCCCATATCCTCACCGAACCTATCACACCGTTCAGCTGGTTGCGCTCGTAATGCGATACCGACCCCGAGCCCGCCCACCATTCGTGGCCGAGCATCAGGTATTGAGCCGATGTGTTGTCGAGATATTCAAGGTGATGGAAGTACTGGTCCGCGCTCCTCTCGAGGCCGTCCATATACACCTTCAGGTCGTTCGGATAACTGCCAGGCCAGTTCCCTGTATTCGCCGGGTCGCACGCTCCTCCACCCGCCGGCTCCTTCCATGTGACAACGTAATGGCGCCATTTGCCGGAATTCCATATCCCCATCGCCTCGGTGCCGACATAATTCCTGCAGAACTCTATTTTGTAATCCCCGGAACCTTCCGGCGAGTTCGGTATGTAAGACCAATTGCCGCTCTGGTAATATCCGTAACCCTGGGCGCCTATCGAACATCCCTTTTGCACGCCGCCGAAGTTCTGCGAATAGAAGACATACGTCGAGAAAGGCCACGTCTTCGTGCCGGCGCCGGTCACCTCGTCCCTGCTCATGAGCCGGTAGACCTTGCGGTCCTTGCAATTATCGTTATACATCAATGTATCGTTGCTGTTCCATTGTGTCTTGAACCATACTTCCATCGTCCCCGCGCTATAAGTGATATTGTTCGAAGGCAGGTAATCCGGACAGACGACATCATAAGTATCAATAAGCATCCCGTCCGGCATCAGCTCTCCCCTTGAGCCGTATGAGGCAACGCTGTTTATATTCGGCTTTGTGCCCAATGTCCCTGACCCGGGGTTGGGCGGATTCTGTAAAACTATGCTCCCGCCCGCGGCATCGGCATTGAGCGTAGTGTTGTAATTTGCCCTGAAGTATTTTCCCGAGTTTGGAGTCGTGCGGCTTACCCTTGAAAGCATTACCTGCCCGTCGTACACCGCCGCGGAAACCCCCGCGACCGCCGGTTCCGGATACGTAGTTGTATTGGTCTTTGAATTGCCCGACCCGTCGAAATCGGACTGGGATGTGGCCCTGACCGTTCCGAAGATCCGTACGATCGTCGCGACGCCGCTCTGGGCAAGCGGGACCCCTCCCGCCGTCCTGTAAACGCCGGTAGACCTTATCTCGTAGTAACCGCCCGAATTGAAACTGAACTCCGTCGTGCTCTTAGTAAGGCCCTTGTCCGACGCTTCCACCGTGCCGTTCTTGTTTATATCAATCACGTATTTGCCGAGATAGCCGA
Source organism: Candidatus Omnitrophota bacterium (assembly GCA_017992785.1). Classification (GTDB taxonomy): domain Bacteria; phylum Omnitrophota; class Gorgyraeia; order Pluralincolimonadales; family Pluralincolimonadaceae; genus UBA6215. The sequence goes on along the minus strand of JAGONY010000001.1, from coordinate 78,008 downwards.
GCCTGGAAGCCCAGGCATCATTGCGGGCCCACGAAAAACCGGTATTCGGGTTCGCGTTCGCCATGACGACTTCCTGGTCGGATGATTTCGTCCCGTTATTGAAGAACGACTTGACCGAAGCATAAAAAGATTCCCAGCTCAGGTAGGGCCTGTGCGTCACTATATACTGAGCGAGGTTCTGCGCTTCCGCCGCGGTGATCGTCAGGTTGCCTGTTATGGACCCCGGCGAGCCCGATCCGTCGCAATATGGGCAGTCTTGGTGGCTCCCGAGGACGCAGAAGAAATACCCGTCCCCGCCGCACTTCGGGCAGGAATGGGCCGCCTCTATCCCCATTAGCACCGCCCTGAGGACCTCCTCCGGGGCGGTATTGACATTGACCGGCGAGCGGGGTTGAAGCGCGTAAGGGGCAGCAAGATCCTGCGGATTCACGACCTTATCGTCTATATAACCGAATACGGTAATAAAGTCTTCTATCTTCGCGAACTTGGCGCCCGATATTCCCGCTTTAGATTTTACCTCTTCAACGCAGACGTAAGGGCGCCTCGAGGCGATCGTATCGCATTCCGCGGTTGTAAGCCCTGCCTCGGTGACCGTGCTGAGGTTCTGCAGCATCAACGACAGCCGCGCGTCGCAGTTGCCGCCGTTAAGGTTTATGCGGCTGGCGCAATCGATGACCGTGACGTTGTAACTGCCGCGGCCGTTCAATAAGGTATTATCGGAGAGGCCGCTCGCGAATATCGTCTCCGCCAGCGTGTCGACGGAATTATTGCGCGCGCCCTGGTTGCCGTATTTCAGCTCGGCGATAGCCCGCGCGACGCCCGCATCGGCGAGATACCTCGCCTTTATCTTCGCGGTCGCATTGACGGTCCCCTTCTGCTCCATTATGACCGACAGGACCATCGTCGAGCCGATCAACGAGAGCATCGCCAGGACGCCGAGCGCAAATACTATCGCAACACCTTTCTTTGTCATTCCTCTACACCTTAGGCGAGTTAGCCAATTCTGCCTTCATCTTCTCCATGATCTTTACCAGTTCGTTCTCCAGGGCATAACAGCGCCTTTCGAGCTCCCCTTTCTTTGCCGGGACGCGGTTCTTCAATGTGTCGGTCATTATAACATATATTTCCGAAAGGTACTTGACGGCCAACGGCAGGCCCTTCTCGGCCTCCGGATACAACAAAAGGGATTTTTCCCTGCCCGAGCCGTCCCTGAATCTGTTGCTTACCTTCTTCAAGTGGAAACGCCACCTGTCCGACCATTCGTCCCAGGTGGCCGGGTCGAAATGCGTCTGCGACAGGGCGTAGACGTCCTTCAGCTCCCAATATAACTCATCAAGGGTGGTCACCGCCGAGTTTACTTCCTGCCGCGCGGCATTCTCGGCCTTTAAGGCGTCCGGGCCCTTGCCGATCGTCGCCTCGCAGGAGCTTCTCGCGGCGGGTACATTCTGGTTACCGGCGGCCTTCTTGAACTCCGGCCTCTGCAGGTCGGGAAAGAACTCCGCTTCAATCGTATAAGCCCCCGGCGCCATTTCCTTTCCGAAGGGCCCGAAGGAGAAACTGAACGAGCCGTCGGAGACGACACATTCGCCGAATACAATAACGGTATCTATGCGCTTCAGGTATACTTTGATGACCGCGCCGTCAGGCAAACCTGTCTTGCCGTCCGCGTGCACTATTACCTGCTTGCCGTACTGTTCGTTGTACGCCCAGATCTCGATCCCGTAAGGGGATTTTTCATGGCCGGCGGCGGCCGCTTTGAAAAGCGATACCGCCTGTACGCTTTTGAGCGAACTGCCGGGCGCTAAAATGACCTGCACACTGTATTCCCCGTCAAGCTCCTTTTCCAGAGGGCCGAGCTTAGCGCTGAACCTGCCCGGTTCCGTCTTTATCTCCTTGTAAGCCGTAAGTTCCGAACCCTTCCTTACAAAGATCGAAAGCATCGTGCCTTCCGGAAGGTCAGTCTCGCCCTCAACTTCTATCATGGGTTTGCCTTCCGGCGCGTTATACTCTGCCTTCAGTATCGCGATCTTCGGCGAGGGCAATACTTCCGCCGGGGCAAGGCATAAAAAACAAAAAAAGCCGGTAAGAGCTGTCACAATCCCAACGGCTTTAAACGAAGTCATCTTGCCCACAGAATGTCCCCCCTCACCCGACAATCCGATGCGCTTCTAGTTATACAAATATATCACATTATCTCGTATGGTTCAAGTCCGCAGCGACGGCGGATACGTCCTGCACCGTCTCGGACAACGCCCTGTCAAAAGACTGCCTCAGCGCCTGCGCGTCCTGCACCGGAAGCGCCTGCGCGGAGGGCCCCGCCCCCTTTGAATTGAGATCTATCGTGTAGGCGCGAAGCAGGAGCGGCAGCTGGTGGAAGCAGAACTGCAGCCTCCTCTGCGAGACCGGACGGACGGACGCCACGTACTTCCTGGAGTCGTCGTTGAATTTCGAGCCCGCCGCGTTCGTCCTCTCAAGCCATCCCCGCGACCACTCTTTCCATTTCCGCTCGTCATAAGAGGCCTTCGCGTTATCATACGCCTTGTTCAGCTCTTCGTAGAGCCCCGCCACTTCCTGCGCTTTTTCCTGCAGGTACTGCGCCTCCCTCGTCTCGTCGACCTTTACCCTCTCCCCGCTTCCGATGGCCAGCGCGAACGGCTCCGAATATGCCTTCGAACCGTCGATGGTTGCTTCAGCGCGCACCGAATACTTGCCCGCCATGATCTCTTTCTCGAAAGGCCCGAACGCTATATAAAACTCCCCTCTCTTCACGCGGGATTCCTTTACCATCACGACGCTCTCGCCCTGCATGAAATAGACCCTCAACGGAGTGTTGTTCGGGTAGGAGCTCGTGCCGCTCACGAAGACCTTGCCTTTTGTATACTCCGCCTTCAGTTTGATATCCGCTGCGGCGGGCTTGCGTATCGCGGCTTCCTCTGGGATCACCTCGATATCTGGAAGGTCGACTGTCGAATAACCTTCGGCCGGCTCTTTTATCTCGAACGACTTAATGTCTTTCTTCCCGAGCTTCATCTTGCCCGATCCAAGTTTTATCTCGATATAGTCGTCGGTGTGTTCAAGTATCCTGCCTTCCAGCGTCCTGCCGTTCTGGAGGACCACTGTGTCGGCACGTGTCGAAGCCACCGCGCAAAAGACCATACATACGGCCATAAATATCCTGATCATCTTTATCACAGCCCTTCCCTCCAATATTCTATTTTTATCGACGGCAGATACGTTATCGTTACGTCCGCAAGGACGGGAGTCCTTGAGCTTGCCGTATACTGGTCCCTGCTTATATTTGTAGTGGATAGCACCGCCTTATACTGTGCCCACGGGTCCGTCCCCGGTATTGCCGCGCCGTTCGCGAGCGCGGTCCCCCAGGCGACATCCTTGGGCGGGAATGCCGTTGACGTCTTCCTTACGTAAATCGTAACAGCCGTATTCGCCATCGGCTGGGCCTGCGGAGACCACGTTATCGTCCCCCATTTCACGAAAGACCCCGCATAAAAAGGGGTTGACGCTATATATCCGCTTTCGGGGATCCCTCGGAAATTGTCCCAGTGCGTCTGCAACTTTGTGACGGCGCCCGCTTTATCGAAATTATACGGCCCGATCGTGCATTGTCCCCTGTCGAAATCCACCCAATCCCATCCGAGGTACTGGTTGTTAGCTATATACTTGAAGATCGTCGTATCTGCCGCGGGATAGGTCGGGGACCAGGTCGAAAGCGCCCCAAGCCCTCCGTTTATCCAGCCCCTGTACGACGCGCTCGAGGTGGTATTCGAACCTATCATCCCCAGCACCTTATCCGTGAGGTAATTGAACTGTGTATAGAACATCTTAGCGTACATCCTTATTTCATTGACATCGCCGAACGGATAAAGGGGTTTCGGCTCGGCGCTTACCGGGGTCGTGCCGTGGCCGTCCGTTGCCAGGGTCTTAAATCCGCTTACCGTGAAGGTCTGCCCCGCGTATCCCGAAGGCCATGTATCATCCTGCGTGCCTTTCGCGAATAACCAGCACCCGCAGAATGGCGCCTCCGGCTGCCAGTAAGTATAGGTCCCGGGCATCGGGATGTTTTCGAGGGTCCAGCTGTCCGGCCGCGTCGGGTTGTATATGTATGTCGGGTTCCCGCTCGAATCATAGACAGGATAAACTTCCGGCTCCCCGGTCCGCTCCACTATATTCCCGTCAAAGGCGTCGTTGCCGTTTTGGTCGTAATAATAGACCCTCCTGAAACTGCCTACGTAAAGCGGCGTTGTGGGCGGTGGGAACGGCAAAGGATAAACTGTCCCGTTCCCGCGCCACGCTATTCGGCTTGAAGGTGCCGGCTCCTTTACGAACGCCCTTACAAAAACGCTCTGTGAATTCGGCCTGAAATAATTCCGGTTCACCTCAAAATGCTTGGCTTCAAACGAATTGGGATCCAGGAATACTTCCCTGTCGCCGTCGCTGTCGTTGTCTTTAAAATCCTGATAACTTACGTTAAGCACAACGGTATCATATTCCCACCATGCCCTGTTCGTATAATACCCTTTCATCATGACCGCCGAATACGCCGGGTCCTCGTCTATATTGTCCCAATACCCGAGTTTCACCGAGTCCGGGGTCCTCGCGTATGTAGCCGTATCCCACTGCATCTTTCCGGCGCCGGCGTTCCAGGTGTCCTCTTCGGTCGGGCAGTTGTCAAGCCAGTTGACGTTGAAGACCTCTCCGTCGCGGAAATTCCCGTGCCTGCCGAACCATGCCGCATAGAACTCCTCTTTCGTCGTCTGCGTCCAGGTCCCGAATACCGTGACTACCGCCGAGACCTGCTTCACGGCCGCCACCTGCCCGCCTCTCAGCATGTTCGCGGTCGCGCTGACCGTATAGATGCCGGCATGGTTATAGCTGTTAGCCGGTTCCGTCCTCGGGTCATAGCCGAGGCGTTCCGCCGGTATCGGGGTCGCCGCGGCGAACAACGCGTCCTTCCATTTCAGCTGGACCGAATTATGGAAGGTCTGGTCGTAATATTCGAGGCGTATCCTGTGCCAGCCGGGCCTCAGGAACGTATATGTGCCGGACGCGGTCCTGTCCCACGGGTAGTTCTCGGAGGACAGCTTATCCGTCCAGCGGGAGCAGACGAGCGTGTCGTTGATATAGAACTTCGCGCCGTCGTCGCAGGTGATCCAGAAAGTTATCGGGGAACCGGTCTCCGTGTCGAGTATCTCCAAATAGCCCGTCCAGATCACTCCGAATGTCGTGAGGCCGTAATCGCCGACCGTTGCGATAGTGGAGCCGCCGGCCATCTCGGCGTCGTGCGTCTCCGCCCATGCATCGCCCCCGTCGCCGTCCGTTCCCGGCATGACCGCGTCATCGGGCGTCTGGTAGACCTGCCCGAGCTCGATCACCTTCTCCCTGAAACTTGTCTTGTCTATGAAGACGTTCGGGCTCGCTCCGGTCAGGTTGCTGTAGTACTTCCCGAGAAGCCCGCCGCGGATTATCGGCTTGTTCACAGTCACCCTATGCCTGTTGCCGTCAAAGACCGCCTGCGTTATGCCCGTGGCGACGCGCAATTCCGCTGTAGTATCGAAGGGCTGGTTCTTGCACTGCGCGGTCCCTTCTATGTTGCCCGACGTGCCGCCGACCGTCGTGTTGACCGAATCGCCGTCCCTGTAATCTATGATGTTCGCTATCTGCTGGTTCGAAAGGAAACTCTGCAGTTCCGTTATCTGGCTCGTGTCGGTCTCATCGAACGTATTGATATTGACCTTGCTCTCTTCGGAAGAGATCGTCAGCGTATACGCGCCCGCGCCGAAAGCGACGTTGGTCCCGCTCGCCGCGGCGTAGTTGGCTATGTAATTCTTCAGGTTTCCGTAGGCGCTCGTCCTGACCTGGTCGCGGATATCGGCAACGGCCTTGTTCACGCCGGCCTCCGCGATATACCTGGCCTTGACCGCGTTGGCATAGTTGGCCGCCTCTCTCCTTGCCATCATCATGTTGATGGCGAAGCTTATGCCGATCAAAGAAAGAAGGCCAAGCACGCCTATGGCCATCAGCAGGGCTACTCCCCTGTTATTTGCTCCCCGTTTAATCGTCAACACGTTTCGATTTTACCCAACATTTTTATCCTGTTTTAGCGTAATTCGTTGTTTTGTCACAGGAAAGAATAGATCTTATTATATAAGTTTAGAGCATAAAACCGGCTTTGTCAACCTTACTTTATTGCTTTTTGGTATGATTTTATTGCTCTCATAACTCCTACTAATCCAGATATCATCAATACAATAGTGCTTGGTTCAGGAACAGCAGCACTAATATCAGTGTAATAGATTTCATGGTCTCCTGTCCTGGCATCCTGCCATACAACAATATTCCCATATATATCAGCCAAACCTTCCGAGAAGTCACTTTGATTGTCTGAAAGTAAAAATTTTCTACCGCTCGAAATATCGTAACCGTAGATTTTCAAATCTTCTGGCTGACTAGAATCGTCAAGCCATTCCGAATATACTACAATATTCCCATAAACAGCATAATCTCTTTCAATAATATTTGTTTGTGTTGAAATAGGAAATTCCTGTTGAGTGGCAAGATTATAAGCATATATATCAGGATTACCATTCCTCCAATCCTCCCAAACAACATTATTACCACTTATTATGGGTTTTGTTTTCCGCGAAGTACCCGACGAAATTAAAAATTCCTTTCCTGTTGAAAGATCGTAGCTGAATATTCCGCAATTTACTCCATCGCCATTCTCAAACACCATAATATCACCGTATAGTGAATTTCCGTTTGGACTCAATACTCCCCCCCATACTTGAAACCTTTCTTTCGTAGAAATATTATATCCGGATATAACGGGACTCCCATATTGGTAATCGTTATATATTACAGTATCTCCGTAAATTGACGGGTTATCTCCCCTATACCATGATTCAGATATTTTGAATTCTGTTTTTGTCGACAGGTCGTAACCGTAAATGGACGAGGTTCCGGAGCCTGAGCGATAATCCCGCCATACAACATAATTCCCATAAACTTGGGGGCGATAACTGTTGTAAGTAGAGTTTGACGCAGTAAATATCGTGGACTCGGTCTTCGAGACAAGGTCGTATACATTTATACATGCATTTCCTCCGGATATTGAAATGTCACGCTGGTCCTCCCACACCACCGTATTCCCATAAATATCGGGATTTATCGCAACTTTCGCGTCAGGATCGTTGCTAATCCGGATTTCATCAAAGGACCAGACGAGACCGAAATCCATGACCGATAGAATCAATACAACGAGAAATAAATTTTTGGATTTATAGGACATAATTTTCTATTTATGGTTGGCCTTATTGTGGGATATAAACGCCTGTGGTGAATGTCTGCTGCCTCGTGGAATTCGGTTCCTGGATAACAAGCGAAATCTGGACCTTTGTAGGTTTCCTCCCTCTTTGCGCAGGGGCAAGCGAGCTACTCCTGGAATCCCATGAATTAGTGGCCGGGGCACCTGTCGAATCAAAATACGTCAAAGTAAAACCATGTACGTTCTTCGCCACCTTGCTGTGCAGAGCCGCAGTGCCTACGTGCGCAGGGAAGCTGTAATCGGGCGCCGCCCCTACCTGGGTATAATAATATCTCATGAGCTCATGCGTCGTGCTGTTCAGCCAGTAACCTACATGGCACAGCTCAAATTTCGCGTTGGGATCGTTCTGCGTGGGATTCAATGCGGCTATAAAGAACACCTCGCTGCCGCCAGTTGGCGAGACCCATGTGCTCCCGCCGGCCGTCCACGCGCGGAATTCTATATTCGCGTTATTCGAATTCAGGTACGCCGCAGAAAAGTCGCGCGTGAGCCAGTCGATAGCCGTTCGCGCGGTCTGGTAGACCTCGAGGTGCGCCTGCGTCCTGCTCCACGACTCAAGCCCCGCCCTGAAGACGACGAAGAGCGAAAGCGCGATTATCGCGAATATCGCGGATACTACGAGGATCTCAACTAACGTCAGCCCTTTCCTACGGGCCGAGCGACGGGATAAGAGTGACAAAGTCCTCATTGAATGTCCTTCCTTTGTAATCCCACGATACCCTGACGGTCGTAAGGACCAGGCTGCCCGTGGGAGCGACCTCCGTCGTCGAAATAGTATAACGGAACTTCGGGTCGGAGAATACGCCGATCTTCGCGGTGTCGACAGGGTAGCCCAACCTCTTTATCTCCTCCATCGTATTCTGCGCGAATATCGTGGCTTTCGTAAGGTCCGCAGAGCGGTTCGCCGAATCGAAACCGACCGGGAAGAGCGCGAGGACCGCGAGTATGCCGATGACGAGTATCGCCAGCGATATGAGTATCTCTATGAGGGTAAATCCGCTTCTCTGAAGGGTCTTCATTCAAGGGCTCCTGTGGTCCTGTTCACTGTTATCGTCTTGGTGCCTTTTTGGTTCGTGACCGATATGGTGTTAGCCGCGGACGTACCCGTGAGCCCGCCGTTCGGCGTGAATGTCACTGTCGTCAGGGCCGCCGTGGTATAGGTCACCCCGTTCGGCAGCGAGTATATTTTATCCATAGTGGTGCCGGTAGCATTGGCTATCCTGTATGTATTCGGGGTAACGGTACCGTTGAATTCCGCGCTGAAGTTCGCGTTCCGGGATACCGCATAGCTGCGGGCCGTGCGCATGACCGTCATTATCTCGCGCTCCGACGTCTTGAGGCCGGTGCTCCCGGAAAAACCCGCAAAGAAAGGCACGCTAAGCGCAAGGAACGCGAGCATGATGACAAGCACTATCGACATCTCTATAAGCGTGAAACCGCGGCGCTGTCCGGCGTGAAGACGTAAAATTTTCATAGGAAAATTATACCATAATTTGAGGCGGTGTCAAGGCGCAGGATGTGTGATCTTGAGACAAAAAAATCCCCCTTGCGTATTGATTTGATTCTGTCCCAGAGGACGAAGCAAATCACGCAAGGGGAATCTCCGAAATTTAACCCGGCGGCGTCCTACTCTCCCGAACCGTTGCCAGCTAAGTACCATCGGCCCTGAGGGGCTTAACTTCCGTATTCGGAATGGGAACGGGTGTGACCCCCTCGGTATAACCACCAGGAAATCTTTGCACGGTCCCCTTGCGGGGACCGTGCATGCAACCGCATAGCTTATAGTATTAACGACTACAATTACTTCTGTGCAAACTTCCACTTAGAAATTTTAAGTGGTCAAGCCGATCGGCATATTAGTACCGGTAAGCACGCCCCTTACAGGGTTTACACTCCCGGCCTATCAACCTTGTAGACTACAAGGTGCCTTCGACCATCTTGTGATGGGGGATACCTATTTTTGAGGTGGGCTTGGCGCTTAGATGCTTTCAGCGCTTATCCCTTCCGAACATGACTACCCAGCCATTGCCACTGACGTGACAGCTGGTACACCAGAGGTCCGTTTGCCCGGGTCCTCTCGTACTACGGGCAACTCCTCGCAAGTATCCTGCACCCGCGAAAGATAGAGACCGAACTGTCTCACGACGTTCTGAACCCAGCTCGCGTACCGTTTTAACCGGCGAACAGCCGGACCCTTGGGACCTTCTCCAGCCCCAGGATACGATGAGCCGACATCGAGGTGCCAAACCGGATCGTCGATATGAACTCTCGGATCCGATAAGCCTGTTATCCCCAGAGTACCTATTATTCGTTGAGCGACGGCAATTCCACATTAAACCGCCGGATCATTAGGACCCGCTTTCGCGTCTGTTCGTCTTGTTGGACTCACAGTTAAGCTCCCTTCTGCCCTTACACTCGCCGTGCGATTGCCAACCGCACTGAGGGAACCTTTGTGCTCCTCCGTTACTCTTTGGGAGGAAACCGCCCCAGTCAAACTGCCCGTCTAGCACTGTTCCGCGCCCTGTTAAAGGGACGCGGTTAGAATTCTAATACAGTAAGGGTGGTATTTCAACGTCGCCTCCATCCCGGCTAGCGCCGGGACTTCAAAGGCTCCCACCTATCCTACACATACTGGATCAAAATCCAATACCAGAGTACAGTAAAGGTTCTGGGGTCTTTTCGTCTATTCGCGGGAAGACGGCATCTTCACCGCCACTACAATTTCGCCGAACCTCTCGTTGAGACAGCGATCAGATCGTTACACCATTCGTGCGGGTCGGAACTTACCCGACAAGGAATTTCGCTACCTTAGGACCGTTATAGTTACGGCCGCCGTTTACTGGGGCTTCAGTTCAAGGCTTCGTAGGACGAATCCCACTAACCCCTTCCCTTAACCTTCCAGCACCGGGCAGGTGTCACACCCTATACATCGTCTTGTGTCGACGACTTAGCAGAGTGATGAGTTTTTGCTAAACAGTCGCCTGATCCTCTTAACTGTGATCCCCGTCGGCTCCCCTGTACGGTTCACCAACGAAGACACCCCTTTTCCCTAAGTTACGGGGTCATTTTGCCGAGTTCCTTAACGAGAGTTCTCTCGAGCGCCTGAGCATTCTATGCCCGTCTACCTGTGTCGGATTGCGGTACGTGCACCTGCCTGACTCGTTAC
>JAGONY010000001.1:0-62500 GCA_017992785.1 Candidatus Omnitrophota bacterium | reverse complement strand
GTATGGCCCAGGTGGATATCCGGCGCGGTCGGGTCGAAACCCGCCTTGATGACAAGCTGTTTCTTCTTCTTCAGCTTCTCGACCAAGGCGGTCTCGTTGATTATCTCTACCGCGCCGCGTCTTATTATCTCTAACTGTTTTGATGCGTCCATTGTACGCAACCCATCCGGGGTTAGGCCTTGAGGCTTAACGCTATTCTCCTCTCGGCATCGTCGACGCGAAGCACCTTGACCTGCACCTTATCGCCTACCTTATACGACTCTTCGAGCTTGCCGGTCGTCTCCGTCGGAAGTTCCGATACGTGGGCCAGGCCTTCGAGGTCCGGCGCCAGTTCAACAAAAAGCCCGAAGTTTGTTATCTTGGTTATTGCCCCCTCGGCAGAGGTGCCGGGCTGGAACCTGGCCACGAAATCGGGCCACGGGTCCGCGACGAGCTGCTTCATCCCCAGCGAGAGTTTCCTGTTGTCCGCGTCGACCGAAAGCACTACCGCGTCTATCTTCTGGCCCTTCTTCAGGACCTCGGACGGGTGGTTGATCTTCCTGGTCCACGAGATGTCGGTATTGTGCAGCAGGCCGTCGATGCCCTCCTCGAGCTCGATGAACGCGCCGTAATCGATGAACGAGCGCACCTTGCCCTTGACCTGCGTGCCTACCGGGTATTTGCCGGCGACCTCGGTCCACGGGTTCATCTCGGTCTGCTTGATGCCGAGCGCTATCTTCTGGGCATCCTTATCTATGCTGAGGACCACGGCTTCGATCATATCGCCGATCGCGAGGACTTCCGAAGGATGGCCTATCCTCTTCGTCCACGAGAACTCGGAGATGTGGACCAGGCCTTCGATGCCCCTCTCTAATTCGACGAACGCGCCGTAAGGCACGAGGTTGACGACCTTGCCCTTGACCCTGCTGCCGACCGGGTACTTGCCTTCCACCTGTTCCCACGGATTCGGCGTCTTCTGCTTCAGTCCAAGCGAGAGTTTCCCGCTCGCCTTATCGACCGCAAGCAGCATTACCTCTATCTTATCCCCGACGGCGACGAGCTCGCTCGGATGCGAGATACGCCCCCATGACATGTCGGTTATATGCAGCAGGCCGTCCATGCCCGGCGCTATATTGATGAACGCGCCGAAGTCGGTTATGTTCTTGACTACGCCCGGTATGATCTGCCCGGTCTTTAACTCTTCCATCATCTTGCCTTTGGCGACATCGCGCTCCCTTATTATCGCTTCCTTGCGGGATACGACGATGTTCTTGCGCGGCTTGTTGATCTTTACGATCACGAAGTTCAGGACCTGCCCCAGCAGCTGGTTAAGGTTGCCGAAGCCCTTCAGGAAGACCTGGCTCGCGGGCAGGAACGCCTCGACGCCGATGTCGACCGTAAGGCCGCCCTTGACCTTCTTCGTCACGCGGCCGGTGACCATATCGCCTTCCTTGCGCTCGGAGATTATCTTCTCCCAGACCTGCATGCGCTCGGCCTTCCTCTTCGAAAGGACGACCATTCCCTCATCGTTCTCCTTCGACTCGATCAGCACGTCTATCTCGTCGCCGATCTTGATCGATTTCGGATCGATGAACTCGTCAAGCGATATGACACCCTCGGACTTGTAGCCGACATCGACCACAATGTCCTTGAACGTGACATCGATGACCCTTCCCCTCACGATCTCGCCTTCCTTCACGTCCTTGAAACTGTCCTCGTACAACTTAGACATATCCATCTTATCCGAGGACACGTCTTCGTGCTTCTGCTCTACCATCTTCTTTGTTACTCCCTTCTCATTGGATTTTTGCTTCTTCCGTATCGCCCAGCTTCTTGATCTCCCCGGCGACATAGTCGGCCAGTTTTTGCGCGGCCTCCTTCCTGTCATCGGGAAGATCCAGCTTGCTTGGGTCGATCAGATCTCCTATATATACCGATATTCTTGCAAACTTAATATGTTTCGCGCCCTTGGGCAGGGCCTTTTCAGTGCCTCTTACGTAAGCCGGCAATATCGGCGCCCCCGCCATTAAGCTCAGATAACCGATGCCCGGTTGGGCCGCTTGCATCCGGCCCGTCTCGCTTCTCGTCCCTTCAGGGAACATGAATACCGGCTCGCCGGCCTTAAGCAACCGGATGGCGGCTTTCATCGCCCCGACATCCCCCTCGCCCCTCTTGACCGGGATAAGGCCGCACCTGCCGATCACCTGCTTGAACAGCCAGTTATCGAACAAAGTGCTCCTTGCCATAAAATGCACCATGCGCGGCGAAGCGCTCGCGATAGCCGGCGGGTCGAGATGGCTTACATGGTTGCTCGCCAATATAAAAGCGCCTTTTCTCGGGACCCTTCCCGAACCCTTGGCCTTAAAACCCATAAATATGGTAAGGAACAGCTTGACGAAATTTCTTATAATAAAATACATCATAAATTTATCAGGCCTTGATTAAGCCCAGGACCTTATCCACGACCCCTTCTATCGTAAGCCCCGTCGTATCCACAATTATCGCGTCGGAAGCTTTTTTCAGGGGCCCTATCGGCCTGTTGAAATCGCTGTCATCGCGCATCTTCAGGTCCTTCCTCACGTCCTCCTCGGACACCGCCGCGCCGCTCTCCCTGAGTTCCTTGAAGCGCCTCTGCGCCCTTACCTCGAACGCGGCGTCTATATAGAATTTCCTGTCGGCGTCCGGCAGCACGACCGTAGCGATATCGCGGCCTTCCATGACCGTGCCGCCCCGCCCTCCCAGTTCGCGCTGGACCTTTACCATATGCTCCCGGACGGGTTTCGCCCGCGCTATATATTTCACGTTGTTCGTTATCTCCGGCGTCCTTATGCCGGAGGTCACGTCCTCGCCGTCGAGAAAGACCTTCAACGAGCCGCTTTCCTGCTTCAGCTCTATGGCCGTCGATCCGGCTAACGCGCCGAGTTCCGCTTCGTTCCCGAGGTCCGCTTTCGTCCGGAGCGCCTTAAGCGTAAGCGCGCGGTACATAGCGCCCGTATCTATATAAAGGAAGCCCAATCTCTGCGCCACGAGCCGCGCGACTGTGCTCTTGCCGGAACCGGCCGGTCCGTCGATGGCTATGACGGGCAGTTTCAACCTATTCTCTGCCTCCTTGACCTCGACTTCTCGAGCTCCCTGCGCAGTTTAGCGCCGGAACCTTCCTTTATCAGCTTCTTTATCCTTGACAGGCTGCGCTCATAATCCCCGAGCGCCCTGACGATCTCTTTTTTATTCGTGATGCATATATCGCGCCAGATGCCGGGATCGCTTGCCGCGATGCGCGTAGCATCCTTGAAGCCCGTCGAGGCGAACTCGAGCGACTTATCGCTCGCGGAACTTACAAGCGCGGCCGCCGCTATATGCGGCAGGTGGCTTATCTGCGCGACGATCCTGTCGTGTTCCGCAGGAGATTTTATCGCTACCCTTCCGACACCGAGCGATCTCCAGAAACTTCCGAGCTTCTTCAACGCCGCCTTCTTCGTCTTCTTTGTCTTTGTCATGATGACGACCGATCCTTTGAACAGGTCTTCCCTGGCGGATGCGACCCCGCGTTTTTCGGAACCGGCGAGCGGGTGCGACCCGACGAAATCCACGCCCGCGGGCACCGATCTCTCAATTTGACCGACTATCGAGCTTTTGGTGCTGCCGACATCCGTTACGATACATCCCTTTTTCAGCGATCGGGAGACCTTCTTCCCGAACCCGGGTATCAGGCAAACCGGCGTCGCGATTATCACGAGATCGGCCCCTTCGACGCCTTTTACGGCATCGAGCGTGCCTTTATCAATCGCGCCGCGGGCGATGGCTTCATCTATGGATGACGCCCTGTGTCCTATGCCGACAACCACCCCGGCAAGGCGCCTCTTCCTGACCGCTTCTCCTATCGAGCCCCCGATGAGGCCGACGCCGATTATCGCTATCTTCTTAAACCCAAAATTCGCATTATGTTTTTCGATTTGCTCTAACCCCTTTTGGGTTTACCCCGACAGACTTGATTAAATCTCTTTGAGATTTAATCAGTCGGCCCTTCGGGCAGATTTTGCCGGTACCTGATCGTATGCAAAATCTGGGTTAAATATCACGCCCAACCGCTTTCGCGACTCCCTTTAATTCTTTCATCATCTTGTCAAAATTATCCGGCACAAGCGACTGCACGCCGTCCGAGAGCGCCTCTTCCGGCTTCGGATGGACCTCTATTATAAGGCCGTCGCAGCCGGAGGCCACCGCGGCCTTCGCCATCGCGGGGACATAGCCCCACTTGCCTACCGCATGGCTCGGGTCTATGACAACCGGCAGGTGCGTCAGTTTTTTAAGGACGGGCACCGCGCTCAGGTCGAGTGTGAACCGCGTCTGGTCCTCGAACGTCCTTATGCCGCGCTCGCAAAGCATCACGTTGAAATTCCCGTTTGAAAGTATGTATTCCGCCGACATAAGCAGCTCGATTATCGTGGAGGATATGCCCCTCTTCAGCAGTACCGGCATCTTCGACATGCCGACTTCCTTCAGCAGGTTGAAATTCTGCATGTTTCTCGCGCCTATCTGCAATATGTCCGCGTATTTCTCCAGCAGCGGAAGGTCGCGGATATCCATCACCTCGGTTATGACCGGAAGGCCCGTCTTCTGGCTCGCTTCCTTGAGGTACCTGAGCCCCTCCTCCCCGAGACCCTGGAAACTGTAGGGCGAAGTGCGCGGCTTGAACGCTCCGCCGCGGAGGACCGAAGCGCCCGACTTCTTCACCGTCTTGGCTATATTCATGAGCATCTCGCGGCTTTCGATCGAGCACGGCCCGGCCATCACGGGTATCTTCCTTCCGCCGACCTTGACCTTGCCGATATTGATCACCGAATTCTCGTGCTTGAATTCGCGCGATACGAGCTTATAGGGCGCGAGTATAGACATGACCTTCTCGACACCCGGAAATACGTCAAGCGGCGTCGAACGAAGGACATCTTCTTCGCCTATGACGCCTATGATCGTGCGCTCCACGCCCTTCGATATCATCGGCTTGAGCCCGAGCGACTTGATCTTGGATACGAGGTGTTTCAGCTGCGATTCTGTCGTTTCGGGTTTTAATACGATTATCATCTTGGTTCTCCTTCGGCGCCTGCCGGCGTCTTCAGAATTTTCCTCATAGCGTCGACGAACTTCTTGTTCTCCTTGCCGGTGCCTATCGTTACCCTTATATAACTGTCAAGCTTGTAAGGTTTCATGTCCCTGACTATGACGCCGTGCCTCAGGAGCCTCTGGAAAACTTCCCAGCCGTCCCTCTTCACGTCCACGAGTATGAAGTTCGTCTGGCTCGGGACATAAGAAAGGCCCATCCTGTCGAGCGCCCCGTAAAGGTACTTCTTGCCCTTCAGCACCGTCTGCCTCGTCCTCTTCAGGTGCGCAACGTCGTCTATCGCCGCCGCTGCAGCAACTTGCGCGAGCGAGTTGACATTGAACGGCTGCCTGACCCTGTTCATGCACTCTATGAGTTCCGGGTTCGCGAGAGCGTAACCGACCCTGAGCCCGGCGAGCCCGTATGCCTTCGAGAACGTCCTCAATATTATGAGGTTCCTGTCCTTCAGGTGCCTCATCGTGTCCGGATAATCCTTCGCGTCCACGAAATCGTAATACGCCTCGTCCATGACGACTATTACGCTGTCCGGGATATTCTCGAGGAACTTTGTTATCTGCTTGTCGCTGACGTAAGTGCCGGTCGGGTTGTCGGGATTCGCGATAAAGACGACCTTCGTCTTGTCGTCTATCGCTTTCCTTATGCCGTCCATGTCGTATTTCAGGCCCCTCAATTCCCCAGCAATGGGCCGTCCCTTTGGGGACAGGTTCACGTTCGGCACGACCTTTACCCTGCGGCCGTACGATTCAGTGATGAGGCGGTATTCGAGAAAAGTCGGGTCCGCGACTATCGCGTTCTCGTCCTCGTTCATGAACGCCTGTATTATGACCGCGATCAGCTCGTCCGAGCCGTTGCCGAAAACGAAGTTCTCCGGCTTAAGGCCCATCTTCTCCGATATCTTCGCCTTCAGGTAATAGCAGCTCCCGTCGGGATACCGGTTCAGGCCCTTGAGCGCCTTGCTTATGGCGGTAAGCGCCTTTTTTGAAGGCCCGAGCGAGTTCTCGTTCGAAGCGAGCTTATAGACCTCCTCCAGCAGCAGCTCCCTCTTGACCTCGTCGATCGGTTTGCCCGGCTGGTAGGGCTGTATGTTCATTACGCCTTTTTTCGCTAACCTGCTCATTTCGTTCCTTTATACTAACGGATAGGATCCCAGTATCTTAAGGTTCGTGCAGACGCCTCCCAACTGCTTCAGCGCCTTCTTTATTCCCGCATCCTCGTGGTGCCCTACCATGTCGACGAAGAAGCGATACTCCCACGCCCTCCTCTTCGACGGGCGCGATTCTATCTTCGTCAGGTTTATCCTGTTCTTCTTGAACGGGACCAGCATGTCGTGCAAAGCGCCGACCCTGTCCTTTACCGCGAACATTATTGATGTCTTGTCCTTGCCGGTGGGCCCGTTCTCGAACCTTCCGATCACAAGGAACCTCGTCATGTTATGCGGGCTGTCCTCTATCGAACGCGCGAGCATATTCAGCCCGTAGCATTCCGCGGCGAGGCTTGACCCGATCGCAGCCGCACCCTTCTCCTTGACCGCCATCTCGGCGGCCTTCGTCGTCGAGGTGACTTCTATCACCTCGACTTGCGGGAGGTTGGCTTCCAGCCACATCCTGCACTGGCCTATGACGCTCGGGTTCGAGTACAGCCTCTTTATCCTGTCCATCCTGCATTTCGCGAGCAGGTTGTGCGATATCTCTATCGATATCTCCGAGCATATCTTCAGGTCGGATTCCATGAACATATCGAGCGTGTAATTTATCGCCCCCTCTATCGAATTCTCTATGGGGACGACCCCGTAATCCGCCCTGCCGTGCTCTACCTCGGCGAAGACGTCGTTTATCGTGTTTACGGGAAGATAGCGTACCGATGAGCCGAACTTCTTCAGCGCGGCGATATTGGAGAAGCTCGCCGGCGGGCCCATATACGATATCCTCAACGGCTTCTCGAGCGCGAGGCAGCCTGACATTATCTCGCGGTATATGGCCTGAAGCGACTCCCTCGAGAGGGGGCCTTCGTTCTGCGCGGCGATCTTTTCGTATACTATCCTCTCCCTGTCGGGCGAGTACGCGCTCTTATTTGCCTTCGCCTTCAGCCGGCCTATCCTGTTGCTCAGCTGCGCCCTGCTGTTCAGTAGCTGTATTATCTTCCTGTCCAACAGGTCTATCTTCCTGCGTAACTTCTCCAGTTCCATCCTGTACCTCCTGGCCTCCGAGTCCCTGTTTCAATTCGCTTAAGTCTATATCCGCTTCCGTGAACTCCCCGAGCTTCGGCAGCTCGTTCAGCGAGCTGAGCCCGAACCTGTCGAGGAACTCCTTTGTCGTCCCGTATAATATCGGCCTGCCCGGCGCGTCCTTCCTGCCGGTTATCTTTATCAGCTGCCTGTCCGCAAGCGTCTTTATGACGCCGTCGACGTTGACTCCGCGTATGTCCTCGATATCCGCCTTCGTTATCGGCTGGCGGTAGGCCACTATCGCGAGCGTCTCGAGCGCCGGCTTCGTCAGCTTGTCCTTCGATTTCACCCTGTAGAACTTCTTCAGGTAATCGGCGAACTCGGGCGCCGTGACCATCTGGTAGCCGCCCGCGACCTCGTAGACCTTGAAGCTCCTGCCGAGCGTCTCGTATTCCGTCTGCAGTTCGGCAAGCGCGGCCTTGATATCCTTGGCCTCTACCTCCTCGAGGACCTCCTTCATCTGCTCTATGGTTATCGGTTTCTCCGACGTGAAGAGCAGCGCCTCGATTATCTTTTTCGCCTCAGACAGTTCCATCCGGTGTCCCCTCCGCCGGTTTTTCCGGCGCGCTTTCTACCGCGGCCTTAAGCTTCGGGCCGATATTGTTCGGGTTGCGCACTACCTCGATCTCGCCGAAGATATTATGCTGCCTTACCATGACTTCCTTCAGCCTTATCAGTTCAAGCAGCGCGAGGAACGTCGCTATCAGCTCTATCTTGCTCCTCGACTTCTTGAATATATCCTTAAAATTTATGACCGGCGTCTCAACGAGCATATGGAACAGCTCGTGGACCTTCTCCTCGACGGTAAACTCGTCCTTGACCACCTCGAGGAACGCCTCGCGCGACACGCTCTTGAGTATGGTCGAGAACGCGTTTATGAGGTCGAATATCGACGCTTCGAAATACGGCCCTTCGGTCTGGTCGATGTACTGCGTCTCGTCAACCGAACGCGGGAAGACCATCGATCTGCGACGTTCAAGCTCGGAGAGCTCCCCGGCCGCTTCCTTGAACTTCTTGTATTCGATGAGCCTGCGCACGAGCTCGGCGCGCGGGTCCTCTTCCTCTATCTCTTCCGGCGGCTGTTCGTCCGGCGGCAGCAGCATCCGCGACTTTATATGCATCAGCGTCGCGGCCATCACGATGAACTCGCCGGCGATGTGCAGGTCGAGCAGCTCCATGTATTCGAGGTAATGCAGGTACTGCTCCGTTATCTTCGCGATCGGGATATTGAATATATCCGCTTCTTCCTTCTTGATGAGGTACAGAAGAAGGTCCAGCGGGCCTTCGAACACGTCAAGCTTTACCTTGTACGTCATATACCGACTGCTTTCCTGACCTCTCCCATCGTCT
Organism: Candidatus Omnitrophota bacterium; assembly: GCA_017992785.1. Taxonomy (GTDB): domain Bacteria; phylum Omnitrophota; class Gorgyraeia; order Pluralincolimonadales; family Pluralincolimonadaceae; genus UBA6215. Next base: position 53,828 of record JAGONY010000001.1, on the reverse strand, counting down.
CACGCGCGACCGCGCGCGCCTTCTCGGCGCCCTTCTTAAGGACCGCCTCGAGGCCCACCCTGTCGCTTAATATCTTCTTCCTTCTCTCCTGGATCGGCCTAAGCAACTCGACTATGCAATCGGCCAGTTTCGCCTTGTCTTCGACGCAGCCGATCTCCGCCGACTTGCACTCCTCCGGGATACCCGCGGCCAGTTCAGGGAAGAAGAACTTGTAATACGAATATACGTTGCAGATGTCCGGATGCCCGGGATCGTCTTTCTTGATCCTCTGCGGGTCCGTTATCATCGCCTTTATCTTCTTCTTTACCTCTTCGGGAGAGTCCGAAAGGTTGACCGCGTTGCCATAGCTCTTGGACATCTTCCTGTTATCCACACCGAGGAGCCGCGGGGTCTGGGTCAACAGGCCTTCCGGTTCCGGGAAGACCTGCTTCTTGTAAAAATGGAAGAACCTCCTGACTATCTCTCGCGTAAGCTCGAGGTGCGGCAGCTGGTCTTCGCCGACCGGCACCGCGTTCGCCTTATATATCAGTATGTCCGCGGCCTGCAGGACCGGGTAACCGAGAAAACCGTATGTCGCGAGGTCCCTGCCCTCGACCTCCCTGAGCTGTTCCTTGTATGTCGGGCAGCGCTCGAGCCACGAGAGCGGCGTTATAGCCGAGAGTATCATGTTCAGCTCGAGGTGTTCCGGCACGTCGGACTGCACGAAGATGACCGACCTCTCCGGGTCGATGCCGCACGCGAGGAAATCCGCGGTGTTGTCGATGATGTTCTCTTTCATCGCCGACGGGTCCGCGTATTCGCTCATGAGCGCGTGGTAATCGGCGACCATGTAGAAGCAGTCGTACTGATCCTGCATCTCTACCCAGTTCTTCAGCGCGCCGGCAAGATGGCCCATGTGCAATTTGCCCGTGGGGCGCATCCCGCTCAATACCCTCTTCTTCATATTTTAAAGCTTCCTCGCGGTCTTCCTTAGCTCGAATACTTCTATAACGTCCCCGGGTTTCAAGTCGTCGAAATTGCTGAGCGCGATGCCGCACTCGAAACCTTCCGCGACCTCCTTGACGTCGTCCTTGAAACGCTTTACCGAGGCGATCTTGCCTTCGTATACCTTCTCCCTGTCCCTCCAGAGGCGGCAACCGGCGTTCCTGGTTATCTTGCCCTTCGCGACAAAGCAACCCGCGATAGTGCCCGCCTTCGTGACCTTGAAGACCTGCCTGACGTCGGCGCGGCCCATGAAGACCTCGGTTATCGTCGGGTCAAGCATACCCTCCATGGCGTTCTTTACGTCGTTTATCGCCTCGTATATGATCCTGTAGAGACGGACGTCGATCTTCTCGAGCCGGGCCTCCTGCTCGCCTTCAGGCGTATATTCGACACGGAACCCTATTATGATCGCGTTCGATGCGGCGGCAAGCATGACGTCCGATTCGTTTATGCTCCCGGCGCCCGAGTGTATAATATCGATCTTCACGTCGTTCGTGCCGAGGCCCACAAGCGACTGTTCAAGCGCCTCCACCGAACCCTGCACGTCGGCCTTGACTATTACCTTAAGCTCCTTGGCCTTGCCTTCCTTAACCTGCTGAGAAAGCTCCTCGAGCGTTATCCTCTTGACCGGCTGCATCTGCGCCGTCTTCGCATCCTGCTGGCGCTGTTCGACTAGTTCCCTTGCGGTCTTCTCGTCCGGGACAGTGAAGAATATGTCTCCCGCTTCGGGCAGTCCCGCGAGGCCGAGTATCTCGACCGGCTTTGACGGTGGCGCCTCGTAGAGCCTGTGGCCGAGGTCGTTTATCATAGCCCTGACCTTGCCGTAATGCAGGCCAGCCACGACGATGTCGCCGGGCCTCAACGTGCCCTTCTGGACGAGGACGGTAGCTATCGGACCGCCGCCTTTTGATATCTTGCCTTCTATCACGACGCCCTTCGTGCGCCCGGTCGGGTCGGCCTTCAGTTCAAGCATCTCCGCCTCGAGCAACAGCATCTCGAGAAGTTCCTCGATGCCTTTGCCCGTCTTCGCCGAGACGCCGATCACGATGGTCTTTCCGCCCCAGTCCTCGGACATGAGCCCCACCTCGTTCAGTTGCTTCTTGACCCTGTTCGGGTTCGCTTCCGGCTTATCTATCTTGTTCATCGCGACGACTATCGGGACTCCCGCAGCGCGCGCGTGGTCTATGGCTTCCTTCGTCTGGGGCATTACGCCGTCATCGGCGGCGACCACAAGTATTACTATATCCGTCGCCTGCGCGCCGCGCGCCCTCATTGCGGTGAACGCTTCGTGGCCGGGAGTATCGAGGAATGTCACATTTCCCTTCCCCACCTTGACCACATACGCGCCGATATGCTGCGTGATGCCTCCCGATTCCTTATCGGCTAAGCTCGACTTCCTGATAGCGTCGAGCAGCGAGGTCTTGCCGTGGTCGACATGGCCCATCAGCGTTACGACCGGGCCACGCGGTACAAGCTTCGTCTTGTCCTCGACCTCAAAGGCCTTCAGTATCTCCTGCTCCTGCGTGAGCGGTTTTTCGAACTCAAATCCGAAATCAACGGCAATAAGGTTCGCGACGTCGATATCCACCGCCTGGTTTATCGTCGCCATGACCTTCTGCCTCATCAACCTTACTATAAGATCATTAGGCCTCGCGTTTATCTTCGCGGCGAGGTCCTTTAATGTCATCGGGAATTTTGCGACCAGTTTAACGGGTTCTTTTTTGACTGGCGGCACCGGAGGTGCGGCCGGCTTCGCTACGGGCGGCTTCACCGCCTCGGGCTTTATCGAAGGCTTGATCTCAACTTTCGGGGCCGCGACAGGCTCCGGCTTCGCCACGGGTTTCGGGATAACGGGCGCGGGAGCCGGTTTCACCTCAACCTTAGGCTCGACCTTTACCGCGGCCTTCGGCTCGACCTTCGCCTTGACTTCTTTTTTCTTAGGCGCGGCCTTGACCTTGGCTTCGGCCTTTGGCTTAGTTACCTTCTTTTCCCTGACGGCCTTGACGGCGGTCTTTACGGCGGCCTTAGCGGGTTTCTTGACTTTCTTTACTTCTTCTTTTTTCGTCTCTGTTTTGGTTTTTTTCATTTATTTTTTCGCCAGCTCTTTCGCGCTCTTGAGTATCTTTTCCGCGGTCTTCTCGCCGATACCCTTTATTTTAGTGAGTTCCTCGACCGATGATTCCGCTATCTTAGCGATAGTGGACAACCCTGCGCCTTCAAGCAGCGCCTTCGTCTTCGCGCCGACGCCTTCGACAGATGATATGTCGCCGGACTCTTCCTTTGCCGACAGCTCCGGCATAACGGCCTCGGCCGCGGCCTTGGCCGCGCCTTCGACGGCCGGCGTCTTCGGCTTTATGTCTATCTCCCATCCGGTAAGCTTCGACGCGAGCCGCACGTTCTGGCCCTTCTTACCGATGGCCAAACTCAGCTGGTCGTCGTCGACCGTGACCTGCGCGGTCTTCGATTCCTTGTCGAGCTTTATCGTAGATATCTTCGCGGGGTTTAGCGCCGCGAGGACGTATTCCTTCGTGTCGTCGCTCCAGCGGACGATATCTATCTTCTCGCCCTGCAGTTCCTTCACGATATTTTTCACACGGGAGCCCCTCATGCCTACGCAGGCGCCCACGCAGTCGATCTTCTCGTCCTTGGAGAATACCGATATCTTCGTCCTGTCGCCGGCTTCCCTCGATATGGACTTTACCTCGACGATGCCCTCGTATATCTCGGGTATCTCGAGCTCGAAGAGCTTCTTGACGAGGCCCGGGTTCGCGCGCGAGAGCACTATCTGAGGGCCCTTGCCGGTCTTCTTGACCTCGAGCACATACGCCTTTATGCGGTCGCCCTGCCTGAAATTCTCCTTCGGCGACTGCTCGCTCTTCGGTATGAAGCCCTCCGTCTTGCCGAGGTCGACGATTATATTGCCCTTCTCGAACCGGTAGACCGTGCCGTTTACGACGTTGCCTACGCGGCTGCTGTAATCGGTAAATATGACGTCTCGCTCCGCCTCGCGGATCTTCTGGATTATGATCTGCTTCGCGGTCTGCGCGGCAATGCGGCCGAAATCCTCGGACTTTATCTCCTTCGTGCCCGAGAATACCTTTACCTCGCCGTTCTTCCTGTCTATCTTGACAGTGACGTCGTCGGACTGCGTGCCGAGCGCTTTCTTCGCGGCGCTGACAAGAGCGCTCTCGACGGCCGTCATCAGGATCTCGCGGTCTATTCCCTTGTCTCTCTCAAGGTGGTCCAGTACTGTTAACAGTTCTCCGTTCATAGTTGTTCCCTTCTAAAATTCAAGATGCAGCTTCGCTTTCATTATCGCTTCGCGCGGCACGGATACTTCCCTGCCGTCGGGCAATTCCAGTTTAATGCTGTCCTCGCCGACCCATTTCAACGCCGCCGAATACTCCCATTTCCCGTCCACCGGCGCGCTTAGGACCACGTCGAGCTCCTTGCCGATGACCCTTTCGAAATCGCTGGTCCTGGAAAGTTTCCTGTCGAGGCCCGGCGACTGCACCTCGAGCATGTAATGGCTCTCGATCACGTTCGCCCCTTCCAGAAGGCCTTCTATCCTGCGGCTCAACGCGCCGCATTCGCCGATTCTTATCCCGCCTCTTTTATCGACGGTAAAGCGCATGACCATGCCCCCGCTCTCGTGCCTGTAGGTCAGGTCGACAAGCTCGACGCCGGCCTCGGAAAGCGCCGGAGACGCAAGTTCCCTTACTTTTTCCAGTATAACGTTATCTTCCATGCCTTTTTCGGGTTTTTCGGAAAAAAGACAACAAAAAAAGGAGGTAGAACTTACCCACTCCTCCTTGTGTAGTGGACTTAAATTGTACCTTTATTTATACTACGGACAGGCGCCGCTGTCAAGAGTTTTATTCGACGATCTTTGAGTAGGATTCCCCCTCAATGGCCTTATCCGTGAATACGGTCTTCGAGCCGGCGGCTTTCAGCGACTGCAGGCCGTCAATGACCGGATATACCGCCTTGTCGAGCCAAAGCTGGACGAGGGCGGCGTCGAAATCCTTGGACGGTCCCTGGCCCGGGCCGCCCTGCTGGCTCCTCACCTCGAACTGGTCGAGCTGTTCCCTGTTCATCTCCAGCATCGACTCCTTCTCCTTGGCCTTCGCGACAAGCTCGGCCGCCGCCTCCGGCGTGTTGGCCGGGTCGTTTATCTTCGCGTTTATATCCGCAAGCTCTTTCTCGAGCGACTGTATCTCGGCCTTCAGCTTGTCCGTCTGCGCGGCCATCATCTCCTTGACCTTCTTCTGCTGTTCGGACATGAACGTGAGCCACCTCACGGCCCAATCGCAGATACCCTTGCCCTTCTGCAAAAGCGTGTCCACCTTAAGATAGGTGACCTTGTTCGCCGGGTCCATGAGGCCGTGGTTGACCGACTTGAAGTCCTCGTTCTCGAAGAGCGACTTTGCCGCCCCGGAATACGAATCTATAGAGCCCTTAATCGGCTCGCGCCCGAGCGAGAAGAGGAAATAATCCCCTGCGTAGCAGAACGCCGGCTGGAATGCCATGCCGAACGGCAGGTTCATGTATTTGATGTCGGTCCCCTTATACGATTCGGACTGCATGCTCCCGCCCTGCGTGAACTTCGCGAGCAACCTGTCTATCGCCTCTTTCTTGTCGACCTTCAGGAAGATAACGAAATGCGGCATCGGTATCATTCCGTCGAGGTTTATGTCCGTAAGGCACATGCCTGTCTCGTCTCCGAGCGCCGGGATAAGGTCGTTCTCTATGTTTATGCCCATCTGCTTCTCGAAACCGTCTATCATGTCGTTGAAGGTAAGGCTCTGGCCCACTTTGGCGGCTTCCTTGCCCATCTCTTCTTTTATGTATTTCCAGTACGCCTTCCATTCAAAGGTGTCCCAGCTGTACCATATCGTGTTGGCCGGGGCGAATTTTATCGCCGTGTTCTTGCGCGGCTTCACCGAATAGAAATCCCTGAAGAACGGTATCAGCTTCGCCTTATCGAGAGATATCTGCATCCTCTCCTTGGTGATCTTGCCGGGGTATTTGGCGTAGCTGAACGATTTGAATCCGCCGTAGACGGTAAGCGTCTTGTCGATCTGGTCACGGAAGATCCTGCCCGGGTCCGGCTGGGCCCCGGCTTCCGCTTTAGGCGCCGGCACGGCGTCAGCGATGTGCTTGATGCCGGCCGTAATGAGCCCCATATCGCCGAAGGCGACCGTCTCCGCGCCTTTCGGGAACTTCGCCATCGCGTCGGTATAGTCCTTGTCCTGCGCGAGCGAAAGGAGCTTCCTGTCGGCAACGTCACAGCAGGATGTGGCGGCCTTCTTGCCCAAACCTATGACGATGATGTCCTTTATCTGGACATAGGCGATGCTGACCTTGTCGTCGAGCTTGACGACGGTCATCTTCTTGCCCTTGTAATTCTCTTCCGCGACTTCGTATTTCCTGCCTGCCTTGTTGAATATCTTCGCGAGGAAGTCGATGAATTTCGTCTCGGGCTTGACCCTTGTGGCCAGAGTAATATTCGACGCCATGTCGACGACACCTTCGGGCGTAAACTCTATCTTACCCGACGGGTATACGGCGACCGCGATCTCCTTGCCGAAATATTTCTCGAGGACGAGCCCGCCTATGAAACTCGTCAGCTCCGTCCTGGCGGCCCTGAAGTTCTCGACATCCTCCTTCTTCGCGCCGCTCTTCTCCATAAGCATCTCGATATCTATCCTCTCGAGGTTCTTGCAGAGCTTTGAGGCCTTGAACTCCTTGACCTGCCTGTCGACCTCGGAGAACTTCATGAAGAAGACGGCATCCGCCGGGAGTATCGACTCTATCGGTGCCGGCTTGGATGTGAATGTTAAAAGGACGCCCGCGGCAACCGCGACGACCGCGATGGATATGACCGTGATTATAATAGCGGATTTCTTCATGGGTTCTCCTTGGGTTAATTAACGGGTATTATATCACACCTTACCATATCCACGTCCGAAAATAATTGCGTGTCCGGCCGCTGGGAATCCGGGCCGGCCATCAGCGTGAAATACCCGGGCGCGATGCCTTCTTCTTTGAACCTGTATATGCCGTCCGCGCCGGTCTTCGCCTTGCGCGTGACGGAAGCCCATTCATCCCTGCCGCTCTGGTTTATGCCGAGGATGAGCGGCTGGCCCGGGACTTTATCGCCTTTTTCGTCCGTGACGGTTATATCCGCCTCGTAAACGCCGTTTACCGACGGGGCCCTCCTGTCTTTTGATATCTTCGCGCGCAGGAACCTCTTCTGCGCGCAAAGGTAAACGTCGAATTCCTTCCTTATTATCGTCTTGCCGCTCCGGCCCTTCGACTCCACGACGACGGTATTGCTGCCGTATGATGACGGGCCGAATATCATGTTGCCTACCCACCAGTATTTGCCCTGCCTCCTGAGCGTGACCTTCCTGCCGCCGCAGGAGGCGGTAACGGATGCGGTCCTGTCGGAACCGCTTATCTCGAAACGCAGGTTCTTCGTATATATGCCTCCCTGCTTCGGTTCGACGACGACCGCGCTGAAATACCTCTGCAGGTCGTAATACGCCGGGCGCGGCTCCTTCTTATAATCGTCGGGCATCGCGTTATAAGACGCGAGGCCCCACCACTGGTTGCCTTCCGACTTCTCCTTGCCCCACGCCCGCCATGTGAAGAAGAACGAGCCAGTGGCGCCCGCCTTTATCTGCAGGTCGAGCAGTTTCATCATCTCGGGGCCGAGGCGGTTCACGTCATCCGTCCATCCGTATTCGCTTATGATGAACGGCCTGCCCTTCGCGCACGCCCGCCTGTACCAGTCGGCATACGCGTAATAACCTATGGAATTCTTCGCGGGAGAGAACGGATAAAGGTTCAACGCCGCGATATCGCACATCGAGGTATCCGCGAAAGCGTCGGGAGGCATTATGCATATCGACGTGAGCGCGCCGGGGTGGGCCCGTTTGACCCGCTCGCTCAGGGTTTTCCACATCGCGGCGGCGGCCTTTTCGCCCTGTGTGTGCAGTGCCTTCACATTCGGCTCGTTGTCTATGGTATAGAAGAGGATGTTGTCGAACTTCTTCGAGAAACCGGCGATCTCGTCGATATTTTTCAAGTGCCCGTTTATCCTGGAGGCATCCTTATACTCGTCTGAGAAGCAGAGCCGGTCGGAGTCCTGCATTATCATTAGCCCGTGCTTGCGTGCAATCTCTATCTTCTCGGGCGTCAGGTAGGTCCGTATCGTATTGAAGCCGGCTTCTTTTATCCTGCGGAACTCGAAATCGAGGACCTCGGGCGTGTTCTGCTCGTACTTGCCGAAGACGTCGTGCGCCTCGAAATAGCAGACGCCCTTGACGAAGAACTTCTCGCCGTCGACGTAGAACCAGCCATCCTTAACCTCCACCCTGCCGTTCGCGGCGCCTGCCAGCGCGGGCATAAATGCCGACACGAATAGGACGATAAATATTAAACGGAATATGCTTTTCATTGGATGTATTATATCACAACCCTTTTGCTATTTATCACACCTGTTTTAAGGTCGCAAATTGCGACCTTAAATATTTAGCTGCTTTTCTCTGAAGCACCACATTGGACATAATAAATCCCTCCTTTACCTATGTAAACGGTAAATGGAGGGATTTTCTTTCAGAAATATTATCGTTTAATCTTCGCTTTTAACCCTATTAGCGAAAAGCCTGCAAGAAGCAACATGATGGTCGAGGACTCGGGAATAGGATAATCCGAATTGTACCTTATACCGCCCATGCTCCATGCATCCTCAACGCCTTCGTCATATTGCATGAAATCCGCCGCAAAGGAGATTACCTCATCGTTATCGCCATAAACAGCTTCGTAGACATTGAAATACCCCGAAATACTGCCATTCGCCCGGCCTTTACCGTAAAAAGCCAACCCAGGATATTCCGAATATTGGTATGTAAAATGTATCGCATTCTCGTATTGCCCAGGCTGGAGAACGACATTGTAAGGAGCCGCAAAATTCAAATGCCAGCTAATCATATTATTAATATCCGGAATTGGCGTGAAATTATTGATATGAAACGAGACTCCATTACAATAATTGCGCTCAACAATAAAAGCAAACCCGTCATTCGGCGTTACGGTCGCCGACTCTCCCTGCCCCACCCAACTTTCGGGTGAGCTTGTGTAGTAAAAAACAGTGCTTGCGCTTGCATCTCCGCATAATATACATAAGACCGCAAACAGAATAACCGTAATCCCGACGTTGTATTTTCTCATTCTTGTTCTCCCTGCTTTTTATACTTCTGTCCCGCCCAACGGTACATATCTGCTTTCTCTTTATTTCCTTCTTTTTCATATATCTCGCTCAAATACAGGTAACACTCGTAACAGACAGACCCGAGCGCTATCGCCTTTTCGAACGCGTCCTTAGCGAGATCGATCCTTCCGGTCAAATAGTACGATATGCCGATATTGTCCCATGTGTCTACGCTGTACGGGTTCAGCAACAGCGACGCGTAATAATCCTTTATCGCCGATTCATTGTCGCCCTTCATGAAATATTCATAACCGCGGTTATTATACGCGAGGTATGTATTGCTGTTGTCCGGGTATTCTTTTATCAACTTGTCGTACTCAGATATCGCCCTGTCCAGGTCGCCTTTACCGGAAAATGCCAATGCCCTGTCGAAACGGGCATTATAGTATTTCGGGTTCAGGCTCAGCGCGCTGTTGAAGCTGTTGATGGCTTTCGTATATTCCTTCTTTTCAAGGTACATATACCCGCGCTTATAAAACGCCTTCGCGTTGGTCGGTTCAAGCTCGATGATCCTGGTATAATCCGCTATCGCCTTGTCGTATTCGTGCAGGTCCCTATATACGTTCGCGCGGCCTTCGTATACCATAGTGAAGGCGGGATCGAGCTCGAGGGCTTTTGTATAATCGGCAATGGCCTTTTCGGTGTTGTCCAATCTAAGGTACGCGGAGCCGCGGTTCAGGTAAAGGTTCGGGTATTTAGGGTTGAGCTCTATCGCGCGGTCGTAATCCCAGATAGCCCTTTCGTAGTCCCCTATCTTCAGGAACGCGTTGCCCCTCTGCTTGAAAGCGTCGCAGAATTGCGGGTTCATCTGGATGGCTTTGGTGAACTGGATGATGGAGTGATCGTATTCGTGCTTGTTGAAATAGACGATGCCCTTATTGAAATGCTCGCGGGCGGTAAGCTCTTCTTCGATCTCGCTTTCGGCGAAACAATCACAGTACGCGGATGAAAAAGCCAAAGCGCATATAAGCAATCTTGTCAGTGCTGCCATATCGCCTCGAAACGTTTTTATTCTGGGATTATTTTTTTATCCTTCAGCTTTCTTGCGGATCGGCCTTGGCCTCTGTCTTAAGATAATCGACGTTCAGGAAAAAGACGACCGACATTACCCAAAACAGGGCCATCACCACATCCAGAACCGTGTTGGATGCTACGTCTAAAAGCCGGTTCTCCGGGATAAAAGACGTAGACAACGCCAAAGCGAAACTTAATATGAATATAGTAAGAATCATCATAGCGCCGATAACAAAATTTATCCCGAATATCCTGCCCCACTGGCCTTTAACGAGCCGCTTGCTGTAGTCCAGGGCCTCTTTTCCGTTTATGCCTCTCAATGCCACGACAAGGACTCCGAAAGTATAATAGACGGCCCATATGATGCCCGGAACGATAAGGAGCAGCAACAAACCTAATACTATCAATCCTGCGAGTATCTGGACTGAGATACCCCTCCCCCACCGGTTGACGCCGAACTTTAATGCGTTTGTATAACCGATCGGTTTGCCGTTTACGGCGTGTTCGGCGATCTTCGCGACAGCAATAGTCGCCAACACGCCGATAAACAAGTCGAACAATTGCGCGATCCTAAATCGAATCTGGAAATCCTTATACTCGTCAGGCATAGTCGGGATAAGTGACAAGACGATATTTATCGGGACATATACGATCAGGACAATAGGCACTATATCCTTGAACTTCTCGATGTAAATCTTCCATCCCGCGGAGATTATCCTTTTGAGACCGTAACTTTCAGTCTTGATATCTGCGAACATGCGCCCCCCTTTTATTTTATCCCAAACGCTTCTTTGAAGTGTCCGTCTGACAACCATTGCTGGCCCCATCTGAACACGCTGAGCGTTTGGGTCTTCTTATTGTAAAACGCCCAGCAACCGTACCCGTACCCGTCATCATAAGTAAACATCAATTCATTTGTTTCAAAATCGCCTTCCTTAACCCACCACTTAACATTTTTATTTGAACCGAATACTTCCAAAAAAGCCCTTGAAGAATATGGCGCATTAGTAATAAATATCGGGTCCGATAGATCGCTAAACCCGCATTCCGTCACTATCTTCTTAAGATCGACATCTTCTTGTTTTGCCTTTGCCTGGACATATTCATGTGAGACATCAATACCTGCCGTACAATATATATTTATATGCTCGGATGATTCCGGGAGCGCTATTCCCGGTTCTCCGGTCCCGTGTATTTTCTTGTATTGCTTATATGAAATATCCTCCCATCGTCTCGTGGGCCAGCCAAATGAACTAATAAATACGATGTCAATAACTATAAAGAACAACGCTAAAACAGCCAAAATAGCATGATGAAGTGGATGGACTTTAATTAGCTTTCTATATTCAGGCAAGAATGCGGCTTTACCAAACCTGATTAAAGCAAAAATAGGTATGCCGACTGCAACGCCAACGATCAAGATTGGCAGTATCGCGCCCATTTATATAATCTCCTCTTTAAAATATGCTCTCCAGGCAAAAACACGTCAGTTCCTCAACCTTCCCCCATTCCACGCAGGCGGGTTTATTCCTGCATTCGGGGCATAGCCGGGCGATGTCGTCCTTATTAATATCAAAAGAGGCCTTCAGCTGGTCCGTATCAGTAAACAGTTCGCTCATCCCCGGCAATCCTTGCCTATATAAGGTTCTCTTTGATTAAATGCAGAACACTAGATATACCTGCCATTTTCACTTCCTTCGTCTTGCGGTCCTTGATCTCAACGTTGCCGTTGGCGATATTCTTTTCACCTATGATTATTTGTATCGGAAAGCCGATGAGGTCGGAGTCCTTGAACTTGACTCCGGCGCGTTCGGGGCGGTCGTCGAGGATACATTCGATGCCGTCGGCCGTAAGATCATTATAGATCTTTTCGGCGGCCTCCATCGATGCCTGGTGCGCGGTGTTGAGCGGGAGTATGCAAACTTTATAGGGTGCGATCGTCTTATTCCAGATGATGCCGTCCTTGTCGTGGCTCTGCTCGATGAGCGAGGCGACGATGCGGTTGACGCCGATGCCGTAGCAGCCCATGATGCAAGGTTTCTCTCTGCCGCTCTCGTCGAGGAAATTGCATTTAAGCTTGGTCGAATACTTGGTGCCGAGCTTGAATACCTGGCCGACCTCGATGCCGCGCCTAAAGAGCAGTTTCTTGCCGCCGTGGGTGTCGCCTTCGACTGCGTTGCGGATATCCGCTATAACTATATTCGCGCCGGTGAGCGGGAAATCCCTTCCCGGCACGATGTTCTTCGTGTGGTGGTCGGTCTTGTTGGCGCCCGTGACGCCGATAGCCATAGCGGCGACGGCGTGGTCGATCATAACTTTCGATACCTTGCCGGCAAGCCCGACGGGCCCGGCAAAGCCGACCTTCGCCCCCGTCACCTGCTCGATCACCGCAGGAGCGGCCAATTCGTTGTGTTTTCCGCCGAGTGTCTGGGTAAGTTTTTCGGGATTGAGGTCGTGGTCGCCGCGCACCAAGGCGACGACTATATCCTTATCTACCGAGAATATAAGCGTCTTTATCATATCCTTCGGCTTCGTCTTCAGGAACGCGCAGACCGCCTCTATTGAGCCGACATTCGGTGTATGGACATCCTCGGCCTTCGGCGCGTTGGCGACGGCCTGTTCTTTTGGCAGAGGGTCTACCGCGGCCTTCTCGAGGTTCGCGGCGTAAGAGTTGTCTTCCGTATAAACGATGACATCCTCGCCCGAATCGCAGGGCGCGGTGAACTGGTGCGAGCCGGAGCCGCCCATCTCGCCGGATTCGGCCTCCACTATCACGAAATCGAGCCCGCAGCGCGTGAAGATGCGCTTATATGTCTCGTACATGTTCCAATATTCCTTGTCGAGGCACTCTGGCGTCGGGTGGAAGCTGTAGGAATCCTTCATTATGAACTCGCGGCTGCGCAGCACGCCGAAGCGCGGGCGGAACTCGTCGCGGAACTTAAAAGATATCTGGTAAAGGTTTATCGGAAGCTGCTTGTAGGACTTTATCTCGCCTCCTGCCACGCTCGTTATCACTTCCTCCGCCGTCGGCGCGATAACGTTCGTGTGGCCGTGCCTGTCCTTGAACTTCGCCATCGTCTCGCCGTAATCGGCGTCGCGGCCCGTCTGCTGCCAAAGCTCTATCGGCTGGACCGCCGGCAGCATCACTTCCAGGGCGCCCGCCTTGTCCATCTCCTCGCGGATGATCGCCTCGACCTTATTTATGACACGCATGCCGAGCGGCAGGTATGAATACGAGCCCGTCGCGAGCTTGCGGATGAGCCCCGCGCGTATCATCAGCTTATGGCTGAGTATCTCGGCGTCGGCCGGGTCTTCCTTAAGTGTCGGGATAAGCGATTTAGACCATCTCATGTTGTCAGCCCTTTAATATTTTGTTTATCTCGGTTATGACGGCGCTCACGAACTCACTCTCTTTTATTTTACGCGCGGGCTTGCCCTTTATAAAGAGAAATCCGCTGCCCTTTCCGGCCGCTATGCCGAGGTCCGCCTCTTTCGCTTCGCCGGGCCCGTTGACGACACATCCCATTACGGCCACGCGCAGGCCGAAGAGCCTGCCCTTGTCGTCTTTTATCTTACCGAGCGCCTGCTCGACCTTGTTCGCTATGCCGATTATATCCACTTCCGTCCTGCCGCACGTCGGGCACGAGAGGACTTCCGGGCCGAAATTGCGTATGCCGAGCCCCTGTATGATATTCTTTCCGACGATGACTTCCTGGACGGGATCGCCGGTAAGCGAGACGCGTATCGTGTCGCCGATTCCGTCGGCAAGCAAAATGCCGATACCGAGCGCGGACTTTACCGTGCCCGATAATTCGGGCCCCGCGGCCGTGACGCCCAGATGGAACGGATAATCGCATTTCTTGGCCATGAGCCGGTAGGCGTCTATCGTCTGGCCGACATCGGAGACCTTCAACGAGACCATGAGGTCGCGGAAACCAAGCGACTCTATTATCTTTATATAGTCGAGCGCGGCCTTGACCATCAGCGACGGGAACTTGTCCTTAGACACGCCGCCCTTCGGGATGCGCACCGAACCCGAATTGACGCCGACGCGAACGGGTATGCGGCGTTTCTTCGCGGCTTTAATGACCGCTTCTATCTCTTCCCTCTTATATACGTTGCCGGGGTTCAGGCGCACGCCGTCGACACCCGCGTTTATCGCCGCAAGCGCAAGGCGGTAATCAAAATGTATATCGGCCTCGAGCGGTATATTTATCTTCTTCATTATCCTGGCGAGTGCTTCACAGCACGAGCCGTCCTTCACCGCGGTCCGGACTATGTCACAGCCGGCGAGCTCGAGCTGCTTGACCTGTGCCACAGTCGCTGCGACATCAAGGGTATTCGTCTTCGTCATTGATTGGATCGAGACCGGGCTGGTTCCGCCGATCTTCACGCCGCCTAAACTTATCGTCCTTGTCTTGCGCCTTGTTATCTTCATTTTCCGAGTTTCCCGAATATGTCGTTATACGTGGCGAAAAGCATCAACCCTATGAAAAACATCCAACCCGCCTGCATCGCTATCTCCTGCGCCCTCTTGCTTACCGGCTTGCCCCTGAGTTTTTCTATTCCGAGGAATAGAATCAGCCCCCCGTCGAGCGGAGGCACCGGAAGTATATTGAATACGCCGAGCAACGTGCTGATGAGCGCGGTCAGCAGGACGAGAGGTATTATCCCTATCTTCGCCGCCTGCGTCATGAGGTTGAATATCCCGACGGGGCCCGAGACGTTCTCCTTGAACGCGAGGCGCCCTGTGATTATGTTCCAGAGGCCGCGGTATGTCATCACGACGAAATCCACCTGTTTCTGCGCCCCCTTGACAAGCGCCTGGCCCGGGCCGAACTTCAGGTAGCTGCGCTCGTCGGAGTTCATTATCCCCACCTGAGCTATCCTGACATCGTTGCCGAGAAGGTCTTTCGTCTCTTTAATTATCGGCTTGATCGTGAAATCCATCTTCTCTCCGCCGCGCTCGACGGTGACCTTCACGTCGCCGGATGTCTTCTTGTGCATTATGCCTATCAGGGCTTCCCAGTCGCTTATGGGTTTGCCGTCAATGGCGAGGACCCTGTCGCCTTCCGCTATCCCTGCCTTCTTCGCGGGATAATCATCTACGAGCCCTCCGACCTTCGTCGTTATTATGGGGTAGCCCGCCATGAAGACGATCCACATTAGCGCGAGGCCGAGTATATAATTCAGCGTTACTCCCGCTATAAGGACCTTGAACCTGCTCCAAACCGGTTGGGCGCCGAACTCGCCTTTATCTCCGGTTACCGACTCGGACGGGTCCTCTCCGAGCATCTTGACATAACCGCCGATAGGTATAAGCGACAGCCGGTATTCAATGCCATTTCTCGTGACCGAGAAGAGCTTGGGCCCCATACCGAGCGAAAATATCTGCACCTTGATCCCGACGCGCAGCGCCATGACGAAATGGCCGAGCTCGTGTATGAAGATCATGAGTGAGAAAGCCAGGATGACCAGGACTATTTCGAGCATCAGATATGTCTCCCCGCCTGCTGCCTTGCCCAGGCGTCGATTTCAAGTATCTCGTTGAGCGAAGGCTCCTTGTTCGTCCTATGCGACGAGAGGACCTTCTCTATTATTGACGGTATCCTCGTGAACTTTATCTTCCTGCCCAGGAATGCCAGCACCGCCACCTCGTTCGCTGCGTTCAGCACGACTGGCGCCGAACCGCCCTTCTTCGCGGCGTCGTATGCCATCGCGAGGCATGGGAACTTCCCGAAATCCGGAGGCGAGAACGTGAACTTGCCGAGTTTCACGAAATCGAGCGCCGGCAGGACCGACTTTACGCGCCTCGGGTACGAGAACGCGTACATTATCGGGAGCCGCATGTCCGTCTGCGACAATTGCGCCATTATCGACCCGTCGACGAATTCAACCATCGAATGGATTATCGCTTCGGGATGTATCAGCACGTCTATCTTGTCCACGCCGACACCGAAGAGCCAGCGCGCCTCGATTATCTCGAGCCCCTTGTTCATGAGCGTGGCCGAGTCGACAGATATCTTTTTGCCCATCTTCCAGCGCGGGTGGTTGACGACCCTTTCGGGCGAGAGCGCATGGAACTTCCGCGCTTCCATGTCCTTGAGCGGGCCGCCCGAACCCGTAAGGTATATCTTCCTGATATCCTCCCTGTTGTGCCCGTTCAGGCACTGGAATATGGCGCTATGCTCCGAATCCACCGGGAGAATCCGCACGCCCCTCTGCCTCGCGGTAGACGTAATTATCTGCCCGGCCATCACGAGGGGTTCTTTGTTCGCGAGCGCAACGGTCTTGACCGAATGTATCGCGCGCAGCGTCGGGATAAGCCCGGCCGCGCCGACGATGGAGACGAGAGTTATATCCGTCTCGTCGTATCCGGCGAGCTCGTTGACTCCCTCATAGCCGCCGAGGACCTTTATACCCTTGCCGGAGAGCGCCTTGCGTACACGGTTCGCCTTCGACTCGTCGCATATCGCGACCGCCTTCGGGCGGAACTTTATCGCCTGCTTCACGAGCAGCGCGTCATTCGAATGCGCCGCGAGCCCCGTAACCGAGAATTCTTTCGGGTGCTTCGCTATGACATCAAGCGCGTTAGTGCCTATTGAGCCTGTTGAGCCGAGGATGTTTATTTTTTTCATAGGAATTTGAACACATAGAAATATAGCGTCGGCGCGGTGAACAATATGCTGTCAACGAGGTCGAGCACGCCTCCAAGCCCCGGTATATAATCCGCCGAATCCTTGACCTGGCAGTCGCGCTTGATCAGGGATTCCGAAAGGTCGCCTACCTGCGCGAGGACGCCCAACAGGCATCCGAGTATCAGCAGATGATTGACCGGTATCGACGGCAGGAAGCTCCTGCTCGCGAGCGCGGCCCCTACGCTGAACAAGAACCCGCCTAAAGCGCCCTCTACGGATTTCTTGGGGCTTATGCGCGGGATAAGGCTGTGTTTTCCGATATAAGTGCCTACTATGTAGGCGCCTATATCGCCCATCTTGGTCACGAGAAGCAGGAACGCCACGAGAAGGCTGCCCGAAGGAAAAGCCGGGTTCTCCATCAGTTTCAGCTTCAGCATGAAGCTGAACGTCCAGCTTATGTAGAGAATGCCGAATATAGTCGTCGACACGCCGAATATCGCGTTGCTGTTCTCCCTGCGCGTGAACTGCAGGATGAATATCGTCAGAAGGACCGCGATTATAAAAAGCAGTTCCCATCCCTTCGTCGGCTCGAACGTGAAGAATATCGACAGCGGCACGAGCAGGCCTATCGAGATGCCGCTCGTCTTGAATATCGGTATCCCCTTCTTCTCGACTAGCGAGTAGAACTCGTAGAGCGCCATGCCGGTCATGAGCGTCAGGACAGAGCAAAAGACCCAGTTCGGCCAGACCATCACGGTGAAATACACGAACGCGATTATCAGCGCCGAACTTACGAAGCGCGGGATGATATTGTTATGGTTATTGCCGTTGCCCTGCTCGATCATGCGCCGAACCTTCTTTCGCGTTTCTGGAACTCGCGGACAGCCTCGACGAGGTCGTTCTTCCTGAAATCGGGCCAAAGTTTTGGCGTAATATATATCTCCGCATAGGATATCTGCCACAGCAGGAAGTTCGAGAGGCGCATCTCCCCGGACGTGCGTATGAGCAGGTCGGGGTCGGGCTGCCCGGCCGTATCGAGCAGGCCGTCAAACATCTTCTCGTCGAGGTCTTCGACGCCGGCCTTGCCGGACTTGACCAGCAAGGCGAATTTCTTCGCTGCGTCCACGATCTCCGTCCTGCCGCTGTAATTCAGAGCGACGTTGAGAGTGAGTATCCTGCCGCTCCTCGTCGCTTCCACGGCCTTCTTAAGCTTGGGCTTCACGTTATCCGGGAGGCCGCCTATCCTGCCTATGAAATTCAGCCGTATGCCGTTCTTGATGAACGACGGGACCTCCTTGTCGAGGTATTCGCCGAGGAAACGCATAAGCGTATCCACTTCTTCTTTCGGGCGCTTCCAGTTCTCCGCCGAGAACGCGTACAGCGTAAGGTGCTTTATCCCGAGTTCGCGGGACGTCTTTATGGCCTCGCGAACGGATTTCATCCCTTCGCGGTGGCCCATCGCGCGCGGAAGACCGCGCTTCCTGGCCCACCTGCCGTTGCCGTCCATTATGACCGCAATATGTAAGGGGATCCTCTTCTTGTCGAGCATATCAGGTATGGACTCTGTAATCTATCTCCGGGAAGATATTATCCTTATGTTCGATGTCGGCAAGCCAGCCCTCGTCTATTCGTTGGGCTTTTATGTCGTTATAGAGGCGCGTGAACCGCAGGATATGGTCCTTTGTCCTCTTGACCGCGTATTGGACCACGGTCCCGGTCTTCATGATGAACGCCCAGTCGCTCGATTGCGCGAGCAGCAGCTCGCGTAATGCCTGGTTCAGCGCGCGGCGCGTTATGCCGGTGGCCCCGGGATAGCTGTTGGCGAGCTCTGTCATGCGGTCGGCGGCCTTGTGCAGGTGCTTGTATATCCAGTCGTTCGAGCCGTCGAGCCAGTGTTCGCAGTAGCCCTTATACCCCCAACTCGACATCGTCGGGGTGGAGACCTGGTTGCGCGGGTTGCGCTCGAGGTATTCCGAAGGCGTTATCGGCTTTACCGTCTTCTGGTCGAAATGCAGTTTCCTGAAGAGGAAGTCAAGGAACATCGGCCCCTCGTACCACCAGTGGCCGTAGAGCTCGGCGTCATAAGGCGCGACTATTATCGGCTTCTTCTTCATCACGTCGAACAGGAACTCTACCTGCTTCTCCCTGTTGAACATGAAGTTGCCCGCGTGCGAGGCCGCCCTATCGCGCGCCCAGTCGGGATTATACGGCTCCTTGTGGTCGGTGCGGCCGGTTATCCTGTAATACTTGATTCCGGTATTTATCCTGATGCCTTCCTTATGGATATAAGGCCTGATGTAATCGAAGTCGAGGTCGAAACCTATGTCCCGGTAGAACTCGCGGTAATTGTAATCCCCGGGATATCCCTCTATCGCGCTCCAGACCTGTTTAGATGACTCGAAGTCCCTCGCGAACGCCGCGACACCCGACCTGCAGAAGACCGGCGCGTATACGCCGTACTTCGGGCGCGGGCTCGCGTGCAGTATGCCGTGCGTGTCGGTGAAGAAATAACGTATTCCCGCCTCTTTCAGGTACGCGTCGGCCCCGGGGAAATAACCGCACTCCGCCAGCCATGTGCCGCGCGGCCTGCGGCCGAAGAACCTCTCGTAATTGTTCGCGCCGACCTGCACCTGCGCGCGGACCGACTGCGGACTGACCTCCATGAGCGGGAAGAACCCGTGCGTCGCGTTGCAGGTGATTATCTCGAGCTTGCCCATGTCCTGGAATTCCTTGAACGCGGACAGGATATTCTTATGGTAGCGGTCTACGAACGTGCGGCGGGTCTCGGTGAACTGCGACTGGTACATCTGCGCGAGCCGGTTGAACGCCGGCTCCCATCTCGTGCGCTCTACTTCCTTGTTGGAAAGCTCGATGAGTGTGTCGAGGTGCTTTACGTACCTGTCCTGAAGCAGCGGGTCGGCGAGCATCGAGCACAGCGAGGGCGTTATCGACATCGTGATGCGGAAGTCGACGCCGTCGCGGACAAGCCCGTTGTATACGTTTATCAGCGGGATGTATGTCTCGGTGATCGCCTCGTAAAGCCAGTCCTCCTCGAGGAAATCCTCGTACTCCGGGTGCCGGACATACGGAAGGTGGCTATGCAGGACTATGCAAAGGTAGCCTTTTTCCATTATCTGGTGAATTTCTTGACTATCGGTGTTATCGTCCGCTCTTCTTCCTTGTCGGCCGAGATGCCCTTGACGGGTATCACCTGCTCGCCGTCCGGAAGCGCGAACCTTAGGCTGAACGTGCCGTCGCGGTTAAGCTTTATCGGCCTGTCCTGGACAGTCACCGTAGCGTCGGGTTCTGTAGCGCCGTAAACGATAAGCTCGGTATTGACGACCATCCAGAAGCCGCGGCCCTTGTAGTTCGGCGGGCGCACGAAAGAGCTGAGCCCTCCCGACGAAAGCTCCTTCTGCAGGCGCTCCTTCATTATCTTCTTGATCTTCGCCTTGCCTGAAGCGCCGGCGAAACCTCCCCAGAGGCCGTAGAGCTTCAGGAACTCCTCTTCTATCGACATCCATTCCTCGTCGATGACGTCGGAGGCGCTGTCGCGCGGGGTCATTACGATGTTCGAGCGCGCTATCACTATGAACTTTCCGCCCGGGGTTATCACGCCGAAGTCGACGCACCACGACCTGTCCGACGCGCCGACGTTAATATACCAGCTCGTTGCGCCCGGGTGCAGGTCGATATCGAAATACCTGTTGGCGTTGAAACCGTTGAAATCCTTGCCGGTCACGTCATAGACGCGCAGGACCTTGCGCATCTCGTTCCACGACGCGCCCGCTTCGCGCTCAACCTGCATGCGCCTCTCGTCGGTGACTTCCCAGTAAGCGAATATCCAGTAAGGGTCGCGCGCCATGATGACGATGCGCGTGTCGCCGTAACGCTCGGGTAATTCCTCGTGTTCCCACTGCCTCGGAGGAAGATAAGGGGTCGGACGGGGATAATATTTCGTCTCCTCGGTCTTATTGCGCGGGGATTCTATCGCCTGCGCCGCCTTCTGTGGGGCGGCCTTCCTTACCCTGCCGGCGGCCTTTCTCAGGGCCTTCATCAGGGCCTTCTTCTGGTCCGCCGCTTTCTTGACGGGCCTCTTGGCCGGCTTCGCCTTCTTGACAACAGGAAGTTTCCTCGCCTTTTTCACGGCCTTACTGCTCTTCTTCATCTCTTCCTCCTTAAAAGAAGCAAACGCCGTCCGCCGGAGGGCGGACGACGTTTCTCATGCTATACCTGAAAAGAACGGATTATTTGATATATTCCGAATCTTTTTCGTGCTCTTTAAGAAATTCCGTCTCCGCCTTCGACATCTTAGGAAGTATTATTATCTCGACCCTTCTGTTCTTCTGCCTGCCTTCCTTTGTGTCGTTCGAGGATACCGGGCGGTACTCGCCGTAACCTGTCGCCTGCAGCCTGTTGGGGGTGGTGCCCTTATCTTCGAGGTAATGCAGGACCGACGTCGCCCTTGCGGTCGAGAGTTCCCAGTTCGACTTCCAGCCCGATTTCCTTATCGGCTCGTTGTCGGTGTGGCCCTCGATCGCGATGTTCCTGTCGGCGACCTGGCTGTTAATGACATTCGCTACCTTATCAAGCACGCCGTACGCCGACGAGCGTATCTTCGCGAGGCCCGAATCGAAGAGCACTTCGGCCACGAACGTGACTACGAGGCCGCGCTCGTCCATCCCTACCGACACGCCCTTCTCGCCCTTCAATCTCCTCTCGAGTTCCGCTTTAGCCGCCTGGAGCTCGCTGTTCTCCTGCTCCCTGAGCAGTTGCAGGCGCTCTATCTCCGCCTTAAGGTCCTCTATCTTCTTTATATCGTTGGGGCTCCTCTTATAGAAGCCGACCGCGCATCCCGATAACACGAAAGCCGTCATCACGATCAACGCCATCAAACCTAACCTGGATATCCTGAACATCAATTGCCTCCTTTCTCGGTAGTGTTAAGCGAAAGGTATGTGCTGAGTTTAGACCACGTCTTCGGCCCGACTTTGCCGTCGGCCTTAAGCCCGTTCGCGGCCTGGAAATCCTTTATTGCCTTCTTGGACCTCTGCCCGAGTTTCCCGTCTATAGTTCCCGGGTCGTAACCGGCGTTCTTAAGCGCGGTCTGTATCTGCCTGTTCTTCGTCCCTTCATCCGGCGCGAGCTGGACCGCTATCTCCTGCGGTTTCTTCTCCTTCAATTCCTCCGTTATAGGTGGGTTCGGCTCGAGTTGTTCCGGCTTGATCAGCTCGACTTCCGGCTGTGTGGTCCCGAGGGAAGCGGGCTGGGCTTCGGAGGCCGGCTTTGCCACCTTCCTGCCCATGGCCATCACCACGCTGGATAACAAAAATATCGTTATCAACGCCACGATTATCACCACCGACCTTCTCGACATCTCCGCTCTCCTTTATTTTTTAGACGGGGTGAACTGAAAAAGGTCCCAGTTCACTTTTCCGCCGTAGGCTACGAACGATATCCCTGTGATCTTAGCGCCGCTTAATCCGAGGTCGTAGGGGTCTATCTCCCACCTCGACCATTTGTCCGGCTCGGGCAGCGTGCCGTCGTATATGACGGCCTCGTCATCATTGAAGACGAAGACTTCCGCTTCCCCTTCCCTGTAGACGCCTATCTCGCCTTCCCTGCCTTCCGACTCGAAACTTATCCTTAACTGTATCCCTTCCGGGGGATCTCCCGCGTCGGGATACACGTATATCTCTATGTTATAGTCTTCGGGCACGTCGACAGGAGCCATCCTGTATGAATGTTCCGACACGCCTTCCGCTGCGGGCTCCGTATGCGACTTAGCCCCGCTGTATTTCAGCGAATTATCCCAGTCCCACTTCCCCTGCGTGATCGCATTCTCGGGAAGCGCGTCGTCAAGCAGCACTATGACATTGGCCGTGGCCGGCTCGCTCGGCTCGACCGGTTCGACCGGCTCAACCACCGTGACCGGCTCGACGGCAACAGCCGTCTCTTCGGGATTTTCCGCGTACGAGATCGAGACAATAACGAGGGCTAATACCGCGAAAAAGAAAGGCCGCCCCACAGGCGCAACTCCTTTGGTTTTTATCTTATCAAATAAGCCCGTATATGTCAATCAAGAGTATTTTAACGCAATACCCTCTATCGTGATCGCGATATCCTCGCATTTATCGGTGGCCGTCTCGAGGTAATCGTAGATGTCCCTCCACTTGATGACTTCCAGGGGGTCTATCTTCCTGTCGAAAAGGCCCGCGACCGCCTCCCTGAATATCCTGTCGCCCTCGTTCTCGAGGCGGTTTATCTCTATACAGTGGCCGATGATCTGGGAGTGCTTGATCTCCTTGACCTTCGGCATGATATAATTGATCTCTTCGGCCTGTTTCAGTATGACCTCGGCTATCTCCTTCATCTCCGGGGTCGGTTTGGTCACTTTATACATGACCATGCGCTCCGTGGCGGCCTCGATGAAGTCCATGACGTCATCGAGGGCCGCTGTAAGCTCATGTATGTCTTCCCTGTCCAGCGGGGTCACGAACGTCTTGTTCAACTTCTCCATGATTTCATGGGTGATCTGGTCGCTGTCATGCTCAAGCCTCTCGAGCTTGGCCGCGTTTTCCGAAAGCGTATCGAAGTTGTTCGCTATTTCGACCAGCACCTTTGCGCCCTTGAGGAGGTTCTCCGCGCTCCTGACGAACATCTCGAAGAACTTAACCTCTTGGGGGATCAGTTTGAACATTAGTTCCTCCGCTGTTTTATTTGACCGTCTCGTCGCCGAGCATCATCTCTTTCGTCTCGCGGCGGGACCTGAACACTACCCAAAGTATGACGGCAATTCCGGCTATTCCCACGAATATGACGCCGGGATGCATTACCTCGTTCTTTATCATTATTCCGACGATAAGGAGCGCGACCATGTTCATAACCTTTATCAGCGGGTTAAGCGCCGGGCCCGCGGTATCCTTCAGCGGGTCTCCGACGGTGTCTCCGGTGACCGAGGCCTTGTGGGATTCGGAACCCTTGCCGCCGTAAAGACCGTCCTCTATCGTCTTCTTCGCGTTATCCCATGCGCCGCCCGCGTTCGACATGAACACGGCAAGCAATTGGCCGGATAAAATCATTCCGGCCAGGAAACCGCCGAGCGCTTCCTTGTGCAGCAGGAGCCCGACGAGAATAGGCGTCAATATTGCGAGAAGGCCCGGGCCTACAAGCTCGCTCTGGGCAGCCGCGGTGCAGATGCCCACGACGCGTCCGTAATCCGGCGTCTTCCTGCCTTCCCAGATCTCCTTATCCTTGAACTGGTTCCTTACCTCCCTGACGATCAGGAACGCGGCGCGGCCGACGGCCCTTATCGTCATCGAGCTGAAGAGGAACGGTATCGCGCCGCCTATCAGCAGGCCGATGAAGACGTTCGGTTCCGATATCGAGAGCGAGGCCGCTATCTGCTCGTATGTCTTTCCGGTGGCCTTCGCGATATCGGTGATGTATGCGTTGAACAGCGATACGGCGGCGACAACAGCCGAACCGATCGCGATACCCTTCGTGATCGCCTTCGTCGTGTTGCCGACGGCGTCGAGGTCGGCAAGCGTCTGGCGCGCGCCCTTATCGAGATGCGCCATCTCGCCGATGCCGTTCGCGTTATCCGCGACGGGTCCGAAGACATCCATCGATATGTTGTTTCCCGTCAGCGTGAGCATGCCGATACCGCACATGGCCACACCGTAGGCGATGAACGTCGGGTTCGTGCCCGCGTAGATCATTACCGAGGCGCCTATGGCCGCCGCGATTATGAGTATAGCCCATACGGTCGACTCGTACCCGACCGCGAGGCCCGTGATTATCGTAGTCGCGTGGCCCGTCTGCGTGGCCCTCGCTATCGATTTTACCGGCGCCGCTTCGGGTTTCGTGAAGTACTCGGTCACGCGGTTTATCGTTATCGCGAGGATGATCCCGACCAGCGTCGTCCATACCGGCCTCATATCGAGGCCCGCGATGCCGAAACTTGCCCAGTCCGGGAGCTGCTCCGAGCCGGGGAACCTCAGGTAGAAAAACCCTATCGCGCAGAAACCGGTTATCGACACGGCCGCCGACGACCAGAAACCGATGTTGATCGCGTGCATGGCGTTGCGCACCTTGTCGCTCGTGCGTACAAGGTACGTGCCGAATATCGAGCTCAGTACGCCTATCGCGCGCACGAGCAGCGGGAATATGACGCCCTTATGGCCGAACGAAGCCCATCCGAGGATCATGGCCGAGACGATCGTGACCTCGTATGACTCGAAGATGTCCGCGGCCATACCGGCGCAGTCGCCTACGTTGTCGCCGACGTTGTCGGCGATCGTGGCGGCGTTCCTCGGATCGTCCTCGGGTATGTTCTTCTCTATCTTGCCTACGAGGTCCGCGCCGACGTCAGCGGCCTTCGTGTAGATGCCGCCGCCGACCCTCATGAAGAGCGCGAGCAGCGTGCCTCCGAAACCGAAACCGAGCAGGACTTCATACGCCTGCTCGCCGTATATCATGAATATGACCGTGCCGCCGAGCAATCCGAGGCCGTCCGTAAGCATGCCCGTGATCGTGCCGGTGCGGTAAGCGATCTTCAGCGCCTGGCCGAAGCTCGTCCTCGACGCCGCGGCTACGCGCACGTTGCCCTGCACGGCCAGGTTCATCCCGACGAAACCGACCATCGCCGAGAAGAACGCGCCCATGAGGAACGCGCACGCCCTTCCTATCTGTATATGCGCGGCTCCCGCTGTAAAATAGAGCCCCGCTGTCAGCACGAACATCAGCAACACTATCGCCTTGAACTGGCGGTTAAGGTAGGCGTTCGCGCCGACGCGGATCGCCGTCGAGATCTCCTGCATCTTCGGCGTTCCTTTGTCGTAGCTTAATACCTGCGCCATAAGGAACCCGGCATATAAGAGGCCGAGTATAGCCACGCCCAATACCGACCAGAGCGCCACTTTTTCCATCATAGTGAATACCGGGTCGTTCATGAAGGCGAACGGTTTGAAGCCCTCATGGACCGCGACGGCTGTTTCCTGCTGGGCCGCCGCAAGCCCGGATAACATCAGGAACGCGACAACAAAGAAGAGAACCTTAGAAAAACTTTTCATCTCTACTTCTTACCTCCCATCTTGAACACCTGTTCACGCCTGCTACCAACCGAAACGAGCTCTATCTTTACGCCGATAAGTCTCTCGAGTTCCCTGAGGTACTTCCTGGCGTTAGTTGGTAATTTCGAGAAGCTCTCCACGTGCGAGGTATCCTCTCCCCACCCGGGAAGCTCTTCATAGACCGGCTCGACATCCCACAATATCTCGATGTTGGCCGGGAAATCCTTGTATACCTTCCCCTTGTGCTTATACGCGACCGCTATCTTGATCGTCTTGAGCTCGTCAAGCACGTCAAGTTTTGTCACCACTATGGCGTCGAGGCTGTTGACAAGCGCCGAGTGCCTGACTATGAGGCTGTCGAACCATCCGCAGCGCCGCGGGCGCCCCGTCGTCGCGCCGAACTCCTTGCCCTTCTGCCTTATTATCTCCATGAGGTCCGGCCCGAACTCGGTCGGGAACGGCCCTTCGCCCACGCGCGTCGTATACGCCTTCACTACGCCCGTGGCCTTGTCTATCTTCGACGGCCCGAGGCCCGTGCCGGTGCACGCGCCGCCCGCCGTGGCGTTCGAGCTCGTGACATACGGGTACGTGCCGTGGTCCACGTCGAGAAGCGTCCCCTGCGCGCCTTCGAGCAGGAGCCTCTTCTTCTTCCTGACCGCTTCGTTCAGGATTATCGTCGTATTGCACGCGTACTGCGCTATCTTCTTCCTGTATTCCGCGAACTGCGCGTATATATCTTCGAACGAGAAGCCCTCGTGGTTGTACAATTTCCTCAACGTCTCGTTCTTAGCGGTGACGTTCTCCTTCAGCTTCTTCCTGAAGACCTCGTCATCGAGCAGGTCCGCGAGCCTTATGCCGGCCCTGCCGACCTTGTCGACGTAGCACGGCCCGATGCCGCGGCCGGTCGTGCCGATCTTCTTGCGGCGCTCGCTGAGGCGGTCGATCTCCTTATGGTACGGGAATATCAGGTGGACCTGGTCGCTGACCTTCAGGTTGTCGCCGACCTTTATGCCTTTCGAGCGCAGGCTTTCTATCTCGCTTATCAGGGCCTCCGGGTCGACGACGACGCCGTTGCCTATGACGCATATCTTTCCCTTATGCAGTATGCCCGAAGGTATGAGATGCAGGATGAACTCGCCCTCGCCGATGACGACCGTGTGCCCGGCGTTGTTGCCGCCCTGGTAGCGCACGATGTAATCCGCGTCGCGCGAGAATATGTCTATTATCTTTCCTTTTCCCTCGTCGCCCCACTGGGCGCCGACTACGACCGTATTCATGCTCATAGCCTTATCAGTTTCGCTTCTATTACGTGTTCGGCGCCGCGGATCTCCTTCATGACGGCCTCCGGGACCTCTTCGTCAAGGTTCAGGACCGTCATCGCGTTGCCGCCCGCCTTCTTCCTTCCCAACGTCATGCCGGCGATGTTTATCTTATGCTTGCCGAGTATCGTGCCGATGTGGCCGATTATGCCAGGCTTGTCCTCGTTGATAAGGACGAGCAGGTAACCGACCGTCGACGCCTCGACGTAGAAATCGTTTATCTTGACGATGCGCGGGTTCTTGCGCGGCGAGAGCGTCCCGGCCACGACGACCTTCGACTTGTCGGTATTCGCTTCGATCGTGATGAGGTTCGCGAACTCCTCTATCTGAGACGTCTTCGTCTCGACTATCTTTATGCCGCGTTCCTTCGCTATAAACGACGCGTTCACGTAATTTACCGTCTCCTGCAGGATCGGCGTTAGCACTCCCTTCAGGAACGCTATTGTCACCGACGCCATATCGTGCTGGACTATCTCGCCGGAGTATTCTATCTTTACCTCCTGCATCCTGCCTTCAGAAAGCTGGCCTATCACGAGGCCCATCTTCTCGGCGAGAGTCACGTACGGGCGGATCGCCTTGTAGGCCTCCGGGTCTACACACGGGACGTTTACGGCATTACGGCATCCGCGGCCGAGGAGCGCGTCCGCGACCTGTTTGGCCACCTCTATCGCGACGTTGACCTGCGCCTCCTCCGTCGAGGCGCCGAGATGCGGCGTCGCTATCAGCTTTTCGTTCCTGAACATCGTGAAATCTTTCGGCGGCTCGTCCTCGTAGACGTCAAGCGCGGCGCCGGCGACCTTCCCGGACTCGAGCGCCTTTAACAGCGCCTTCTCGTCTATGATGCCTCCGCGCGCGCAGTTGACCAGGCGCACCCCCTTCTTCATC
This sequence comes from Candidatus Omnitrophota bacterium, assembly GCA_017992785.1. Lineage (GTDB taxonomy): Bacteria > Omnitrophota > Gorgyraeia > Pluralincolimonadales > Pluralincolimonadaceae > UBA6215. Next base: position 25,636 of record JAGONY010000001.1, on the reverse strand, counting down.
TGCCCGAACTCCTGCTCGCCTATAAGGTGCTTCGTCTCGTTCGTTATCGGGGTATGGACCGTTATGTAATCGGATTCCCTTATTATATCCTTGACCTCCACGAGCTCGACCCCGAGGTCGTTCGCCTTTTCGACGGTCAGGTACGGGTCGTAGGCGATGACCCTCATGCCGAACGCCATACCGCGCTTCGCGACTTCGGTGCCGATGCGGCCAAGGCCGATAATACCGAGCGTCTTGCCGTAGAGCTCGACGCCCATATATTTGCTCCTGTCCCACTTGCCTTCCCTCAGCGACGCGTTCGCGTTGGGGACGTTGCGCGACATCGAGAGCATCAGCGACCATGTGTGCTCGCAGGTCGAGATCGTGTTGCCGGCGGGGGTGTTCATTACTATGATACCGCGTTTCGAGGCGGCTTCGGCATCGACGTTATCGAGGCCCACGCCCGCGCGTCCGATGACCTTCAGTTTTTTCGCGGCTTCTATGATATCCTTGTTGACCTTAGTGCTGCTGCGGACCACGAGCGCGTCGTAATCCTTGATCAACGCCTTTAATTCCTCGGGGGGCAGCTTCAGCTTGACGTCGACCTGCAGGTCCTTTTCGTCCTTCAGCACTTTAAGCCCTTCTTCAGACAGCGAATCGCTGACGAGCACCTTGTACATTTCGTTTCTCCTGTTAAATGATTATAAGAATGCCGCAGACAACTATCGCAAGCCCGGCAAGGGCATGCGTATAACGCTCGATCTTCCCCAGCGGAAGCAGGTTGAACCCGAACATCGAGACCATCACGATCCCGAGCATCGTCGTTATCGTAACCGCGCCGAATACCAGCGTGACATAAGCCGCGTCCATCAGGCTGTTTTTCGCGGCCGGATACATCAAAAGCGGTATCAGGACCTCGCACGGGCCGAACACGAATATCGTGAAAAGTACCCACGGCGTTATGCCGGCCCTGCCTTCATGCGCGTGGCCATGGCCGTGACGGCCTCGGAAAGCTTTCCTTACGCCCCAGACGAAATAAACGAGCCCGAAAGCGATGAACAGCCACGCGGCGATATTGTCGCGTACCGAGTCAAAGGCCTCTATACTGCTTAACGCGAAACCAAAAACCAGGCCTATTATCCCCAAAAGCACGGCGCTAAGGATATGGCCGATGCCGCATAAAAATGTCACGAACGCCGTCTTCAGCAAAGACCAACCGCGGGCTTTCGCGATCATTATGAACGGCACATAATGGTCCGGCCCCGCGAGCGTATGTATGAAACCCAATGATGCCGCCGTGGCGGCTAACGCTAAAGTTTCGCCAGACATTTTATATCCTCGGGCGGAGTGTCCCTAAGTGCTGCGAAGCCTCTTTATGCGGACTCGACTGGATTCCTGTCGCGGCCTTCGAGCAGGACTTCCTCGGCGGCTTCTACCCCGACGCCGGGTTCGCCCCTGAATCCCATCTCGGCGAGCGCCATGCCGAGCACGGCGATCGTCATCAGGATGTCCGTATCGTTGATATATCCCATATGCGCGATGCGGATGACCTTACCCTTGAGTTCGGCCTGGCCTCCCGCTATACCGACGCCGTATTTATCCCTCATGTGCTTTACGAGTTTCTCCCCGTCGATGCCTTCAGGGACGCAGACGGCGGTGACGCCGTTCGACGGCGCGGAGGGCGCGAACAATTTCAATCCCATCGCCTCCATCGCTTCCCGCGTTGCGAGAGCAAGTATCTTGTGGCGGCCGAATATTACGTCGAGGCCTTCCTTCTTCATCATCCTGAGCGTCTCGCGCAAAGCGATGACCAGCGATATCGCAGGAGTAAAAGGGGTGTCCGTTGCGTCGATGGATTTCTTCGCCTTCTTGAGGTTGAAATAGTACCTCGGGTTCTTCGACTTCTCGACCTTCTCCCACGCTTTCTTGCTTAAGGTTATGAATGCGAGCCCGGGAGGTATCATGAGGCCTTTCTGCGAGCCGGACACGACGACATCTATGCCCCATTCGTCGGTCTTTATCTCTTCGGCGCCGAGGCCCGATATAGCGTCGACGGCAAGCACAGCGCCGTGGTTCTTCGTTACCTGCGCTATCGCCTTGATATCGGTCAGCACGCCGGTAGAGGTCTCGCAGAGCGTCGTGAATACGGCCTGTATCGAGGGGTCTTTCTTCAGCTCCGCCTCGATCGCCTTCGGGTCAACGGCTTTTCCCCATTCGACATTCATCACTATAGTATCCACCCCGTAGGCCTTGCATAATTCCGTCCATCTCTCGCCGAACTTGCCGCCCTGGACGCATATCGCTTTGTCGCCCGCGGAAAGCAGGTTGCATACGGCCGCTTCCATCGCGCCCGTGCCCGAGGATGTCAGCGTTATTACGGGGTTCTGTGTCTGGAATATGAATTTCAGGAGTTCGCATACTTCCTTGAATATCTCCATGAACTCCGGGGTCCTGTGGTGGATTATCGGTTCGGCCATCGCAAGCAGCGCTTGCGGCGGTACGGGCGTGGGTCCCGGGGTCATAAGATAATTCTTCTTCATGCTGGCTTCCTCCTGTTTAAGTTTGTATTGATAAGTGCTGGTAAACTGCCGCTTTCCTGCATTTCTTGTCCAGGGCTATTTCCAGGACCTGGTCCATGTTCTCGACCGGTATTACCTTAAGGTCTTTCAGTATATTCTTCGGTATCTCTATAAGGTCTTTCTCGTTCTCTTTCGGTATGATGACCGTCTTGATGCCGACCATGTGGGCCGCGAGCATCTTGGATTTGAGCCCGCCTATCGGCAGGACCTTGCCCCTCAGCGTGATCTCGCCGGTCATAGCGACATCCTTCTTCACCGGGTACCTCGTGAGGCTGGATATCAGCGCGGTAGCCATAGTAATTCCGGCCGACGGGCCGTCCTTCGGGATAGCGCCCTCCGGGATGTGTATATGTATGTCCATCTTCTTGTAGAAATCGTCGGAGATGCCGAGCTCGCGCGCGCGGGAACGGATATAGCTCAGGCCCGCCTGAGCCGACTCCTGCATGACCTCTCCGAGCTTCCCGGTAAGCGTCATCTTGCCCTTGCCCTTCATAAGGGTCGATTCTATTGATATTATGTCGCCGCCCGCTTCTGTCCACGCGAGGCCCGTAGCCACGCCGACCTCGTTCTTCTCTTCCTTCTTCGGTTCGGTAAATTGCACGGGGCCCAAATATTTCTCGATGCGGTTCGGCGTCAACCTTATCTTGAGGTCCTTCTCTTTCTTGACGACCTCTTTCGCGATGCGCCTGCAGACGCGCGCTATCTCGCGTTCAAGGTTGCGCACTCCCGCCTCGCGCGTGTAGCGCCTTATCATCCTCAATATCCCGTCCGGCGTGAACTTAATGTCCTCCGCTTTGAGGCCGTTCGCCTTTATCTGCTTAGGTATCAGGAACCCCTGGGCTATCTTGACCTTCTCGTATTCGGTATAGCCGGGTATCTTGATGATCTCCATCCTGTCCTGGAGCGGGATCGGTATGTTGTCCTGGAAATTCGCGGTCGTTATGAACATCACGTCCGACAGGTCGAAATCCACCTCGAGGTAATGGTCGGAGAACGTGGAATTCTGCTCCGGGTCGAGCACCTCAAGCAGCGCGGACGCGGGGTCGCCCCTGAAATCCATCGACATCTTATCCACCTCGTCGAGCAGGAAGACCGGGTTCCTGGATTTCGCCTTCCTTATCGATTGGATTATGCGGCCCGGCAGCGAGCCGATATACGTCCTGCGGTGGCCGCGTATCTCGGCCTCGTCGCGCACGCCTCCGAGCGATACGCGCACGAAATTGCGCCCAAGCGCGCGTGCGACCGATTTCGCGAGCGAGGTCTTGCCGACGCCCGGCGGGCCGACAAAGCAAAGTATCTGGCCTTTCATCGACTTGACGAGTTTGCGTACCGCGAGGTATTCGAGTATCCTCTCTTTCGGCTTATCGAGGCCGTAATGGTCCTCGGCGAGTATCTTCTCCGCGTTCTTTATGTCGAGGTTGTCCTCTGTCCTCGCCGACCACGGGATCGCGACGAGCCAGTCGATATAGTTGCGCGAGACGGTCGCCTCCGGCGAGGACGGGTACATCCTCGAAAGCTTCTCGACCTCGCGAAGCGCGGTCTCCTGCGCCTCCTTCGGCATCTTCGCCTGCTTGACCTTGTCCTTCAGCTCATCGAGCTCGTTCTTGTAATCGTCCTTCTGCCCGAGTTCCTTCTCTATGGCCTTCAGCTGTTCCTGGAGGAAATATTCTTTCTGGGCCTTCTCTATCTGCTTGCGGACGTTCGAGGATATCTTCTTCTCTATCTGGAGTATGCCTATTTCGGAATTCAGCACCTCGGTAAGTTTCTTTATCCTGTCAACCGGGTTCAGGATCTCGAGTATCGCCTGCTTCTCGGCCACGCGCATCGTCAGGTACGACGCCGCCGTGTCTGCGAGCTGGTCGGGGTCCGCGATGTTGGCTATCGTCGCATATGCCTCGGTCGGGACGCGCTGGTTCAGCTTCACGTATTCCTCGAACTGGTTGACCAGCGAGCGCACGAGCGCCTCCACTTCCATCGTCTTCTCCGCGGCGGACGGGATCTCCTCGATCCCGGCGTTCAGGTATCCCTTGACCGGGGAGAGCTTCACAACCTTCGCGCGGTAGAGCCCCTCGACGAGCAGCTTATACGAGCCGTCGGGGAGTTTTACCGACTGGATGACCTGGCTTACCGTGCCGATGGGGTATATGTCGTCTTCGGACGGCTCCTCGACCTTTACCGACTTCTGCGCGCAGAGCAGTATCGTCTTGTCTTTCGATAACGACTCCTCGACCGCCGCGATCGACTTCTCGCGTCCGACTACCAGCGGGACGGTCATGAACGGGAATACGACCATGTCCCTTAAAGGCAAAAGCGGTAAGGAATCTTTCGGCTTGTTCTCTTTTTTCATAGGTGACCGGATTACTTCTTCTTCCCTTGTATGACTTCATCCACAATGCCGTAGGCCTTCGCCTCTTCGGCGCTGAGGAAATAGTCCCTGTCCGTGTCCTTCTTGATCTTCTCGAGCGGCTGGCCCGTATGCTTCGCGAGCAGCTCTTCTATCCTGTCGCGCATCCTGAGTATCTCTTTCGCCTGGATGCTGATATCTGCGGCCGCGCCCTGCGTGCCTCCCCACGGCTGGTGCATCATTATGCGCGCGTTCGGGAGCGCCAATCTCTTTCCCTTCGTGCCGGCGGCAAGCAGTATCGCGCCCATAGATGTCGCCTGGCCTATGCAATATGTGCATACGTCGGGCTTGACGAACTGCATCGTATCGTAGATCGCGAGGCCGGCTGTTACCACGCCGCCCGGCGTGTTTATATACATGTTGATGTCTTTATCGGGGTCTTCCATCTGCAGGAAAAGCATCTGGGCTATGATGAGGTTGGCGATGTAATCGTCGATCGGCGTTCCGATGAAGATTATCCTGTCCTTAAGGAGCCTTGAATAGATGTCGTAAGCGCGTTCGCCGCGTCCTGACTGCTCAACCACCATCGGGACGAGCATCTGCGACCGTTCCCTATCTGCCATCTTAGACCTCCTCTATTTTAGCGTTCGCGACCACGAATTCCATCGCCTTATCCTGCGCTATCTCCGCCTTGATGTCTTCCATGAGGTCGTTCTCCTCGAGGTACTTCTTTGCTTCCTCGAAGGTCTTCTTCGCGCGGGTAGCCATCAGGTCTATGCGCTTGTTGATATCTTCCTGGCTCGCGGAAAGGTTCTCGGCCTGCGCGATCTTGTCGAGGATGAAATACGCCTTTACCCTCTTCGTCGCCTCGTCGCGGAACTTGCCCTTCATCGCGGCCTCTTCCTTCTGGATATCATCGACCTTATAGCCCATGTACTGCAGCCTCTGCTGCGCGTCCCTTAACATATGCGCGGCCTCCGCGTCGACCATTGACGACGGCGCCTCAAAACTCACGGACTTGATCAGCTGGTTCATGAGGTCCTCTTCCGTCTTGAACCTAACCTCCTGCTCCTTCGCCTTCGTGAGTTCTTCCCGGATGTTCCCTCGCAGCTCGAGCAGCGACTTGAACCCTCCTATATCCTTGGCAAACTCGTCATCTATCGCGGGCGCCGTCTTCTCCTTGACCTGGTTGACCGTCACAATGAATACCGCGGGCTTTCCGGCCTGGTCCTTCTTAGGGTAATTGGCGGGAAGCGTGGTGTTGACAGTCCTCGTGTCTCCCGGGACCGCGCCGATAAGCTGGCTCATGAACTCGGGCTTCGTCGATTTCGGAGTGAGCGGGAACCAGACGTTCTCGTTCTTCTCGCCCGGCTTTCCCTCCACTGATATCTCCACATCGCAGAGGCACCAGTCGTTCTCTTTCGCGGGGCGCCCGGCCACGTCCTTGAGCTGCGAATGCCTCTCCTGCAGTTCCTCTATGACCTTATCGACATCTTCCGTCGATATCTGGGCTTTCTGTTTCGTTGACTTGAGCCCTTTGTAATTTTTCAGTTTGATATCCGGGCGCACATGCACCTCGGCCTTGAACGAGAGCGGCTTGCCCGCCTCGAATACTATGTCCGTGACGGCAGGCATGCCTATCGTCTCAATTCCGGCGTCCTTTACCGCCTTGACTATCGAGTCGCCTATAAGGCGCTTCTTGACCTCGTCGCCGGCCTTCTCCTTATAATGCGATTCCACGAGGTAGCGCGGCGCCTTGCCTGTCCTGTATCCCGGGACTTCCGCGTATTTTTCTATCTCGTTATATATCTCGTCGAATTTTTCTTTTATCGTCTCCGCGGGGACCTCTATTTCGAAACCCCTGCGGGAACCCGCCAATTCCTTGCTTTTTACTTTCATAGAAATATTCCTCAGGCCTTTATGAGCCCGAAGTCCCCGTCCTTTCTCTTATAGACCACTTCGATTTTGTTGTCATCGGCGTTCCTGAACACGATGAACTCGCTGTTTGATATCTTAAGCTCCTCTACCGCTTCCTCGACCGACATCGGCTTTTCGGCGACGCGTTTCGTTTCTACGATCTTCGGGCCGGCGGCGGGCTTTTCGCCCCTCCAGTAATCCTTGATGCCCCAGATCCTCGTCGCGATCTCCTTCATCCTGCCGGAAGACCTCCTGACCCTGTGCTCCTTGACCTTGTCGTGCAGCTTACGCAGCTGGTTATCGAGGGAATCTATCGCCTTGTCTATAGACGCGTACATGTCGGTGGTCGTCTCGGTCGCGGTGAGCTTCATATGCTTGCCGATGACGGTCATCTCCGCGATATGGCGGAACTTCGATACCTCGAGTATGACATGCGTCTCAAGGATGTTCTGGTGGAACTGGTTCAGCTTCGTTATCTTGCCGTCTATGTGCGACTTAATGCCTTCTGTCACGTTGAAATGCCTGCCTGTCACTACTACCTGCATTGCGAACCTCCTTTACATTCTGAATTTTTCGCCCAGATATATCTGCCTCGACTTCTGGTCGGAGATGAGCTCTTCGGCCGTGCCCGATATCAGCACTTTCCCGTCGGCCATGATATAGGACCTGTCGGTAATAGACAGCGTCTCCCTGACGTTATGGTCGGTCAGCAGGATCCCGAGCCCCTTTTCCTTCAGGGAGCATATTATCTCCTGGCATTCCGCCACCGCTATCGGGTCGATGCCCGAGAACGGCTCGTCGAACAACACGAACAGCGGCTCCGTAACAAGCGCACGGGTTATCTCGAGGCGCCTGCGTTCGCCGCCCGAGAGAGTATAAGCGAAATTCTTCGCGAGGTGCGATATCCTCAGTTCCCCGAGCAGCATCTCGAGCCTCTTCCTGCGCTCCTTCTTCGAGATCTTCAGCGTCTCGAGTATCGCCATGATATTCTCTTCGACGGTCAGTTTCCTGAATATCGACGGCTCTTGCGCGAGGTAGCCGATGCCGCAGCGGGCCCTCCTGTGCATAGGGAGGTTCGTAATATCCTGGTTATCGAATATGACCTCGCCCTTGTCCGGCTCGATCAGGCCGGTTATCATGTAGAACGTCGTCGTCTTGCCGGCGCCGTTCGGGCCCAAAAGGCCGACGATCTCGCCTCGCTTGACGGATATGTCCACGCCGTCGACCACGCGCCGGCGGTTATATGTCTTCTGCAGGCCTTTTGTCTCGAGCAGATGCATCTAAAATACCTCTTTCGTCGCGGCCTTCGATTCTTCCGGGTATATCGTGACCTTCGGCGAGCCGCTCAATATGACCTTCTGCTCCGCCGCGAGGTATACTGCCTCATCACTGAATGTCCAGCTTCCGCCCCGGACAATCTTCACGTTTCCTTTCGCGACTATCCTTGAAACCTTCTTCGTGCCCGAATCGTAATACGCCGTGGCCGTATCGCAGAATATCTGGCCGCGCTCGTCGTCGACCCTGACATTCGTGTTGAAGACCGCGTAGTTCTTTCCGTAATTTATCTCCATCGGGCCGTCGCAGACGATCGTCGTAGGTATCTTCTGCTCGGTGCCGTCCTCTTTCTTTTCGACGTTCTCGGCGTAGAGCTTTACCGGGCTATCGGTGACTATCTTCTGGTCCGCGTTCTTCCAATCGACCTCGTCGGTCACCATCTTCGTGCCGTCCGTGCCGGAGACGACGACGTTCGACTCGAAATGCGCGTCGCTCGTATTCCTGTTGAACACTCCCTTGTCCGCCGTCAGCGTCATGTCTATCTCCTCGCCGTACGCCTTGGCGACGACGTCCGTCAGGTTAACGACTTCCGTCATGATGTCGGCGGACTTGCCCTGGACCTCCCACTTCTTCCTTCCGCTCTTCTCGTATCCGGCGAGGGAGAAAGCCATGACCTGCTGGTCGGTAGAGAGCGACATCGGCTCTTCCGCGGCCGGCTTTGCGGGCTTATCGCTGCGCACCGCGCAACCGTTGAACGACAGCGCTATCAGCAGCGCGGCCAAAAATTTATTTAGTCTCATCTTGAGTTTTCCACCTTTCGTGGAACCAGACCCACTGTGACGGGTATTTCCTGATATACGACTCTATGACCTTCGACCACTTCTGCGTGTTGGCCATAATATCCGCGTCCTTGTTCCCTGTTATCTCGAGCTCAAGCGGCTCCTCCACGTAGATCGTATGCGTCTCTTTCTCGCGGACTATGAACATCGGTATTATCGGCACCGCGGTCGCGAGCGCGAGTATCACCGGCGCCGTCGGAGTGAAAGCCTTGCGCCCGAAGAAATCCACGAAGACCCCGTCGAGCGATGATATATCCTGGTCCGCGAGTATCGCTATCGACTGGCCTTCCTTAAGCAGCTTCAATATCGTCTTTGCCGACTCATCCCGCATTATGACGTTCACGCCGAGCCCCCTGCGCAGGCTGTTGACCCACGCGTCATACTTCTCATAGCGGAGCTTGCGCGCGAGAACGTTTACCGGGTACCTCTTCAGGCCGAACCAGCCCGCGAGGAGCTCCCAGTTGCCGAAATGCGCCGACAGGACGATGAATCCCCTTTTTTGAGAAAGAGCCCTATCTACTATATCGAGGCCTTTTATCTTAACGTATCTGTCGATGTTCCCGGAGGTGAACTTCGGGGAATTCAGCATCTCGAAAAGGTTCTCCCCGAGATTCCTGAATACCCCCCTGGCTATAGCCCGGATCTCAACGCCGGACTTCTCTTTCCCGAAGGCAAGCTTCAGGTTCTCGACGGCCTTCCTCCTGGGCGCTGCGGCCAAAAAAAAGGCGCATTCCCCCATCCGTCTGCCTATAAACCTGTTAATTTTAATCGGAAAGAGAAGCGAGATAAAACTGGCTGTCTTTAGAAGGTAATATAGATACCTTCTCCTGATCCTGTGCTTCACAACGAGTTATGATAGCAGAAGACGCCCGCCAAGTCAAGCGTTAACGCCCGACCCTGAGGGTCCTGAGCTCGTCGCCGACCTTGAGCAGGACCGTATCCTTGTTTATCTCCAGGACCTTCGCTCCGGATATCTCGTCGCCTGCCTTAAGCATCTTTCCGTCGATAAGGCATACGGGCTTCTTCGCGTCCCAGAAGATGCCGGAGAGCGAAAGGTCGCCGGTCGCCTGCACCGGGACGCTGCCCACGGCGAACGGGTCCCTGCCCCAGGACGGGAAGGAACTCTTTCCCGGGGAAAGCGCCTCTGCGGGCTTATTCGCAACAGCGTTTACGGCGGCCCCCGGCGCCTGCGCGGCCGGTTTCCTTGCCGGCTTCGATTTCATGGCCGCGGCGAGCAGGAACACGACGAACGCCAATATGACCACCGCGAGTATCATGATCTGCCGCTTATTTTTGTCCACTGGATTCCTCTATGGAATACACGGAGACCGTCATCCTGACCTTCAGTTTCGGGAAGATCCTGTCATCCTTCGATATCTGCACGTTGTCAACGGTCGCAAACCCGCTTTCAAGGTTGTCCACGGCATGCAGGTATTCGCCGACGCTCCTGAAAGAAGCGCGCATATCTATGCCTATAGGAAGCACCGAATACCGGAACCCGTCCGCCGACTGGCGCGAGCCCGGCGTCGCGCTCCTCTCTTCCTGCGGGTCTATCGTTATGAACTCGATGTTCAGCGCCTTGCCCTTCCTCGTCAACTCGTCGATAACCGCCGATACGTTGCTCCTGGACGGCAATTTCCTCTTCAGCGCAGCGGACTCGGCCTCTATGCCCGTTTTGTCTATCTTGTACGCCGCGCTCTGCTTGATCCTGCTTTCTGCGAGCGTCGCTTCCATCTGCTTCCATTCCTTCTTCCTGGATACTATCTTCTTCTGCGTCGGGGATATGACGAGCGCGAAGACCACGGCGAAAACTATTACGCCGGCCGCCGACATCGCGATGGCCTTCTTCCTGGCAAGCAACCCGGGCGGCAGCGTTATCCTGTTTAAAATTCGCATTTTATCTCGAACTCCGCCTTTGTCTTCGAATCCTCGCTCATCCTCGCGTTTATAAGCGTCGTCTCGCTGAAAAGTCCGCCTTCCAGCGCCGTTATTATCGCGGACAGCGCTTCCTCGCGGTTGGCCACTTCCCCGCGTATCTCGCCTTTAATGACCAGGTCCTTATCGTCTATCCTTATGCCCGTGAGCACCGCTTCGCCTGGTATCTTGTTGCTGAGCTCCTTGAGCACTTCCTTCAGCGGCGGCTCTTCGGACAGCATCTTTGCCATGAAGGCCTTCTTTTTATCGTTATCCTGCCTGATGCGCTCGTAGTTGAGCGCTATCTGTATCTGGGGCCTCATCGCCTCGAGCTCCTTGTCGCCGTATTTTATCTTCTTTTCGTAGCTCGATAAACGCATCTGCTGGCCGACGAATCCGAGGATGAGCAGGACCACCGCCGCGACCGCGGCCGACTCGACCGCTGCCTTCCCGAAGGTCCGGGCGGTCTTATGCCTGATCTCCAAAGACAACAGGTTTATGCCTTTGCCTTCGCTTAATGCCGCGCCGACCGCGTCGGCGAATATATGCGGCTCCGCGCCGGGCGTTACCGCGTTATTCGCAAGCTTCATCCCCTTGAAAGGGTCGCCGACCGATACGGGCATATCCAGCGCATCCTGCAGGAAAGGCGCGAGGCCTTTCAGGGAAGCCCCTCCGCCGACGAGCACGACGGATTTTACCTTGTCGCCGAGAGAGCCGTCGCTGTAATATTCGAAAGAACGCTCTATCTCCTGGACAAGCCGCTCGGTGGCCGGCCTGATAAGCGACAGCAGCTGTTGGCTGTTTATCTTCCCGTCCAGCAGGTCGATGCCCGGCATCGGCGGTATCCCGTGCCTGATCTTCAGGTTCTCGGCGTCTTCATAACTGAGTTCCACGCGGCCCTGCTCGGTTATCAGAACCGAAGTGATCGCCTTGGTTATCGCGACGCCCCCGGACCCTATCATCCTGTGGAATTTCAGGGATCCTTCCCTGAATATGCTTATGCCCGTCGATTCCGCGCCGATTTCAATGATCGCCGCCGCGGACGGGCCTTCCGCGCCGAGGCGCCGCGCGATATTCTCTATCGCGAGCGGGGGTTCGGTTATCGCGACCGGCTCGACGCCCGCTTCCGACAAAAGCGAGGTCATCTCGTCGACGAATTTTTTCGGGGACGCGACGAATTTCACGCGCAATTTCTTCAGGCCGTCCTCACCCGCCTCCTCCTGCGTCTCATAGCCGATGACCGCCTCGTCGAGCGGGTATGATACCTTGTCCTTCGCTTCCCATTTTATCGCTTCCCCGAGCTCCTTATCAGGCATTACCGGGACGGTAAAGTAGCGCAGGCAGGATGTCGGGCAGTCCACGATCCCTATGGCCCTCGCGCTTTTGGCCTGCATGCCCGCAAGTGCCTTGCCGAGGCCCGCGGACCTCGGCACGATGTTCGCCTTCCTTATTAACGGCCCGCCGGCGGCGTCGAGATCTATCTCGACGGCCTTTATACAGGTACTGCCGATATCTATGCCGAGGAATACGCTCTTATGGCCCATATTTATCACTCGAAATTTTCCCTGCGATGGCCTATCGCTGTCGTGTCGCCGGTATAATTATGGAATGTCCTTATGTTCCCCGTATCGCGCGGGTCGTCTTTTATTTTTGTCGTTACCCTGAAGTCGACTCCGAGCGACCTGCCTATAGATTGTACCTCAAATGCCGTTGTCGCGTAACAAAATTCTGCGGCAGGGTTCGTATACGCGGCCGATCCCCTGACAGGAATGACCGACGAAGCGTCGGCGGTGTCTAGGACCCTGTCGCGCTCGTCCGGATTTCCGCTTGCGCTCAGGTAGCTGCGCGTCCTGACAAAATCGTAGAAGTCCGTGGTCACGGAAGTATCCCAATGGTAGAAACACGTGAACGGGCTTGACGCGCGAGCGTTGATTATGTCGGTGGCCAATCTCGCCGCGTCGGTCCCGCCGAGGGACAGGTTGTCGAAGACCGCCTCAAGGACCTCGCGGGGCGCGGTATTGATGTTTATCGGGGCGCGCGAAGTTGTGCCGGAGGCCGGCGGCCTGTATGAATACGGGTTGATATAGGAATATACCGTTACGTAGTCCTTTATCGCGTCGTATATCGCCTGCGTCATGCCGGTCACCCTCTGCACTTCTTCTATGGAATCGAACGGGTTCGTGAGGGCCGCTCCGCGGTAGTTGACGATATTTGTCGCGACCGTATTTGCGGTGCCGCTCGCTACGCCGCGCTCCTGCATCAGGAATCGCAATAATCCCTGGGTAGCGTAATTCAAATGGACCTTGCCCGCCTCGTCAACGATCGATACCGATTGCACGTCCCCGTCCCCGAGGGTTACCGGGAAACTTGCATAAGAACCGTCAAACCATGTCTCGGTATTGGTATCTATCTCATATTCCACCCTTATCCACATGGCGTCGATGTTCATGTTCCTGTTGCCCGCGGTCCGTACGACGCGCAGCCTGAAGTCCTCGCTCATGATATCGTCCCACGTGAGGCCTCCCGTTATGTCGGCGGAATAATTCACGAGCGTCGCGCTGTTAGGCAGGGCCTGCGTCATGGCCGTCGTATAGGTCGAACCGTCGGTCGTATACGACGCCTGCATCGTGGCGCCCGCGCCTCCGGTCGACCTGCTCGCCCTGACGAAGTATGTGACGGATATTATGCGCGCCTGTGTATAGTTCGAATCGAATCTCCTGACTATCGCCCTGTCCCCGTTATTGTTTATTGTGGCGTTGCTGTTGTCGATATACGATAACCGGGTAGCGCTGCCTACGCTGGAGCTCAATGAGGTATCCGCTCCGCGGAGGTCCGCCTCGCCTGTCTGCGTGGAGGTAATGTAGTCCGCGCGCAGCTGCCTCATGGCCCTGTCTACGCCCGCGTCGGCAAGGTGCAGCAATCTGTAGTCGTTCGCGCCGAACGCGGTATCGCGGATCTCTCCCGACGCGATGAACATGAGCCCCGCCACAAAAAGGATCATCGATACCATCAGCAGGAATACGAGGATCAGCAGCGACCCGGCGCCGCGCGTGTTTCGCATCTTTCAGAGATTCCTCAATTTTACTTTCGAACGCAGCGTGAACGTCTCATCGCCGTCAATAACCGTTATCGTGACCGCAACGGCCCTGACCTGTGACGCCGTGACCGGGAACGCAAGCAGGTTGTCGTTCGTGTCGTAATACGAGAACGCCATGGAATCCACGGAATGCACGGCGGCAACCGTGGAGTTGATGACGGGCACCGTAGAGGTGAAGGTCCTGTCCATCGGGTTCCCGGCGGTATTGTCCCATGTGTACTGTATCGTCTCTTCCGCGCCGTTGCCGTCATAATCCACCGTAAACCTGATGCTATTCACGAGCGCCTGGCCGGATACTACAGAGTCGGCGCACCGGAGCTCCGCCGAAATGGATGAGAGCGTCCTTGCGGTCTCGCCTTTTATACCCGTGCGTTTCCATTGCGAATACGAGACGTCGAAACCGAAGTTATAGACCATCACGACCGCACCGAGCAGCGCAGCCACGAGGAACACCGACATAACGAGCTCGATGAGGGCGAACCCGCGCCTCTTATATGTCCGAGACATATGTCACCAGGCTGAAACTTAATTCATTCGATTTCGACTGCCAGTATACGGTCACATTCACCTGCTTCAAACTTGCCAGCGGTGTCGTTACGACCACTTCCCTCTCGTATGTCGTGAAACCGGCGACCGGAGCGCGGGCCTCGTTCGTAACGGACGCGTATGCCGTGTTCCTTATGCCCTCCATTCGCTCCTGAGCGAGGTTCGCGGCCACGAGCTCCTGCTCGCTGCCGCCGGAGACAAAAAGCCCTGTCACGACTGCCTGTGACAGGGCTATAAAACCGCCGGCCATGAGGACAACGGCCAACAGGACTTCAAGAAGCGTGAAGCCTTTTCTGCTGCGCACGTTAGGGCTGCGTATCGCGTCCCGCGTTCGACACATAGATGCAGCTCGTGCCGTTCGTCTCCGTAATGACGCCGGTATTCGCTACCGACGCGCTTCCGTTACCGCCGGTCCCTACGGAGTAAAGGACATAATACCTGCCGTCCGGGGACTGCGCGTAGCCGTAATCGTTGCCGACATTGAACGGGTCTTCGGGAAGCGTCGCGTCCACGATCTGCGGGGTCGCGGTCGTAAGGTTCGCGAGCGCGGCCGGATAAGTGTTATTGTTATGCATGTAATAGCTCTCCACGGCCGCCTGCAGCGTGACGAGCTCGCCCTTCGCCTTCGCGACGTTGCCCTCCTCCTGCATGCCGCGGAACCTCGGCAGGGCTATCCCGATAAGTATCGCTATTACCATGATGACTATCAACAGCTCGATAAGTGTGAAACCTTTCTTCATCTTACCCCTCCTTTTTGTTATCGCCTGAGGATCTTTATCAGGTCGAACATCGGTATTAAAGTCGAGGCCATTATGACCGCCACGACGGAACCCATTATCAACAGGAACGCAGGCTCAAGAAACGCCGTAAGTTTTTTTATGCTGTAAGCGACGGCTGAATCATAGAGGTCGGCGACCTTATTAAGCATCACATCGAGGTTTCCGGTCTCTTCGCCTGCCGCGATCATCTGGATGGTATCGGGAGGGAACTCCCCGCTGACCTTGAGCGGTTCCGAGATCTTGCTTCCGCCGCGCACCGCCTCGCGGACGGTCGCCATGACGCGGGCGAGGACCTCATTGCCGATAGTGCCCTCCAGTATCTCGAGCGATTCGAGTATCGGCACGCCGCTCGAGAAGAGTGTGGCCAGTGTCCGACCGGCCCGGGATATGGCCGCCTTCTTCATCAGCGGGCCTATTACCGGAAGCGAAAGCTTCAACTGGTCGAACTGCAGGCGGCCGATGCCCGTATTTACATATATGCGCGCGGCAAGCGCGATCGCCAGCGCCGCGAGAACGTAGAGATGCCAGTAATCCCTTAACGCGATCCCCGCCGAGTTGAGCATCCGCGTTATCAGCGGAAGCTGGACATGGAACTTATCGAATATCTCCGCGAATTTCGGGATGACCGACGTGACAATGAATATTACCGCGGCAAAGGAAGCAAGCGAAAGTATGGCAGGGTATATGATCGCCGCGCTGACCCTCTGCCTCAGGTCCATCTCGCTCTCACCGAAATCCGCAAGCCTCTTGAGCACGATGGGGAGGTTCCCGCTCGCCTCGCCGGCTTTTACCATGCTTACCGTAAGGCGCGAGAATACGCCCGGGTGGCTTGCCATCGCCTCCGAAAGGGAAAGGCCCGTCTCGACCTTGAGCCGGACGTCGGAGATCACCTTCTTTATCTGCCTATTCTCCGCCTGCAGCGATATCGAATTAAGGCATGTCAGCAGCGGAAGCCCCGCGTCGAGCATATTAGAGAGCTGTATATTAAAGAAGATCGTGTCTTCTACGCTTATCCTGTTGAAACCGAGGAGTATCTCCTCGAGGGAGACGCCTCCCGCCGCCGGAAAGACCCCTGTGACAATGTATCCCATCTTCCGGAGCTTGTCGGCCAGGTCGTGTTCGGTGGCGGACTCCATCACGCCTTCAACGAGCTTGCCTGCCTGGTCCCTCGCCTTATAACGGAAATTCGGCATCGTCTACTCTTCCTGCTGGGTAACGCGCATGACCTCTTCGAGTGTCGTCTTGCCTGCCTTGACCTTTTCGAGCCCGTCCTGCTGCATCGTCTTCATGCCCGCCTTAAGCGCGGCCTTCCTTATATCCGATGTGGAGGCCTTGGCCACCGTTAACGCGCGTATATCGTCGCCCGGAACCATCAGTTCGAATATGCCTATCCTTCCCCTGTAGCCGGTCTGCATGCATTTGTCGCAGCCCTTGCCGCGGTAAAACTTTACGCTGTCCTTATACGAGATCATGCCAACGTCCTCGAGGACGTTGTCCGACGGCTTATATTCCTTCTTGCAGTCGGGGCAGATGAGCCGCACGAGGCGCTGCGCGATAACACCGGTTATCGACGACGACACGAGGAACGGCTCGAGCCCCATATCGATCAGGCGCGTGATCGCGCCGGGCGCGTCGTTCGTATGCAGGGTGCTCAGGACAAGGTGGCCCGTCAGCGCGGCCTGTATCGCGACTTCAGCGGTGTCGAGGTCGCGGATCTCGCCGACCATGACGATATCGGGATCCTGGCGCAGTATAGAGCGCAGGCCGCTCGCGAAGGTCAGCCCCGCCTTCGGGTTTATCTGCATCTGCCGGACCATATGGAGGCGGTATTCTATAGGGTCCTCTATCGTTACGATGTTCTTTTCGGGGGAATTTATCGTGCTCAACGACGAATAGAGCGTCGTCGTCTTTCCCGAGCCGGTGGGCCCGGTCACGAGTATGATGCCGTACGGCTTGTGTATGAGTTTTTCGTATACCGTGAGGTCGTCCTTGGAAAAACCCAGGTCGCTCAATCCCAGGAGGACGCTGTTGAGGTCGAGCAACCTTATCACGACGTTCTCGCCGTATACGGTCGGTATCGTCGAGACCCTGCAATCTATCTGCCGGTTCTCTATCTTCAGCTGGAACCTCCCGTCCTGGGGTATCCTGCGCTCGGCGATGTTCATGCCGGAGAGTATCTTTATGCGCGATATGACCGCCGCCTGCAGGTTCTTCGGCGGAGATACGACCTCGTGCAGGACACCGTCTATCCTGTATCTCGTCAGGAGACTCTCCTCTTCCGGCTCTATATGTATGTCCGACGCGCCGGCCTTCAGCGCTTCCATTACTACGAGGTTGACAAGCCGGACGACCGGCGCTTCCTCTACCAGCCCTTCGAGCGCCTTCAGTTCCGGTTCCGCCCCTTCCTTCAAGGCCAGCTTGTCCTTGTCGATGGATTTGACTATATCGTCCATGGTGCCCTTCGCGCCGTAATACTGGCCGAAGACGCGCTGCAGGTCCTTGTCCGAGACGACTACCGGCTCGACCTCGCATCTTGTCCTTGCGCGGACCTCGTCTATCGTAAATACGTCCATAGGGTCGGTCATCGCGATCGTCAGCGTGTCGGCTATCTTGAAAAGCGGAAGCACGGAATTTTTCCTGCAGAATGTTTCAGGGAGGAGCTCGACTACCTTCGGGTCGAGGATATAATTGGAGAAATCTATGCGCGGGACGCCCATCTGCCCCTCAAAAAAGGAGAGTATGGCGTCCTCGTCCACCATGCCGAGTTTCACGAGAACGCGCCGAAGCGGCTCTTTGGTCTTTTCGACCTCCGATTTCGCCTTTTTGAGCTTCCCGGCATCTATAAGGCCGAGTTCTACGAGCGCTTCCCCGAGAGATTTTTTCTCTCTTTTCGGCATCGTCTCTCCCTTTATTGAGTCATAGTATATGTTAGGAGATTTATTTTGTCAACTGTGCCATTTGGACTGGGCTTTCAGGATGATCTCGACGATCTCCCTTATCGCCCCGCGGCCGCCTTCAGCAAGGGTGGTGTAGTGGGATATGGCTTTGAGTTCGGGGCGGCTGTAGGGGACCGCGACAGCCAGTCCGGCCCGCCTCATGACAGGCAGGTCTATAAGGTCGTCGCCTATAAAACAGACCTCTTCGTCGGTGACCCTGAATATCCTGAGCAATTTTTCGTATTCTGCGCCTTTGTCGCGCGCGCCCATAAAGGCCTTATCAATATGGCAGGCTTTCGCGCGGCGGGTAACGATGCGGGATTTCTTCGCGGTTATGATAGCGGACTTGAGCCCCGCCTTCCACCAGAGCGTGAGCCCGTAGCCGTCCTGGATGTCGAACGCCTTCAGCTGGTCGCCGAAATCATCGTAATAAACCCTGCCGTCGGTCATTACACCGTCGACGTCAAGGACAAGGAGTTTTATCTTTTTCGCTTTTTCGGATATGTCCATTTTTTATACTAGCCCCGCCTTCAGCAGGTCCTGGACGTCCACGAGGCCTATAGGCCTCTTCGACTTGTCAACGACCGGGATCTCGTCTATC
The DNA here is from genome assembly GCA_017992785.1 of Candidatus Omnitrophota bacterium. GTDB lineage: Bacteria > Omnitrophota > Gorgyraeia > Pluralincolimonadales > Pluralincolimonadaceae > UBA6215. The sequence goes on along the minus strand of JAGONY010000001.1, from coordinate 6,830 downwards.
CTCTTCTCCCGCAGGATGCGGAAAGCGTCCGCGGCGAGCATATCCTTGGAGATCGTCACGGGATCCTTCGTCATGACCTGCTTTACCGGCTTAAGAGAAAGCAGGGGATCCGTACCGAGGTGCCTGCGGAGGTCCCCGTCGGTAAATATCCCGGACAATACGCCTTTTTTGTCCACGACGCTCGCCGAACCCGCGCGCGCGCCCGTGATCCTCAGCAGCACGTCTTTGATCTTCATATCGTCGCCGACGACCGGGTTCTCCTTGCCCTTCCTCATTATATCCTCGACCTTCAGTATAAGCCTCTTGCCGAGCGATCCGCCCGGGTGATATAGCGCGAAATCCTCCCGCCTGAATCCCCTGCGGTCCAGCAGCGCGACAGCCAGCGCGTCGCCCATAGCGAGCATCGCGGTCGTCGAAGCGGTCGGCGCAAGGTTGAGCGGGCACGCCTCTTTCTTTACCGCGACATCCAGCACGACATCACTGTGCCTGGCGAGGGTCGAATCCCTGTTGCCGGTCATGGCTATTATCCTCGTGCCGATCTTCTTCAGCGTCGGCAGGAGCCTTATTATCTCCTCGGTCTCGCCTGAGTTCGATATCGCGAGCACGACGTCGTCCTTCGTTACCCTGCCGAGGTCACCGTGTATGGCGTCGGCCGGGTGCAGGTAAAGGCTCGGCGTCCCCGTCGACGAGAGAGTGGCCGATATCTTCGCGCCTATGAAACCCGGTTTGCCCATGCCCGTCACGACGAGCTTGCCCTTACACGCAAGGACCGCCCTGACCGCTTTCTCGAAATTTTTATCTACCCTGCGTATAAGAGACGACACCGCGGCCGCTTCTATCCTCAGGACTTCTTTCGCGCGCTTTATCATTTGCGCCCCCCCTTGCCTGCATTATCTTTTACTATCTCGTGTATCTCCTTCACCGTAATAAGGAGCTCTTCGAGGTCTTTGAGCGCCACGGAGTTCGGGCCGTCGCAGAGCGCGCACCTCGGGTCCTCGTGGACCTCAAGGAAGAGGCCGTCGCATCCCGCAGCCACGGCCGCGCGCGCGAGCACCGGTATAAACCTGCTTTCACCGCCCGATGACTCGCCCCTGCCTCCCGGCAATTGCACGGAATGCGTCGCGTCGAATATGACCGGATAACCGAGTTCTCCGAGTATCACGAGCGACCTCATGTCGCTTACAAGGTTATTATACCCGAAACTGGCGCCGCGCTCGGTTATTATGATCGACTTGTTCCCGGCCGCCGCCGCTTTCTCGGCCGCGAATTTCACGTCCCATGGCGCCATGAACTGGCCCTTCTTTATGTTCACGACCTTCCCGGTCCTTGCCGCGGCTATGATGAAATCCGTCTGCCTCGAAAGGAATGCCGGCACCTGGATCACGTCGAGGACCTTAGCGGCCGCATTGAGTTCTTCCTTGCAGTGCACGTCGCTCAATACCGGCACACCTGCGGCGGCCTTAACCGCCTTCAATATCTTCAGGCCTTTCACGAGCCCCGGCCCGCGGAAAGATTTTACCGATGTCCTGTTTGCCTTATCGTAGCTGGACTTATAGACATACGGGATATCAAGCCTGTCCGCGATCTTCTTTATCGCGCTCGCGTGCCGGACGGCCGATGCCTCGCTCTCTATTACGCACGGCCCGGCTATCAGGACCAGCGGGTTATCTCCGCCGATCTTTATCTTTCCGATAGATACGGTTTTAGCCACGTTTTTAGCTCCTTTTGGCGCCGGATACCAGCGACGCTTTCACGAACTCCCTGAAAAGCGGCTGGCAAACGTCCGGCTTTGATTTGAACTCCGGGTGGAATTGCGTTCCTATGAACCACGGGTGCCCTTGCAGCTCTATTATTTCCGCGAGGTTCTCCTTCGGGTATACGCCCGTTACCATAAGGCCGTTCTTTGCCATTATATCCCTGTACTTGCCGTTGAACTCATACCTGTGGCGGTGCCTTTCGTATACGAGTTCTTTCCGGTATGCGTCGAATGTCTTCGTCCCCTTCCTGACCCTGCACGGGTATTTCCCGAGGCGCATCGTCCCACCGAGCTGTGTTACCTTCTTCTGCTCCTCTATCAGGCTGATGACCGGATTGGGCGTGTTCCTGTCGAACTCCGTGGAATTTGCCCTGCCGAGCCCGCAGACGTTGCGCGCGAATTCTATCGTCGCGCACTGCATGCCGAGGCATATCCCGAAGAACGGCACTTTATTCTCCCTCGCGTACCTAATCGCCTTTATCTTGCCTTCTATGCCTCTCGTCCCGAACCCTCCGGGGACAAGTATGCCGTCGACGCCGGAGAGGTGCTTCTCGGCGCCGGACTGCTCGATCTTCTCCGATTCGACCCTCTTTATCTCCACGCGCGCGTTATTGGCTATGCCGCCGTGCTTGAGCGCCTCGTAAATCGACTTGTACGCGTCCTGCAATTCTATGTATTTGCCGACCACCGCTATGACGGCGCAGGCCGACGGGTCGAGCGACGGCTTTATGACCTTCTCTTCCCAGTCCTTGAGTCCCTTGTCGCGGACGCGCAGGCCGAGCATCTTCACGATCGCCTTGTCGAGCCCCTGCTCCTTGAACATGACAGGGACCTCGTAGATGTCCTTGACGTCCTTCGCCTCGAAGACCGCGCCCTCGTCGACGTTGCAGAAGAGCGCTATCTTCTCCTTATGTTTCCTGGAGAGGGATTCCTCCGTCCTGCAGAGCAGGATATCCGCCTGGATGCCTATCTCGCGGAGTTTCTGGACCGAATGCTGAGTCGGTTTCGTCTTCAGCTCGCCCGCGGCCCTTATATACGGCACGAGGGTAAGGTGTATGTTCAGCACGTTGCCGCGCCCCTTCTCGAGCCTTAACTGCCTGATCGCTTCGAGGAACGGCAGGGATTCGATATCGCCGACCGTGCCGCCTATCTCGCAGAGGACCACGTCGACGCCCCTTCCCCTGCCCACCTTCTTTATCGATTCCTTTATCTCGTTCGTTATATGCGGGACGACCTGGACCGTTCCGCCGAGATAATCGCCGCGGCGCTCTTTCGTTATGACGGTGTTGTATATCTTCCCGGTCGTGACGTTATTGTCCTTGCCCATGACGGCCGACGTGAACCTCTCGTAATGTCCGAGGTCGAGGTCGGTCTCGGCGCCGTCGTCGGTCACGTAGACCTCGCCGTGCTGGAAAGGGTTCATCGTGCCCGGGTCAACGTTGATGTACGGGTCGAGCTTCTGCAGCGTGATCCTTATGCCTTTGGCCTCAAGCAATTTTCCGATCGAGGCCGAGGCTATTCCTTTGCCGAGGCTCGACACGACTCCCCCGGTAATGAATATATATTTTGTGCCGCGCGCCCGCGCTGTCATTTATCCCTCAGGGTTAGGACCTCCCTCGCTCGCTCGAGGTCTTCAGGGGTGTCGATGCCTATCGTATCGAACTGGGTCTCGACTACCTTTATCCTGTAACCGTTCTCGAGGACGCGAAGCTGCTCAAGCCCCTCGGCCCCTTCGAGGGACGAGGTCGGGAGTGTCGTGAAAGTGAAAAGGAAATCCTTCGTGAAAGCGTAAAGCCCGATATGCTTGTAGAATACGACGTTCTCGTGGAAACGCGGGAAAGGTATCGCCGAACGCGAAAAGTAAAGCGCGTAACCGTTCTTGCCGGTCACTACCTTTACGACGTTCGGGTTTCGCAGGTCTTCGGGGTCGGTTATCTTCTTCTTCAGCGTCGTTATCGTCAGTTCCCTGCTGCGCAGGAGCGGGCTGACGACGTCGTCTATCATAGAAGGGTGCAGAAGCGGTTCGTCGGCCTGTATGTTCACGACGACCCTCGCCTCGATCGGGTTCGCGACTTCCCTCAACCTGTCGGTCCCGGTCCTGTGTTCCTTCGCGGTCATGACCGCATTGCCGCCGAACGCGCGGACGGCATCGAGGATACGCTCATCATCGGTGGCAACGACGAGGTCATCGAGCGTCGCGGCCCTCTTGGCGTTCTCCCATACATGCTGTATGACGGGCTTTCCGAGAAGGTCCGCGAGGACCTTACCCTCGAACCTTGTAGAGCCGTACCTAGCCGGGATGACGCCGATAGCGTCCATTCAGATGCCTCCTCGGGTCAGGGCTGCCAATGGTGGTCCCTGATGCGGGCCTTCAGTTCGGCCTGGGATGTCGACGCGACGCCGACCTTCCCGACCACTATGCCGCCCGCGAAATTGGAGATATGAGCGGCTTCTATCATCTTCGCGCCGGCGCATAATGCCGTCGTAAAGGTGGCTATGACCGTGTCGCCGGCGCCCGAGACGTCGAAGACCTCCTGCGCGATCGTCGGAATCTGCGTTATCTTACCGCCGCGCTCAAAGACCCTCATGCCGTTCTCGCCTAAAGTGATAAGCGCCGCCTGCAGTTTCAGCCTTTCCAGCAACGATCTTCCGAGCTTGTCCAGCGACGGATCGTCCTTCGCCTTTATGCCGCCCATGGCTTCCGCTTCTTTGCGGTTCGGGGTGATAGCCGTCACTCCCTTGTAATACGAAATATGCTCTTCCTTCGGGTCCACGGTTATTATCTTCCGGTGCTTTCTCGCGAGGGGTACGATCTCCTTCAGCAGGCCGGGCGTTATGACGCCCTTGCCGTAATCCTCTATGATGACACCGTCGACCTCTTTTATCTTTGACTTTATGAATGACAAGAGTTCCCTGTTCTGCAATTCCGCGAGCGGCTTTGCGCTCTCGCGGTCTATCCTCACCACCTGCTGGTGGCGCGCCACGACCCTCGTCTTCAGCGTCGTGGGCCTGCCGGGGTCCGAGATGACCCCCTCAAGATCGACGTTCCTCTGCTTCAATATCGTCTCGAGCTCCCGCCCGTGCGCGTCGCGGCCGATGACGCCGGCGAGATAGGCCTTCGCGCCTATAGAGCTTATATTGCTCGCGACGTTTGCCGCGCCTCCGGGCATCATAGATTCCCTGCCCACAAGCACGACCGGGACCGGCGCCTCCGGCGAGATTCTCGAGGAATCGCCCCAGATGAATTCGTCGAGTATCAGGTCCCCGATCACGAGGACCTTCGCGCCGCTGAATCTCGAAACAGTTTTATTGAGCTTCTCCAGACCGGTCTTTTTCAGCATTTCAGCGCCTTTTCTGTTTTTTCAGGATCGATACGTAATCTTTTATCCCCGCTTCTATTCCGTATTTCGCGGAAAACTTGAGCGCTGCCTTCGACAGCGAAATATCGGCGTGCGTCCTGTCCTGGTAAAAACCATAAGGGTTATCGAAATATTCGGGTGTCAGGTCCTTCTTCAGCGCCCTGTTCAGGGCCTCTATGACTTCGTTGAACGTGGCGGGCGAGCCCGTGCCTGCATTGAAAACTCCGCTGCCCTTATACGCCATCGCCTTCATGTTCGCGGCGACGACGTCTTTGACGTATATGAAATCGCGGTATTGCTCCCCCCATTTGAATACCCTTGGCCGTTTACCCGAAGCCATCTGAAGGTAGAGCTGGTATATCATGCTCGCGGCCTTCTTCTTGTGCGTCTCGCCGGGGCCGTAGACATTGAAATAACGCAGCCCCACAACGGAGAAGTCCGGATTCTCCTTCACGAACGCCTTCGCCACCTGCTCCATGCGGACCTTGCTCTCGCCGTAGATGTTTGCGGGCGCGGGCCTGTCGGTCTCTTTCATCGGGACCTTGCCCTTGCCGTATGTCGCGGCGCTCGACGCGTATACTATCTTCTTGCATCCGATAGATTTCGCGTATATAAGGAGCCTCTTGAAAGCGTCGACGTTGACCGATAGCATGAGGTTCCTGTCCATGACGGTCGTATCGGTGATGGCGGCCTGGTGAAAGACGGCGTCGCACCTGTCGAGGAATTTCGAATAATCCACTTTGCGTATATCCGCGATGACCATCGCCCCCTTAAAACGCGCGAGGTTCTCTTTCCTGCCCGCCGAAAGGTCGTCTAAAGCGATGGTCTTGCCGTGCTTCTGGAGTTCTAACGCGAGGTTGGAGCCTATGAGGCCTGCCGCTCCGGTAACTAAGAATTTCATGGTTTACCTTGCTTTCTTTTGTCGAAAAGTTTACCACTATTAACGTGTTATGTCAACCGCCGCCGAGGAGCCCTTCCGCCGCCGAAAGGACGTCTTCGACGGTAACAGCCTCGAGGCATTTGAAACCGAGCTTGCAGTTGTGCGCGAGGCATTCCTCGCAGCCGATATCCTTATGTATGACGATGTCGCGCGGCCCGACGGGCCCCCACCTCTGGGGAGAAAGCCCCGGGTCCAGCCTGCCGAATATCGAGATGACCGGGGTCCCGACCGCTACCGCGATATGCACCGGGCCGGAGTCGTTAGAGATCAGCAGTTTGCACCTCTTAAGCAGCGCCGCGACCTCCCCGAGAGAATGTTCCTCCGACAGGACTATCGGGCTGTGCAGCATGCCGGTCTTCACCTCGTCTACCGTCTTCTTGTCGGACGGCCCGCCTATAATGACTGCCTTTACGCCGCGCCTTCCTGCAAGCTCGTCCGCCACGCGGCCGAACCTGTAAGCGGGCCAGCGTTTCGACGGGCAGCTCGCCCCCGGGCTTATCGCGACTATGATGTCCTTGCTCCCTATATCGGCGAGGTCCATGAAACGTTCTATTACCCTCTCGTATTCCGGCTTCACAGGCATGTAGAGCGCCCTGTCCTTCGGCGTTATCCCGACCGGCCGCAGCACGTCGAGGCTGTAATCTATCTCGTGCTTCTCTCGGTGGTGTTTCGTGTCCTTAAGCCGCTTGGTAAGCAGGAAACCCCATTTCCTGTCATAGCCGACCCGCTCGGGTATTCCGGCGAGGAATGGTATCACGTTGGACCTGACCGTCGG